>CAMDLI010000021.1 GCA_945901615.1 Spirosoma fluviale
TACGAACGGAACATTACTCCTCCCTTGGAGGTACTCCTCCTTTTTGCCGATTACTTCAAGCTGTCCTTGGATGTGTTGGTTCGCGAGGAGCTGGCCTCTTTTTCGGAATATAAGTTGCGCCAACTTTTGGAAACCGATCACTTTCTCCGTGGTCGAAACCTCCGAATTCTCTCTACCACAGTAGATGCGGAGGGACGTGAATTGATTGAAGTGGTTTCGCAGCGTGCCAAGGCAAGCTATCTGGCAGGATTTGCCGACCCGGAATTTATCTCCGACTTGCCGAGGTTTTCGTTGCCTTTTCTCCCTACGAATAAAAAACACCGGGTCTTTCAAGTAGATGGAGACTCCATGCTTCCCATCCCGGATGGCGCCTGGATTGTCTGCGAATACCTAGAAGACTGGACCAGCTTAAAGGATGGAGATCGCTATGTCATTGTGACTGAGCAGGATGGTGTCACTTTTAAGATTGGGTACAAGCGGCATCAAGGGCAACAAAAGATCTTGCTCTGCTCCGCCAATCCGATCTATCCTCCCTTTGAAGTGGATTTTGAACAAGTACGGGAAGTATGGAAATATAGATTGTGCATCAGTTAAACCCGTTTCATCCATGCCTATCATCCCCTCACCATTAGGAAATATCCAACTGAGCATCCGAGAAGAATGCCTTTCGGAATTGAAATTTACCCAACAGGCAGTGGAGGGCGAACTCCTCGAGCCGCTCTTACTTGAAACCCAAAAGCAGCTGAAAGAGTACTTTGCGGGGCAACGACAAATCTTCAACCTGCCTATTGGCTTGGGAGGCACGGACTTTCAACGGAAGGTATGGCTGGCAGTTGGAAAAATTCCCTTCGGGCAAACCACTACTTATGCCAAGTTGGCCGAGCAGCTGGGCAATCCTGCAGCAATTCGAGCCGTAGGAACAGCCATTGGAGCCAATCCCTTGCTGATTATTTTGCCCTGCCATCGCATCATCGGAACGAATGGAAGCCTCACCGGATATGCCGGAGGCTTGGACAAGAAAAAAGCCCTCTTGGAGTTAGAGGGCCATCCTTTTCAAGGGAGCTTGTTTTAAAAACTAGCGCATTGCATGCGCTAATTGTCATGCTTACTTGTCTTCCAATTCGACGATCACCTCAATCTCTACCGCCATATTATTGGGAAGGGAACCCACACCTACAGCGGATCGAGCATGCTTGCCTTTTTCACCAAATACAGCCACGATTAGGTCGGAAAATCCATTGATGACGGCAGGCTGTGCCGTGTAGTCCGGCGTGCAATTGACCATACCCAAGACCTTTACAAATTGCTTGATTCGACCTAGGTCGCCCGTCGCGGCTTGGAGCACGGCAATGATTTCCAGCCCTGTAGCCTTGGCTGCGGCGTAGCCTTGTTCGGTAGACAAGTCAGCACCTACTTTTCCATAGATTTTGGGACCAGATCCAGCTAGGTAAAGCAAGTTGCCCACCTGCTTCCACTTCACATAATTCGCAATGGGTTGACTGATCTCTGGAAGGGTAAGATTAAGTTCCTGAAGTTTTGCTGCGGGAGTTTGCGCTTTGACTTCCTGCACAAGACCACTGAAGAGTAGGGCGCAAAGGAATAAGTAGGTATTTTTCATGGAGATCCAAATTATTTTGATTTCTAAGCTACTTGATTTGGCGTACTTTTGGTAAAAATTTCTGTGTATGGCTCAAGATTCGTTCGAAATTATCCCCTTTTCACCTGACTTGCAACCCTATTTTGAATCGATCAACAAGGCCTGGGTCACGCAGTATTTTTCCTTGGAGCCCTTTGATCTTGCTCAATTGGAGAATCCAGAACAAACAATTCTTGCAAAGGGAGGAGAAATTATTTTTGCCAAAATTGGAGCGCACATTGCAGGAACGGTAGCGCTTATTCCCAGCGAGGAGGGAGTTTGGGAAATGATTAAAATGGGGGTTTCACCTGAATTTCAAGGGAAAGGAGCAGGGGAACTGCTTGGAAAGCAAATTTTAGAAGTTGCCCGCCAAAAGGGAGCAACGAAAGTTCGCCTCTACACCCACACCAAGTTAGAAGCAGCCATTAAACTCTACCATAGACTCGGGTTTGTATCCTGCGAACTCGAATGCGGAGCTTACGGACGCTGCAATCAAAAGATGGAATATGTCTTTTAATTTTGGTTGAATACCTAATTTAAATCTTGTTTTCAACTGATTTTTATCAAGTTTTTCCCTTTTTTATTTAGGCAACTTTGGTACCTACTTCATTAAACCAAGGTTCCATGAAAACCATTCTCATTCCCTTTGATTTTTCAGAATATGCGTTAGCAGCCTTGCAAAGCGCAAAAAAAATTGCTGCAAAAGCCCCGGTTCAACTAATCTCTGTGACTGTAATTCCTTCACAAATTGATTGGGATCTCCTTCCCGAAAAAGCCAGGAAAACCTATCCTGACCTTCAAGAAGAATTGGATGAGACTTCCGCACGGATTCCTGAGTACCTAAAAATGATGTCTTTTTCAAAAAATGAGATTCAGGTGATCGTTAAAATAGGAGTGCCTGCCGAGCAAATTCTCAGGGTAATCGATGCACAGCAGGCAGATTTGGTGGTTTTGGGGACTTATGGGAAAGGTTTTTCGGAGGGAAAATTTATCGGGTCAACGCTTCAAAATGTGCTAAGAAACGCTCCATGTCCTGTATTGGCAGTTAAAAAAACCTTAGATGGCAATGCTTTTCGAAAGTTGGCCTTTGCTTCAACCTTTACTGGGTCGTCCAAACAAGTTTTCGATAGTTTTATTCCTTTTGTCAAATTGTTCAGTGCCTCGCTACATTTAGTTTACGTCAACACACCTGAACATTTTGTCAACACCAACGAAGCAGAACGAGCCATGGCGGCCTTCTCTAAAGGCAACGAAGAAGTTACCTTACACAGCCATGTGGTCAACGATACCACTACCGTAGCCGGTATTCATTCATTTTGCGTGGCTAAGGGGATAGCGATTGTAGCCCTAGTATCTGTGTCTCGAAAGGGAAAGCCTAGTTACCAAATTGGAACTACCGAAACCTTGATTTACAATACAGATCGGGCGGTCTTGAGTATCAAAGCCCCACAAACGAACTCTTGATAGTTGCGCAAACTGCTACTACCTGTTTTTTGGAAAATACTTAAGGAGATCACTCTCCGCAGCCAAGTAGCCAAAGGAAGTGAATGCTTTTTCCTGCACCAAGCCCTCCATCAACTGTACTGCTTGTGTGGTATCTCCATTATACAAATGCCAGTTGGCAAGGCCATAGCGCATCGCATCTTGTGAAGGGCTACCCGCGCCCTTTGCTGCAAGAGAATCCGCTGATATCCAACCTTTGTATAGGCCACAGAGATCTGCGTAAGCCTGGTTTTCGATTACAATCCCCTCCCTTTTAATTGGGGCCAGCAATGAATCGGCTTTTGCTGGATTTCCCAAGCGCTGCTGAATCATGTACAGCCAGTGGGTACTGGATACGATATTGTCGTAGTTGGAACCACTGTCTCTACACTTGAGGTAAGCTTGATAGGCTTTTTCGTACTGGTGTGTAAGGTAGTAGGCTAGTCCTAGATGGTACCACACATTGCTATGAAGTGAACTTAAGGGGATATTTTGTGCATTGGGCATGCCGTCAGGTTCAATTTGATCTGGGGTGCCTTGAATCATGGAAGCAGCTTTTTCTAAATCTGCTATCGCTGCTTCGTAATTCCGAATGCTGATGTAGCGATGACCTCGGTGCCTGTACAGGCGAGCATCCTCAGGAAAGTTTTTAATTCGTTCGGTATAGATGGCTATAGCCTGGCGAGATCTCCCTAGGTAAGCAGTTCTTCGACCATACCAAATGACCGCCTCAACATCATTGGGGCTGGCTTCGTATTCCTCCTTTGCTTCCTCAAATTCTGCAAGTGCTTCTTCACTAGGATCAGGGATTGGGTAGGTTTTACCGAGGGGGGTGGTAAAAACGGAATCTTCTACAGGCAAAGCAATGGCCTCGCCCTCAGAGCTGGGTTTTTGAGTACAGGCAGCAGTACAGATCAATACTAGTGCAAAAAGAAGGTAGCGCATAGAGTTCAATTTCTTTTGTTGAGGAATACTAACTGATATAGGTGCAGGAACCAAGAACTTCCTAGTTCCTGCTCTTAGCGGGTTGACAGGTTTATTTGAGGAAAAGTACGCCCACGCCTTTTTCTTTGGCAAGTGCATTGAATGCAGGGATGGCTTTTTCTACCAATCGCTTACCCTCTGCCTCCAATGGTTTCCACTCCGTTAGCAACTCAGCATGACGTGCTTTGGTGCCTTCGTTGATGCTTGGGATACTGCTTTCACCATGGTTCATCATGTATAGGAAGTTGGCAGTGAACTTGTTGGGGAAGTTTTCCACGTCGTCGTAGGCAGTGGATTTGCGCTGCACCATGGACTCGTCCCAAGCCGTCAATTCTTTGATTAGTGCTTGAGCGGCCACTTTAACTTCTTGGAATTCTGTTTTGCTATCCAAGCGCCCCACCAAGTCTTTCAATTGGTCCTGGTATCCTTTTGCAGTATTGACTAACTGATGCATCTGAGTGACTTCCCCTTCTAATGCACTCATCCACTGATGGTAGGATTGAAAATCCGCTACGGTTACTTTACTTCCTGGCACATCCTGAATTTCCCCCTTGGCCTCTGCTGTGACTCCAGCAGCGCTTAATTTTAAGGTGTAAGTGCCTGGGCTGGCTTTATGGCCACGGAAGCTAGACTCGATGTAGGCGGTAGGAATTCCTGGAACAGTTGGGTAGCGCAGGTCCCAAACAAATCGATTTACGCCTTTTCGGGTAGAAAGAGTTGGTTCTGGGGATGGCCCCCCGGCGTAGGATTGAAAATCTGGGTTTCTTTTTGAGCTTAACTTGCGTACTAGATTTCCTTGGGCATCGTGAATTTCCAAAGTCAATTCTGTACTGTCTGCGAAAGTTTCCGGTAGCTGGTAGTACAGCACCATTCCAGTCGCTGGGTTTTGACCTTGGAAGGGGTCCGTTCCGGTAAATTCATCTAGGTTACCTCCATTCATGGAAGAATACCAACTGCCTAACAGCGCTTTTTCTGGGCTGTAGAGGCTAACCTTTTCCACGCTAGCTTTTACTTCTCGTACTGCATTCAATTCGTCCAAAATCCAGTAGGATCTGCCAGCCGTAGCCACGATTAGGTCATCATGCGCCACTTTGAGGTCTGTAATGGGAGTTACGGGTAGATTGAGTTGGAAAGGTACCCAATTGAGTCCTCCATCTTTGGAGAGGTACATACCTTGTTCTGTGCCCGCAAAAAGCAAGTTCTTTACCTTAGCATCCTCTCGAACCACGCGTGTGAAAGCGCCGTAAGGAATCGCTTTGGAAATGTTGGTCCAGGTTTTTCCGTAATCTGTGGTCTTGTAGATCGCGGGGGTATAGTCGTTGAATTTATAGCGGGTGGTGGCGATATAGGCCGTGGCAGGATCATGGGGAGAAACTTCGATCGCATTGATCAAGCATTCCTTCAGATCCTTGGGTGTGACATTGGCCCAAGTTTTCCCATTGTCTCGTGTGAGTTGCACCAGTCCATCATCTGAACCAGTCCAAATCGTACCTGCTGCATGGGGGCTTTCGATTACATAAGCAAGGGTGCCGTAATTTTCCGCTCCTACGGCTTCGTTGGTGAAGGGAACGCCTCCTTTTCCTTGCTTGGACTTTTCGTTGCGGGTGAGGTCAGGAGATACTTCCTTCCAAGTTTTGCCCAAGTCTTGGGTTTTCAAGAGGATCTGAGCACCATGGTAATAGGTGTTCGGTTCGTGCTGTGACCAGATGATCGGAGCATTCCAGTTGAACCGGTACTTCATGTCCTTGGCATCCATGCCGAGGTATTGAATGGGTGCTGCCATGATGTTGGTGGAGCCTTGCGTCTCCATATCCAAGACCTCAATGGTCCCTTGGTAGCTTCCTCCGAGTACGTAGCGGGGATTATTTGGATCAAAGGCCAAGAAGGCAGACTCGCCTCCAGCAGAATTGTTCCAATGCTCCTGGGTAATTCCTCCACGGCCTAGGCCTATGCTAGAAATCACAACGGAAGTATTGTCCTGCTGCCCACCATAGATGCGGTAGGGGAACTGGTTGTCTACATTGATTCGGTAAAACTGTGCCGTCGGCATGTTGCTCTGCGTAGACCAGGTTTTTCCGCCATTGAAGGAAATGGATCCTCCACCATCGTCTGCTAAGATCAGGTTGTTTGGATTTTTGGGGTTGATCCATAGGTCATGGTAGTCTCCGTGCGCTCCATCGATGTCTTCAAAGGTTTTTCCTCCATCAATTGACACTAAGAATGGAGCGCTCTGCACATATACTTTGTGCTCATTGACAGGATCGGCAAAGACTTCGATGTAGTACCAAGCGCGTTGCGTCAGTCGGTTGCTCTTGTTGATTAGGGTCCAGCTTTCGCCTGCATCCTCGGATACAAATAATCCCCCTAAATCTTTCTCAGTATTGCTTTCAATCAAGGCGTATACCTTGCTGGAATTTGCTCTAGAAACAGATATGGCCATTTTCCCTTTTTCCTCAGGGAGGCCCTTGTGAATTTTTTTCCAGGATTTCCCTGAGTCGGTGGATTTGTACAATCCTGATCCAGGGCCTCCAGACTTCACTTGCCAAGGAAAACGCTGGTGCTCCCACATGGCTGCGTAGAGGATTTCTGGGTAGTTCATGTCCATGGATAGTTCCACTGCACCGGTCATGTGATCTACAAATAGGATTTTTTCCCAGGTCAGGCCTCCATCGATGCTTTTGTATACCCCTCGGTCCTCGTTGGGAGCATGTAGGGCTCCTTGGGCAGCCACATAAAGTACATCCGGGTTGCTAGGATGGATTTGAATTCGAGAGATGTGTTGGGTCTTCTCCAAACCCAATTTTTTCCAGGTTTTTCCAGCATCGGTGGATTTGTAAACGCCATCCCCGTAAGAGGTCATGACCCCTCTAGGCGCATGTTCACCCATTCCTACATAGACGATGTTGGGATTGCTTTCTGCTACCGCTACGGCCCCAATTGAGCTGGTAGCAAAAAATCCATCCGAGATATTTTCCCAATGTTGACCTGCATCGCTGGTCTTCCAAAGTCCTCCACCCGTAGTGCCAAAGTAATAGGTTAGCGGGTCTTGGAGTACTCCTGTGGCTGTGACGGATCTTCCTCCTCTAAATGGACCGATGTTTCGGTATTTGATAGGAAGGGAGGAGTCAAAGGTCTGGGCATTCGCACTAAGTGTGCTTATTAATAGCAGGATAAGAAAAATTCTTTTCATTTTAGAACAAGATAAATCGAACTTAAATCTAAGTAAAAGCAGGAGTAAAGAACTAAAAATAGAGTTGATTTTGATTTGATTTCTTTAAACAATTCTTGTTTTGGTTAATTCCTCCATCACCCAATTGGTCCGTGCTGCAGAGATTCCGGTACTGGGACAATTTCCTTTGCCAAGTAATTCTTCTACGATACTTTGGATTAGGGGTCGTTGGATGTGATGGGGAAGCTCTAAGTGAAAATGAAGTGGCTTTTGATTCGGTCGAAGAAGGGCAAATGCCCCTTCTCCAAATGTTGCGAAACGAATTTGTCCTTTGGATCCATCAATCACGATTTCGTCAATTTCTGAGGCGGATGAGGTGGTAAAACACCAGTTTCCAGTACCGATTACCCCGTTTTCAAAGACAAAGCTCCCAGTCACCAAGTCTTCGGCAGGATAAGCCTTCGCTTGGTTGGTAGAAAAGCCTGTTGCATGTGTGATTTTGCCAAAAAAGAAGTCTAGTAAGTCCAGTTGGTGGGAGGCTAGGTCGTAAAAATATCCACCCCCTGCGATTTCGGGAAGGACACGCCAGTTTTCTTTAGAATTGCTCACCAAGTTGGGTGTAAGGACTTGCTTTAGGTTGATATGTACCGTTCTCAAATCCCCAATTTCACCTGTTTCCAGGAGCTCCTTGATTTTTACAAAATGAGGGAGCTTTCTTCGGTAATAGGCGACAAATAAGGGTACTTCTGCTTTTTCGCAGGTCTGAATCATTTGCAAGCATTCGGCATAGCTGCGTGCCATGGGCTTTTCCACATACACAGGCTTTCCCGCCGCTGCTGCCAGTTGGGTGAGTTCCAAGTGTACATGTGGAGGAGTGGCAATGTAAATCGCATTGACTTCAGGATCTTGGATAAGGTCTGCAGCATTGCTATACCATTTGGGAACGCCATGGCGCGTTGCATAGTCGTGGGCTTTTTCTGGATCTCGCCGCATAACAGCCACTAGCTTGCTGTGTAAGATCGTGTTCATCGCCGGTGCGGATTTGAGTTCGCACACTTTGCCCACGCCTAGCACTCCCCATCGGACTTCTGTAGCTGAAAATTTTTTCATGGTAGGAAGGGTAGAAAAAAATAGACTGGGATTTTCCTTTCCCAGTCTAATCAAATAAAGGTTAATTATTCAGAAGCTGCTGGTCTTGGCTTCATCTTTAAGCTATCTGCAGGATGTGTGGCTGCAAGCAGTGCCATTTGCTCTTTGGCCCAATCAACCAACACTTTTCGGTTGGCATCGGAAAGATTGGCTTCAGGATGTAGGCCAAGGTACGTGTAGGATGGGAGTGGCATTTCTTTCTCTTCCACCATTTCTATGATCTCTTCAAACTTATGGTTTTGCACCCGAAGCGGAAGGGAGGTGAATTCAGAAAAATTCAAATGTTCCTTTCCTTCGTTAGTGTGTTGGTTGAGCCAAAAGCCAATGGGTTGAACCTTGCTGTACCAAGGATAGGTAGTCATGTTGGTGTGGCAATCGTTGCAAGCACCTTGTAAAATGGTGCTGACATGGTCTGGAACCTGGTAGTTTTGGCTGATGTCAAAGGTTTGTGTTCCGGAATCATTTTTTTGCATGGGAACAAATTGAATACCTACCAGGATGATGAGTACGGCAAAAGTGATTTTTTTGATCATGACATGAAAGTTTAAAAGGTTAGACTTAGGTTAAGCGCTCTAGTTTAAAATCAAATCCAAGAGTTTTAACTCCTATTCTTAAGTTTATTCCTGCCCGATTGTAAAAAATAAAGTAAAAAGGGACTTGCTTGGAATACCTTCTAATGTAGGAATTTCTGGGCAGTAATGCCTGGGAATTTATTTAATTTCTGACTAGGAACTAACTCCATGCCCACGTCTCCTTCTTACCGGTACCTTACTCCATCAATCACTAGGCACATACCCGCCTGGAAAATCACTAGGCCCAAAGTGCCTGTATAAAACCAATCTTCTCCCCCTAATTTTTCCACTCCAGCATGGATGCAAGTCGACAATCCTGCACCGGTGAGTAGTAATCCTGCCACAGACTGGATAAACCAGCGTTTTTTATTTTTTCCCATTGATCCTTTACTTGTTTAAAATTGAGTAATCATGGCCATCCCTTTTTCTTCGAAGGAGTCCATGCGCATCAAGGCCTCTGCTGCTGCCTCCAGCGAAATTCTTCTTCCAATCAATTGCTCAGGAGCTATTTTATGATCCAAAATCATTTGCATCATTTCTGGATAGGCATGTGCTTGCATGCCATGGCTTCCTAGAATCTCCAGTTCCTTGGCGATAACCAAGTGCATGGGAACAGGTGGATTGGCTTCGCTTCCTGCCAGAAGCCCAACTTGGATATGTTTTCCACGTTTCCTGAGACAGGAAATCGAGTTGTAGCAAGTTATTTTACTTCCCAAGGCGTCAACGGATACATGGACGCCTCCCTTGCTGAGTTCCATAAGTGCGGTTGAAACATCGGGTTGGTCCCTTGCATTCACCAAATAAGCAGCTCCCGCAGCCTTGGCAAGTGCTAATTTCTCTGGATCGATATCCACCGCAATGACCGTGGCGCCTAGCGCAGCAGCAATCATGATGGCAGATAAGCCCACCCCTCCACATCCATGTACGGCCACCCATTGTCCCCCAGATACCTTGCCTTGCGCCACTACCGCACGAAAGGAGGTGGCAAACCTGCATCCCAAACTTGCAGCAGCCTCGAAACTAACGGATTCGGGTAGTTTTACTAGGTTGCTGTCTGCTCGGTGTACGGCTACGTATTGAGCAAAGGAGCCCCAGTGCGTGAATCCAGGTTGAAACTGATCGTCGCAGATCTGCTGGTTGCCGCTATGGCAGGTGGGGCAGGTTCCGCAAGCACAAACAAAGGGTACGGTGACCCGATCGCCTACTTTCCAATTTTTAACTCCCTTGCCCACCTCGCGGATGATCCCTGCAAATTCATGTCCTGGAACATGTGGAAGTACGATATCGGGATCATGTCCCATCCAACCATGCCAATCACTTCGGCAAATCCCAGAGGCCTTCACTTCCAGGAGAATGCCTTGCTCGGGCGTATCTGGATCGGGTACTTGGGCGACCTTTGGGGCTTGCCCAAAGGATTCAAAGACTATGGCCTTCATGCACTGAAATTTTACGATAAGTAGGGATGAAAATACACAAAAAAAACCGTGAGAACTGGTCTCACGGTTAAATTCTATAGGTTTAGGCGAATTAAACCTCAAATCCTGGTCTGTAGGTACGGCCGACAAACTGGTTGGCTTCCTCCAAGTTGGTGATTCGCATGTTTTCACCATCCCATAGCAACTTTCTACGGCCAAAGAATTCTTGCTGCCCCTTACTGTTTGGTCTTCGAAGCATGAAACTTCGGATAGCAAGGTTACCCATCAACACCGTTTCGGTCATCGGACCTGCATAATCGAAGGAAGAGGTCAAGCCTTTGTGTTCGCTTGAACCGAATCCAGCCTTGCAGGCATCTACCCACTTTCGTTGGTGACCATACTCGGATTCGGTTACAGGAAGTCGATCAGGACCAAAATCCTGGGTACCATCGTAGAGGTAAAGCTTCGGCATCAATGGCGAACTGTCGTTGATGTTGTGGGTAATGATTCCTTTTTCACCGATCATCATGACTCCATTGGCCGAGTTGGCACCGCCAAGATCGTGGTCTGCAGGAATAATGTCTGGGTGGGAAGGTCGAATTCCACCATCCATCCAGGTCATTTCCAGCGGAACCGCATTTTTGCCGGTTGGGCCATAATGTAAGGTGATGAATGAAGAAGCTGGACAGCCAGCTGGATTGTAGTCTGGAGTCCACATTTGGGAATAAACTGAGCCTACTGAACATTCGGCATCAAGTGGATACTGGAGGCCAAGCATTCGAAAAGGAATATCCATTAGGTGGCATCCTACATCTCCAAGTGCGCCTGTTCCATAATCCCACCAGCCTCTCCAGTTGAAAGGGTGCAAGTTGGGAGTAAAAGGAATTTCAGGGGCAGGGCCTAGCCAAAGGTCCCATTCCATATCTGAGGGCTTATTGCTGGGGTCTGCTTTCGGAAATGCGCCTCCTTGAGGCCAAACGGGACGGTTGGTCCAGATTTGAACCTTGGAAACTTTTCCAATTTTATCGGAATCCATCCAGCCTTTGATCATTTCCATGAGTGGGTTGGAAGCTCCTTGATTTCCCATTTGGGTGACCACCTTTTTATCTCTTGCCATCTGGGTGAGTAGGCGTGCTTCGCGGATGTTGTGGGTCATTGGTTTCTGTACATAGACGTGTTTGCCACGCTCCATGCAGAATTTAGCTGCAGGACCATGAACATGGTCTGGAGTGGAAATGGTGACTGCATCAATATCCTTCATCTCCTCGAGCATTTTGCGGTAATCTGCATAGAGCTTTGCTTTTGGAAAACTAGCAACAGAATCTTTGGCTGAGCCGGAAAAATCCACATCGCACAAGGCTACGACGCGTTCTCTGCCATTCACAGAGGCATTGAAGATATCACTTTTCCCTTTCCCTCCTGCACCAATAGCAGCCAAGTTGAGCTGGTCAGAAGGTGAGATAAATCCCACACCTCCAAGCACATGTCTAGGAACGATGAAAAAAGAAGATGCAATGGCTGCATTTTTGATAAAATCTCTCCTGGATTGACCGGAGGTTTTGGTTTCAGATTTTTTCATGGGTTAGGTTGTTGGCACACTAAATGGGTATTGACTAGTTAAGAAGTGATTCAAAGAGTTGTGAGGTTCAAAAAACAAGGTTTCAACTTGCGCTACTGCATTCTTCCCCAAGTTGCTTTTGATTTTTGTGAAAGGCAAAGAAAAAATCAAAAATTCCGAGATTCATTCTAATTTAAACTTTTAGGTAGGGTTGTAGTTAGAGCAACAGAAGAAAAAGAATTCAACTAACTTTAAAAATATGTGAATGCATTTTCTTCTATTCTAAAGTTTTCGTTCATTAGACCTGCATTCCATTGAAGATTTAGTAAATCTATCGACCAAAGTGCTGGTGAATAGTTACTAAGTATTCTTGTTCGGTACCCTAACCACCTAAAGATTAATTCAAATCCATGATCATCGGCGTAATTAAAGAAACCAAAGAATATGAAAACCGAGTGGCCCTGAGCCCAGAGGTGGTGAAGCTTGTTCGAAAAAAGGGATTTGAGGTGGTAGTGGAGTCTGGTGCTGGTGAAAAATCTTTTTTTTCAAATCAGGAGTATGAAGCTGCGGGAGCGACAATAGGAACTTCCAAAGAGGCATTGGGCGCTGATTTGGTGCTTAAGGTCAATTTGGCAACGGTAGCAGAAATCGCACAAATGAAGGAGAATGCAGGATACATTTCCTACATGTATGCCTACCAGTATCCTGAGATTTTGGAGGCCTTCAATAAGAAGCGCATCACCACTTTTTCAATGGATGCCGTGCCACGAATCTCTAGGGCACAAAAAATGGATGCGCTTTCGTCGCAGGCCAACCTTGCAGGTTACAAAGCAGTGCTGCTTGGGGCAAATTACCTTGGAAAAATATTTCCCTTGCTCATGACTGCATCGGGAACCATTACACCTGCTCGGGTTTTGATTTTTGGCGCTGGAGTGGCAGGATTGCAGGCCATTGCGACAGCCAAAAGGTTGGGAGCGGTGGTGGAATGTACCGATGTGCGGCCTGAAACGAAGGAGCAAGTAGAGTCTCTCGGAGGTCGGTACCTAAGCGTAGAAGGAGTGGAGGGTGTGAAAACCGAAGGAGGCTATGCGCGGGAAGTTTCAGCGGAGTACTTGGAGAAGCAGCAACAGCTGATTCGTGAGAAAATCAAGGAAGCGGATTTGGTGATCACCACAGCTTTAGTGATGGGAAAAAAATCTCCTATTCTTGTGACTGAGGACATGGTAAAGAGCATGAAGGCCGGATCGGTGATCGTGGATATGGCGGTGGAGTCTGGAGGCAATTGTGCAATCTCAGAGAAAAATGCCACCGTTGTCAAGCATGGTGTCACCCTAGTTGGGGAATCCAATCTTCCCTCCTTGCTTCCAGTCAATGCAAGTCAGCTTTATGCAACCAATATTAGTACCCTTGCCTTCCATCTGGCAGGTGAATCTGGAATCACTCTTGACTTGGAGGATGAGATCACCAAGGGTGTATTGATCACGCATCAGGGGGAACTTGTGCATGCGTTTACCAAACAAATTCTTTCTCAATAAATAACATCAGCTATGTCTATATCAGCGCTAATCGTACTGATTTATGTTCTTGTCTTGGCGAGTTACCTCGGGTTTGAACTTATTTCTAAAGTACCACCCACCCTGCATACACCCCTCATGTCCGGATCAAATGCCATCTCTGGGATCACCATTGTAGGGGCCCTAATTGCCAGCAATGAGTTGGGCTACAGTACGCTCAGCAAATGGTTGGGATTGGTAGCGCTAGTCCTGGCTACTATCAATGTGGTAGGTGGCTATGTGGTGACCGATCGAATGCTTAAAATGTTTAAGAAAAAATGACAATAGGAATTGAAATTGCCTATTTGATAGCCTCGGTGCTGTTTATAATAGGGATCAAGTATTTAGGTAAGACCAAAGATGCGCGCAAAGGAAATGTAATTTCTGCAGTGGGCATGGTCATTGCTATTGCGGCTACTTTATTCACCTTGGAGGTACTTACCTTATTGGAAATAGGGATAGCGATTTTGGTGGGATCGGCGATCGGTTTGTATTATGCCCAGAAAGTAGCGATGACAAAAATCCCAGAGATGGTCGCGCTATTCAATGGTTTTGGAGGCCTTGCTTCCTTTGCAGTCGCCCTGTCGGATTACTATTTCAAGCGAGATACAGATCTAGCATCGTTGGATGCAATCAACCTAACTAGTATTATCGTTTCCGTACTAATTGGTGCGGTGACGTTCACGGGTTCCATGGTGGCTTACCTCAAGCTGGATGGAAAAGTTTCCGGTCAACCCATCACTTTCAAAGGTCAGCATTTATTGAATCTACTTTTGCTCATCGCGTTTGTTGCTGCTTCCGTACTCGTATTCCTTGACCCGAGTCAAGTAAATTACATCATTATATTGATTGTCATTTCCTTGCTACTCGGGATATTGACGGTGATTCCGATTGGAGGAGCAGACATGCCTGTGGTGATTTCCTTGCTCAACTCGTACTCTGGTATGGCAGCTTGTGCTACAGGATTTATTCTAAGTAACAATGTGTTAATTGTTGCTGGTTCGCTTGTTGGGGCCTCTGGAATTATCTTGACACAGATCATGTGCAAGGCCATGAACCGTTCTTTGGTCAATGTGTTGCTAGGTGGTTTTGGACAAACAGTGGCTGCAGGTGGAGCGGATGGTCCTGCGGTAGTGGTTAAAGAAATTGGTGTGGAGGAAACAGCTATGCTTTTCGATTCTGCTTCTTCTGTCATTGTAGTACCTGGCTATGGGATGGCTGTAGCACAAGCGCAGCACGTGATCCGTGAATTGATGGAGCAGTGTGAAAAGCGAAACATCAATTTCCGGTTTGCCATTCACCCAGTGGCGGGCCGTATGCCTGGGCACATGAATGTGCTACTTGCTGAGGCGAATATTTCTTATGACAAGTTGATCGAGATGGACGATATCAACGATGACTTCTCGAATACGGATCTGGTATTTGTGGTAGGAGCCAACGATGTAGTCAACCCAGCGGCTAGGACAAACCCGCAAAGCCCAATTTTTGGCATGCCGATTCTCAATGCGGACAAAGCTCGTACGGTGATTGTGTCCAAGCGAAGCATGGGTAAAGGTTATGCAGGTGTTGAAAATGAGTTGTTTGGGTATCCAAACTGCCTCATGCTCTTTGGAGATGCCAAGCAGACCATCACCAAGGTGGTCAGTGAAATGAAAGACATGGCCTAAGGGCTATGTTTATTCCAATCCCAAGGTTAGCTGTAATGGAAGAAGCTGAAAGCTTTTTCGGTGCCAAAGGCAGCTTCCATGGGATTGGATTCCTTCCCGGTGCTTTTTGGTAGGATAGCCTACATTTTGTTCCCAGCCGTAGTGGGGGAATTCTTGTGCGAGTTTCTCCATCAACTCATCTCGGTAAACTTTTGCTAGGATGGATGCTGCCGCAATGGAAGCGAATTTTCCATCTCCTTTGATCACGCAAGTATACGAATGGGGGAGGGTGGATTTCCATCGATTGCCATCAATCAGCAGGTGTTCGGGTGCCTGTGGTAGCTGCTGAATGGCGCGCTCCATGGCCAAAAAAGAGGCTTGCAGGATGTTTATTTGGTCAATTTCTGCGACACTAGCCTCAGCAATCGCCCATCCAATTGCATTGTCTTTGATTTCCTGAATTAGGTCTTCTCGAATTTGCTTACTTAGTTTTTTGGAGTCCTGGATCCAGGGGTTGCTGTAGTTTGGGGGCAAAATCACAGCTGCGGCCACTACTGGGCCTGCCAGGCAGCCTCTTCCGACCTCATCGCAACCAGCCTCGATTCGATTAGCTTCTAAAAAGGGGAGAAGTGTCATCCTTGTGGCTAGCTGTTGGTTGGTAATAGGAGTGGATCATTTCTGCTACTAAGGCTGTCCAACCCGTTTGATGGGAGGCTCCTAGGCCTTTTCCGCTATCTCCATGGAAGTATTCGTAAAAAAGGAACTGGTCTTTGAAGTGAGGATCTTTTTGAAATTTAGTTTGGTTGCCATACATAGGGCGCTTCCCGTCTTTGTCTCGGGTAAAGATGGAAATGCAGCGAAGGGATAGTTCCTTGGCAACGATGTCCATGCTCATGAATTTTCCTGATCCAGTAGGATATTCGATGGAAAGGTCATCCCCGTAGTAGCTATCAAATTTTTTCAAAGATTCCATGATCAGGAAGTTGATTGGAAACCAAATTGGTCCTCGCCAATTGGAGTTTCCACCAAACATTTGGGTGTCGGCCTCTCCTGGAGTGTAGCGAATTGAAAGCGTGTCCCCATTGATTTTCATGGTATAGGGGTTGTGCTCGTGGTATTTGGAGAGGGAACGTATGCCAAATTCGCTAAGAAATTCGGTTTCATCGAGCATGCGTTGAAGTACACTTTTCATACGATGACCCCGAAGGAGGGAGAAAAGTCGTCGTTTTCCGTAACCGGGTTGAACCCAACTGGAAACCAAAGCGGCTAGTTTGGGTTTTTCTTTAAGAATAAAGTCAAGCCGTTTCTTGAATTCGGGGAGGGAATCAAAAAATTCTTCTCGAATGGGCTCTACTGCAAAAAGAGGGATCAAGCCGACAATAGACCTTACTTTTAGTTTTTTAGGCTCTTTACCTCGGTAGTGAAACACATCGTAAAAGAAATTGTCTTCGTCATCCCAGAGCGATATTTGTTCCGAAGAGATGTTGTTCATTGCGCCAGCAATGTAGAGGAAGTGTTCTAAGAATTTGGTTGCGCTAAACTGGTAGACTGTATTGTGTTCGCAGAGGTCGAGGGAAATACGTAGCATGTTGAGCGAGAACATGGCCATCCAGGAGGTGCCGTCCGCCTGTTCTAGTTTGCCTTGATAGTATTGGGCATGATTACGGTCAAATAAGGAAATGTTGTCAAGGCCAAGGAATCCGCCTTCAAAGATGTTGTTGCCTTCTGAATCCTTCCGATTGACCCACCAGGTGAAGTTGAGCATGAGTTTGTGCATGGCTCGCTCCAGAAATTGCTGATCGCCTTTCCCTCCGTTTAATTTTTTATCTATTTGGTATACCCGCTGAACCGCATAAGCATGTACTGGTGGATTTACATCTGAAAAATTCCATTCATAGGCCGGAATCTGCCCGTTGGGATGCATATACCACTCATTGAGAAGGAGTAGCAATTGATTTTTCGCAAATTCAGAATCGATGCGTGCGAGTGGGATGCAATGAAATGCTAAATCCCAGGCGGCATACCAGGGATATTCCCATTTGTCTGGCATCGAGATGATGTCAAAGTTCTGCAGGTGTGTCCAATTGTGATTCCTTCCTTTTTTTCGTTCTTGTGGAGGTTGGTAGCGTCCTGGATCACCCTCTAGCCAGCGGCTGACATCGTAATAGTAAAACTGTTTGGACCAGAGCAGGCCTGCATATGCTTGACGCTGAATGGCTAAATGCTCTGGATTGGTAACCTGTTGTTGCAGTACCTGGTAGAATTCATCCGCTTCTTTTTTGCGTTTTTCGAGAATCACAGGAATGGCCTCCTGTGAATCTTCTTCAAGCTGTCGTTGCATGCGGAATTGAACCTTCGCCTCTCCGCCAGCAGGAATGTTCAGTTCATAGATGGCAGCGGCCTTGGTGCCAGTGCCGCTAGTAAGTCTGGAGGCATCGCCGTGCAAGAGGTAGTCATTGATGGCGTCTTTGGTAGATTTCCGCTCATTCGGGATGCCATAAAGTCGTTCTCTGTTGGTTTCATTGTCACAGAAAACGAGTTCTTGGTGACCCTTGAAACTGAAAATATAGTTCCCGGATCTCGGATTAAAGGCTTTCAAGGAATCCGAGTTCAGCTGGGTCATCTTAGGCATAAAGGGTTCGTGCCCAGTAAACCAAAATTTACGAAACCAGACCGTTGGCAAGACCCAAAGCTTCGCTGCTTCAGGACCACGGTTGGTAATGGTCGCCGAGGCTACAATATCCTCTGCGTCGGCTTTTGCATATTCAATGACAATGTCAAAATACCGGTCTTCATCAAATATTCCGGTATCCAGCAATTCGTACTCGTCTTGGAGTTTGCTTGCCTTTTTATTTTCATCTACCAGCTTTTGGTAGGGAAATTCCGCATGAGGATACTTGTACAGCATCTTCATGTAGCTGTGGGTGGGGGTGGAATCTTGGTAGAAGTAGATTTCTTTGACGTCCTCCCCATGATTGCCCTGGTTGCCCGTCAATCCAAAAAATCGTTCCTTCAAAAAAGGGTCTTTGCCATTCCAGAATGCCCAGGACATGCAGAGGATCTGTCTGTGGTCGGAAATGCCTGCAATTCCTTCTTCTCCCCAGCGGTAGGCCTTGCTCCGTGCATGGTCGTGGGTCACATTTTCCCAAGCCGCTCCATCGGAACTGTAATCTTCACGTACTGTGCCCCATTGGCGATCCGTGAGGTAGGGTCCCCATTTCTTCCAATGTTTCTTTTTTTCCTTATCTTCTTGTAGACGTGTATGTTCGGCAGACATGAACTTGTACTTCGTTGGGCGAGGGGTGAAATTATCATTTTCAACGCAGAAAGCCGCAAAAGAATTTGAGTTATCTGAGAAAAAAATCGGCACCGAAATAAACTTAAATAGGGTCTAGGCTGTCAATTTTCTGCTTTGTCTCAAAAATCAACCGATTGAATTCACTTTTCACTGCTTTGGTCTTTATAAAAATTAACTATCCTTTATATAAAATAAAATTACCTTTGTAAGACCATTTTTTGATTCTTAACCTCTAGTCCAACTGCCATGAAAAATTCATCTCCATTTCCCATGAAATCCAAACTTGTACTCCTAGGTTCCCTGGTGCTGCTTGCGGCAGGAATTTATTTTGGAGGAGTTCAGAATTTGACCGAAGAGCAAGAGCAGATTGAGCCGAATCAAGCAGCCCTCTCCTTGTCTCAAGGTACACCTGTAAATTTTGTGAGTCAGGGAGATGAGTCAGCATCTAGCGGTTCAGATTTGGTAGCTACGTACAGCTATTTGTATGGCAAGTACCAAGTGAAAGTTTATGCCAACCGTAAATTTTCTATGCCAACCGATCTAGAAATTGAACTGCTACGAATGGATGCTGCAGCATTGGATCAACTTTACACCCAAATACCGCTAGAAGAGCGGGGAAAAGTAAAAAGAGCCTCTTTTCCCTATGCAAAACTTGAGGTAGCTGGAAAAGTGATCTACAAAAAATTCGAGGACCTAACTCAGCAGGAAAGAGAAAGTCTTGGTTGCTAGTTTAGAACTAGTTCAGGGCTTTCATTTTTTGAGTTTTGCTCAGTTTTGTAAATTAGTTTTTTGAATTCAGAAGGCCAACTTTCAGCCCAGGTCTGGTAGTTTAAGGTGTGAATTGGATCTGGATGAGCTAGTGCTGTAAGGAGTGTAAAGTCAAAAAAATCAGCCTTTTTTCCAGCTCCAGATTGTTCTCCATCCAAGGCATTGCAAGCTTGTTCGTATTGCCCCGCTACAGGAACCATGATCACCGGCTTTCCCAAGTACATGGCTTCACAGACAGATTCAAAACCTGCGGTACACATGAGGCCTTTGCAGGAAGCCATGGCCTCCAAAAAGCCTTGATCGTTTACTTTGTGGAAGCTTAGGTTTGGTAGTGGGCACTCAAACTCTTGTGCTCCTTTTTTATCCCAAAATGCTCTGATCTGTACGTCAGGATGCAGCTTTGCAAAGGAGAGGATTTCCTCTGAATATCCAGGATTGACCATGTAAGCCAAGAAAAAATCACCAGCGCTAACCTTCAACTCTTTTACTTCTTTGCGAAGCAAAGGAGGAACTACTCGAAGTCCAGCTTGATTTTCTTTGGGAAGAAAAGAAAGGGCAAGACGCTCTTCTGCTCCAAATGCCGTCAAGCGTGTGTGCATTCTAAATAAAAATTTTTCTAGCCTACGCCCTGGTGCAAAAACAAAATCTGGGTGAGCCTCAAGGTATTGATGTCCTATCGTCCAAAAAGCTGATTTCGGTCTAAAAAAGAGGGAGTAAAGTCCTCCTAAGGGTTCGTAAAAATTAAGTATGACTTCAGGTTTTTTTTCCTTGATTACCCGATGGATGTGTTGCAAACTCTTCCAGAAAATCGGAACCTTAAGCAGGTTGGTTGTGATTGTTTTCCCGAGAAGAATTTGTTTTTCTAAGCCATCTGTTTCAAAGTTTGGGCTTTCCACTGCGGTCACTTCAACTCCAATTTTTTGAATGAAAAATTCAGGAAGGTTCCGTCTTGGACTTTTACCAACTACTACTCCAGTAAGTTCGTGACCTTCTGCTCGTAGGATTTCTGCAAAGGAAAGTGCCTGGGTGAGATGACCTCGCCCTTCCCCTTGAATCAAAAATAAGAATCGCATAGGTTACAGGTGGATGCTTCTTGAACTGAGCTGTGTGTCTTCAATGCCCATAAAAGCTACTTGGGGTAAAATATCGGCTTCCAAATGATCTGGCTGTATCTTCAGATCTGCATGGGAAGAATAATTAACTTTCTTGAAATCAATCTCATTGAAATAAATCAACTCCCAATTTCCTTCGAAATCTTCAGCCAATGCACTCATGGTCTCCACCCAGTCCCCAGAATTCAAGTAATGAATCCCATCAATCATTCGATTTTCGGGTTTATGGATATGGCCACAGATGATTCCATCGCAGCCTTTAGATTTTGCCATTTTGGACAATTCCATTTCGTAATCATCCACATAGGAGACTGCTTGCTTCACTTTTCCTTTTATAAATTGGGAAAGGGAAAAGTAGGGAAGCCCTTTTCTCATTCGGTAGTAATTAACTACTCGGTTGAGCCAGAGTAGAAAAGTGTAGCCCACGTCACCGAGGTAGGCAATCCAGCGTAGGTTAGTAGTGATGCTATCAAAAACATCCCCATGTGTAATGAAGTACGTTTTTCCATTACTTTCATAGGTCATATCTGCTAGGATATGAAGTCCTCCAATTTGTAATGGGAGAATCTGATCTAAAAAATCATCGTGATTTCCTCGAAGGTAGTACACCTTGGTGGCTTGGCTTTCCATCATTTTCAACACACGGTTGAAAAATCTAGTATGCTTCCGTTTCCAGCTTCCAGACTTCTTTAGCTGCCATCCGTCGATGATATCGCCATTTAGTATGAGGTTGTCGCAGTGAAATTGTTTCAAAAACCGTACAATTTCTTTAGATTTGGAGCCCTTGGTTCCCAAGTGAACATCCGAAACAACAATGGTTTTGTAGTGAGTCTTCACGTAGCTTGTTTTGTTTCACAAATTAGACTCCAAACGTCACTTGACTATGTTTGAACTGTTATGTTTTTGTGTCTAATACGAAATTTTATTTTATCAAAATTAAAATTAGATTAATTAAAAGTTAATAATCAGGATGATCATCTACAAGTCCGCCTGAATTTCTGATGAACTAGTCCATCAACTATTATGCGAGCGGTTTGTAGCTCTTGCATATCAATCCTTAGTTTCGTCCTCGTAATCCATCCTATCCATGAAAAAGATCATCCTTAGCCTGTGTTGCCTGCTTGTCGTTTTTTCAAGTTTCGCACAACAACCTGCCTTTAAAGGCAATTACGAGCTAGCTGCTCGTTTTTCACCCGATAAACTGAAGAAAATGATTTTTTCAACCAGCGTGGATGCGCATTGGATGAAAAAATCAGATCGCTTTTGGTACGAATACGAAACTTCTCAAGGTAAAAAATGGCTGCTAGTAGATCCGGTTCGGAGAACAAAAACGCCACTCTTTGATTCAGACAAATTGGCGGCAGAGCTGACCCGAGCGGTCAATGATCCCTTTGATGGACAGCATCTTAAATTGGACAACATGAAGCTTTTGGCAGATGAAAACACGCTCCAGTTCACGGTTAAAAGTACCGCAGAGGTGCTAAAGAAGGATTGGGCTGAGCTGAAAGCAAAAAATAAAAATTCCAAAGACTCCCTAGAAAAGAAGGTACATACCTTTCAATTCAATTTGATTTCTCAGCAACTCAAAGAAATCGAAACTGAAAAAGAGCCTACCCGTCTCGCTTGGGCGAATATTTCTCCAGACTCCTCCAAAGTAGTGTATGTTAAAAATTTCAATCTGTTTTGGATGGATAAAGCCAATTTTTTAAAGGCGGTTAAGGATTTGAAGGATACTACCCTTGTGGAAAACGCCATTACCAAAGATGGAGTAGCAGATTACGAATATGGCTGGGGAGATCGTGGGGATGACAATGTAGAGGTAGAAAAAAAGAAAAACGATCGAAAGCGAGCTCCAGTGCTTTGGAGTGCGGACAGCAAGCAATTTATTCTTACACGCACGGATCAGCGAAAGGTCAAGGATTTGTGGGTAATTCACAATACTCGAGATCCACGTCCTACCTTGGAAACCTACAAGTATGCCATGCCAGGGGAGAAGGAGCAGCCTCAATCGGATTTGGTGCATTACTCCTTTGATAACCAGACGCTGAGCAACTTGCCCATTGACACGTTCAAGGACCAGACCCTCTCGCTATGGTCTACGACACCTGCTGCAAATACACGGGATGATGATTTCCGTCCCA
Source organism: Spirosoma fluviale (assembly GCA_945901615.1). GTDB lineage: Bacteria > Bacteroidota > Bacteroidia > Cytophagales > Cyclobacteriaceae > Algoriphagus. The sequence goes on from CAMDLI010000021.1 coordinate 22,484, forward strand.
CTACTTGGTTGGGTAATGCCACTGAATTTTACTTTGCCATCAGCTCAAGGGACCTCAAGCGAGTAGATGTTTTGCGATGGAATTTGAAAACCAATCAGAAGGAACTGGTAATCGAAGAAAGAAGCAATACCTACATCGATTTTGAAAAACCTGAATTGCTAGGAAATGACTTGATCTGGTGGTCGGAGCGAGATGGCTGGGGACACTTTTACCTGTATGGAAAGGACGGGACCATTAAACGTCAACTTACCTCAGGTCCTTACCATACAGCGGGTGCTGCCCGAGTAGATGGTGCCCTTCGTAAGCTTTACTTTACTGCCAATGGCAAAGAAAAAGGCGAAGATCCCTACTACGAGCATTTGTACTCCGTGTCTTTGGATGGGGGAGGAGTTACCCTATTGAATAAAGGGGATTTCAACCATGAGATCAGTATCAATGATGGGGCTTCTTACTTTGTCTCCAATTTTTCTCGAGTAAATACGGTTCCCACTTCTGCGCTTTTTGATCGAAATGGTGCAAAAATCATGGACTTAGAAACGGCAGATCTGAGCCAGCTCATGGCGGCAGGATACAAATTTCCAGAGCCTTTTACCTTCAAGGCAGACGATGGCATCACCGACTTGTATGGGGTGATGTACAAACCGTTTGACTTTGATTCCACGCGTAGCTATCCACTGGTGCAGTATGTGTACCCTGGTCCACAAACAGAGGCAGTCAATAAGTCCTTTGGAAGAGGGATGGATCGTACCGATCGTTTGGCACAGTTTGGCTTTGTGGTGGTGACACTTGGCAATCGAGGAGGTCATCCAGCGAGATCCAAGTGGTACCACAACTTTGGGTATGGAGATATGCGTGATTATGGATTGGCAGATAAGAAAGCAGCTGTGGATCAACTGGCGGATCGCCATTCCTTTATTGATCGCAGCAAGGTGGGGATCCATGGTCATTCCGGTGGAGGCTTTATGTCCACAGCGGCAATGCTGGTGTATCCAGACGTATTTAAAGTGGCGGTTTCTTCAGCAGGAAATCACGAAAACAACATTTACAATCGCTGGTGGTCGGAGAAGCACCATGGGGTGCAAGAGCGTATTTTACCAATTGGAGATACCACTTTTGTCTATCAAATTGAGAAAAATCCTGACTTGGCAAAAAATCTAAAAGGGCACTTGATGCTCAGCACGGGGGATGTAGATAACAATGTGCATCCAGCTGGCACCATCCGCATGGCCAATGCCTTGATTAAGGCTGGAAAGCGTTTTGAATTTGTACTCCTTCCCGGACAGCGGCATGGGTATGGAGACATGAATGAATATTTCTTCTGGAAGATGGGAGATTACTTCGTGGCTCATTTATTGGGTGATACTAATCCTCCTCCAGTGGAAATGGTAGAGATGTTGCGCGATAAACCCAAGGACAAATAATCCTGTTAGTTTCTTTTTTTTTAATCCCTCAAAAAGTCTGTTCTTTTTGAGGGATTTTTCATTTTTCACTTCCTTGCAATTCAAATCCTGCAGCCTTATATTTAAACTTTTCCGAATTCATTCAACTAGTTCATCTAGACTAAACTTACAGAATATGCCAAAATGCGTTCATTTGGGAGCAAAATTGAAGTGCTCCTTTGGTGCAGGACCCAAGGACATGGTAGTTTTACCCATAGCAATGGCCATGAATGCTAATAAGCCTTTGGCTGCTCAGATGGATTTTATTCCCATGTTGAATGTCCCAGCTTTTGGGCAGTGTAAGTCACCTCTCAACCCGATGAATTGGAAAATGGCGGGTCCCGTGCCTGTATTTGTTCCTTCTTCTTGCATCCCTATCCCTATCATGCCTTGGTCCCCAGTTGCCAAGAAACTCAAATTACGAGGTTTCCCAGCAATGCTTGCTACCAGCAAAACAATGTGTATTTGGATGGGATCAATTACCGTAGATAAACCAGGGGTAACTAATGTGGAGGCGAAGTGATAAGCTGTGCTTCGGTAATTTTTTTGTGAATCGAACCGTATTTTTGGCTGTATTCCCAGAAACCAAACTTGGGATTAAGTGAATGCATGCTAGGGCGGCTGACCTGTAGCGGATAGCAGTTAGGGTTTCGGGTTGATCAACTCCTGACTATCCCTACTAGTGCTTCGAAAAAGAAAACTCGATCAATCGACGAATCGAGGTGGAAATTGCAGCGTAAAAAAAATCGCCCAAAAGATTCTCATCTGAGAATCTTTTGGGCGTTTAAGAAGGAGTATAGAATGTTATTCTATTTCGAAAGCATACTCTCCGTCCTCGTCAATGTATATTGTTACAATTTTAGCCTCGCATAGGTCTAATTCGGATAGGTATACCCAGGTTTCTTCTGAGGCATCTTCTGTCAACTTGAGGTCCCAAGTGCAGATGGTCTCATCATCAACGTAATCAAATGTAATGTCCACGACATCTCCATCTTCCACCATGGCATCAGGAAGAATATCCTCACCCCAATCTTCTGTATCGGTATCTGTCAAATACACGGCATAGAAGGTGTAGCCAGTTTTATTGACCAATTTAAAGTCTAGGACAGTCTGTGCTTGCGTCCAAGTAGTAGCCGCAAAAACAAGGGCTACTATAAGTAAGATTTGTTTTTTCATGTTAAACGGTTGTTTGGAAGGGTGAAACCCCGATTGTTAATTAAAGATATTTACATACTTAATTGCCTAAACTTATTGTGAAATTTTGAAATCTACAATAAGGCGATATTATTATTTTGTAAAAAAATTCGAAAGCAATAAATTATTTCTAAATCACCAAAAGAAATCCATTAACTTTTTCCTAGGGTCATCCAAAAAATTAGGTAGATCACAAGCGTAGCACCACTGCTAATCCCGAAGGTTAGGCCTCCGACACCAAAGAAAAATACGAGGAATAGGCCCCTCAACAATCCAGAAGAGGTTCCAAGAGCTCGTGCAATGCCGCCCAATACACCACCAAGCCATTTGTCATTTGCGTTTCTAGTCATTTTTTTAGGAAGGAAAATTCAATTTTAATTACCCTTGTAAAAAAAGCAAAAAAAATGAAAATATGTATACTTATGTAAGTAGGCCTAGGGATAGATCCAAGATGCTTGGCTAGACTCCCATTTTGAAAAATTCAATCAAGTAGGTTGCTTTTCAGGGATAAAAATTGTTTGAATTATTTAAAAATTGTAGGTTTAAATAACATCGATCTGTATCAATATCAGGTTATGGTGAGTAGCTCCTAGTTAGTTCAGAAAACATCTACTTTTCACCCTATATTCAAAATGAATTCTTCACCCTCCCAAAAAAATCTATTGGGCTATGCTCTTGAATTTTTCCTTCTCTTTTTGGCGGTCACACTTGGCTTTTTTGCGGAGAATTATCGAGAAGGGCTGGTAGAACGCAAGACCGAAAAAATGTATCTCCAATCGCTGATTAAAGATTTGGGACAGGATACACTCAAAATAGATTACAGCCTGCGCTCTAAAGAAACCAAAGACCGGTATTTTGATACGCTATACTCGGTTTTGTACCAGAGCGAAGGCCCTTGGCCAACCCGAAAATTGTATTATATCTCTCGCTACCTCCTGATTCGCGAGCATTTTTACGGGACCGAGGGTACCATACATCAACTTGAAAACTCTGGAGGCTTTAAACTGATCCAAAATGCGGAATTGGTCGATCGAATCAATGCCTATTCCGCAGCCAAAGAAAAATTGTATCAAATTCAAGTAGCAAGAGACTTGAATTCGGTTCCTTTTAAAGAAGCGATAGGAAAGGTATTTCAGGGAAAGGAACTAGCTTTTTTGTTTGATCCAGTTAAGTTTAAAGGCAAGCCCTATTCCATGGGAGAACCTTCCTGGGACCCTCCCTTGAAAGGCGATGCAGAGGATTTAGACCAGTTTTTTTATTGGGCTTCCAATGAGATTTTCATTGAACGAAACTGTACGGCGCTGCTGCGCAACCTTCGTACTACAGCGAAAGAATTGATTCGTGAAATTGAAGCAGAACTGTCCCATGAGAACAACTAATTTGCCCCGAGCTTTTACTGCCTGCACCCTTTTTTCTCTTCTCTTTTGTGGGTTTGGATGTACCTCCTTGAAAGTTGGTGAAAGCTGGAAAATGCTGCCTGAAGATCAAACCATTGGCCTCACGTTGTTATGGGAGTTGCCAGAGGCAAAGCTAAAAACCATGCTCCCTGCAGGTCAAAAGCCAAGAATCCGACAAGGAAAAGGGGTGGTGATGCTTTTTCTGGCAAGCACTGCCCAATATACCCTGGGTGACAAACCCAATGGACCGCTCGCTGTAGCCCATCTTCTTATTCCTTTGGATAAGCATCTCGGCACACCGCGTACCGTAGTTTCTAAAAAACAAGCGCTTTATGGTGCACTTTCACAACTAGAATTTCCTGTTCAAAATGGGGAGGTGGCCTTAATCCTCATTCCAGACCAGGACTCTGTTCAAGTAGATGGAGCCATCCAATTTCCCAGCGGTAAGCTGTCCTTTTCTGGAAAGGCAAGTTCGCAAAGAGGAAATTTGGTGGATTTACCGCTGACCACACTCGTA
>CAMDLI010000022.1 GCA_945901615.1 Spirosoma fluviale
CGAGGCCAATATACAGGCTATTTAAAGGAAAAGGCAGTACAAGAGAACTCCAAAACTGAAACCTTCGCAGCCATGCGCCTGCACATCAATTCTCCCCGTTGGGAAGGAGTGCCTTTTTACATCCGCGCAGGAAAGTGCCTCCCCGTCACCTGTACCGAGATTTTGGTACGCTTCAAGCACCATCCCTCGGCTTATACTTCCATTGCCTCCAAGCCCAACCACATTCGTTTTCGAATCAGCCCCGATGTGACCGTAGCCTTTGGTATGCTCATCATGGCTCCTGAAGAGGATATGGCTTCGGTACTCTCAGAAGTGCAAGGAAACCCCACCCCCTTTTCGAACGAAAAAGATGCCTATGAGCGCGTGCTAACCGATGCGATGGAAGGTGATCCTACGCATTTTGCACGGCAAGATTATGTGGAAGAGGCCTGGAAATTGGTGGATGAATACCTTCATTCGGATTCACCTGTATTTGATTATGCCCCTGGTACCTGGGGACCTGACTCGGTAGAAGAGTTGATCTGCCCTCAAGGGGGATGGAACAATCCCACTTTGCTGAAGAAACACCAATGAAAACTGAAATTTTTCCACAAGCAGAACAAGTGGCCGCGCGAGCAGCTGCCTACCTAGAACAGGTGATTCGAGAAGCACTCACCCATCAAAAATCATTTTCTCTAGCAATTAGCGGTGGTCGTACCCCTTGGGAAATGCTGAAAATACTTTCCAAAGCAGATTTGCCTTGGCAGCGGATCAACTTGTTTCAAGTGGATGAGCGGGTGGCACCGGATGGCCATCCAGACCGCAACTTAACCCAGCTATTTCAAGCGATAGCAGGTACAGCCATGGTGACGCAATTGCGTATTTTTCCCATGCCGGTCACCGCTGAAGATTTGGATACCGGCGCCAAGGAATATACTGAAGTGTTGAATGAGGTTACAGAAGGCAAAGGACTTGATATGATACACTTAGGACTTGGAACTGATGGACATACTGCCTCCCTTGTACCGGGTGATGAGGTATTAACAATACAAAATCGCCTCGTAGCTTGCACCCATAACAGCTATCAAGGAAGGATTCGAATGACCCTCACCTATCCCTTGCTCAATGCAGCAAAACAAATCCTTTGGATCGTAACAGGAAGCGAGAAAAAAGAAATGGTCCAGCGAATGCTCCAGCAAGATCCAAGCATCCCAGCAGGCAGCATTAGATCCGAAAATGCCTTGCTATTGGTAGATCAAGCAGCAATGGAAGGGTAATTCCATCCTATTTTTGAGCGGTAGGAATTTGAAAAGTAGAAGCAAGATGCGAGACTTAATCCTCTTGGTTCTTGCCTGCCTGTCTGCAGACAGGTATCTTGGCTCTCGCTTCTTGTCTCTTGCCTCTTTTTTCTTTTCAATTGCAAAAAAAATGTTTTATGCTTCCCATTTTTAATCAGGCTCAGCTCCATCCTCATGCGATTGCTATTCTAGATTCCTCAGGTGAATATACCTACGGAAGCCTAATGGAGAAAAGTTCCCAGATAGCCTTAAAGCTGCTCCAAGGAAAAGTAGATTTGAGCGAGGCGCGAGTAGCTTTCATGGTTTCCCCCGGAATCAACTACGTGTCCACTTTATGGGGCATTTGGAAAGCAGGTGGCATAGCTGTTCCACTTTGCCTAAGCTACCCTTTGCCATCCCTTGCCTATGTGATCGAAGACACGAAGGCTGCAGTTTTGGTGGTTGAAGAAATCTATCAAGACCTACTCAAGCCCTATGCCTTGGAAAAAGGAATTCCTTTGCTTGATGTAGAGGAAGTTCAGCAGGATAACAAAGCGGCTCCACTTACAGAAGTAAATTCAGATCGAGGTGCTTTGATTTTGTACACCTCCGGTACGACTAGCTTGCCCAAGGGGGTGCTTTCTACCCATGCCAACTTGGAAGCCCAGATCTCCACCTTAATTCATGCCTGGGAATGGACTGCCTCAGATCATACCCTGTGTCTCCTACCGCTGCACCATGTGCACGGATTAGTCAATGTCACTTGCTGTGCACTCTGGGCAGGTGCAACACTGCAATTTCTCCATCGTTTCCAGGCTGAGGAAGTTTATTCCATCTTTCTGGAAGGCAAAGTCAATGTATTTATGGCTGTGCCAACCATTTATTTCAAATTAATTGCAGAATTTGACTCGTATTCAGAAAATAAGAAAAAAGCCCTTACCGACTGCATGAGTCACTTCAGGTTGATGGTTTCGGGTTCCGCAGCATTGCCTGCCTCCGTCATGGAACGATGGCAGGAGGTTTCTGGGCATCGACTCTTGGAACGCTATGGAATGACGGAAATCGGCATGGCCATCAGCAATCCCTACCGTGGCGAAAGAAGAACCGGATACATTGGCAGCCCATTGCCTGGAGTGAAGGTTCGTCTGGTAGATGAAGCCTACGAAGAAGTAGCACTCGGAACTCCTGGAGAGATTCAAGTGAAGGGTCCGGGAGTATTTGCCAGCTATTGGGGTAAACCAGAAGCTACTCAAAAGGCATTTACGGAAGACGGCTGGTTTAAAACGGGCGATATTGCCGTGGTTGAACAAGATTATTACCGCATTTTGGGCCGAGATTCAATTGACATCATCAAGTCCGGCGGCTACAAGATTTCTGCTTTGGAGATCGAGGAAGTGCTTCGAAGCCATTCCTTGATCAAAGACTGTGCGGTAGTTGGCATTCCGAATGAAGAATGGGGTGAATTGGTGGCCGCGGTCTTGGTGATCGAAACAAACCTTGAACTTGCGGAATTAAAAGACTGGTTGAAGGAACGCCTACCGAGTTACAAATCGCCCAAGGTCTACCAGATCTTAGCTGACCTTCCCAGAAATGCAATGGGTAAAGTGGTGAAAAATGAACTAAAACCCTTATTTTCCTAATTCGAAGCCCAACCCAATTTTTATTCATATGATCAAAGGTTTAGCCCTGCTTTCGTTTTGTTTTCTTGCCGGCATGTGGTGCGGCGCGCTGCTGGGCAGCTGGCTCGGAATTGATGCCAATGTGGGAGGTGTGGGATTTGCCATGGCATTTTTACTCTTCAGTAAAGAGTATGTAACGAACAAAGGGGGTTGGAATGGAGAGTTCGGCTTTGGACTCGACTTCTGGAATAAGCTTTACATCCCCATTGTGATTGCGATGGCTGCGAGTTTGAATGTGAAATCAGCCCTTTCTTCTGGACTATTGGCACTTTTGGCAGGCACCTTGCCTGTCCTCCTCGCTTTTGGGGTAGTGAAAATCTTACTCAAGCAAGTAAACCCCGAAAAATGAAGGAGCTAGAAGTTATACTCGACAAGAATGGGCTGATTGTCGCCTTCCTAATTGTAGGTATCCTTACTTGGGCCACAGATGTGTTTTCAAAAAAGGCCTTGAATGGACGGATTCCTGGTTCGGCTTTAGCAATTGGCTTGGCATTGGTGCTGGGCTATCTGGGGGGTGTTTTTGCTGAAGGTGAACAAGGACTCGCTGACATTTCCTATTTCAAGGGTTTGTCATTTTTGGGAGGCTCCATGTTTCGTGATTTCGCCATTGTGGCTACTGCTACTGGAGCTAGTTTCCTGTTGATCCGCAAGAGCGGAATGCTAGGCTTGATCTCCTTAGTCCTCGGAATTGGCCTCTTTTTTGGGTTTGGGGTAGCCTTAGGCTGGCTGATGGGCTACCGCGACGCTATAAGTCTCTGCACCATCGGAGCTGGAGCTTGCACCTACATCGTAGGGCCAGTTACAGGAGGAGCAGTAGGAGCTTCTTCAGAGATCATCGCCTTGAGCATTGGTACAGGAGTGGTCAAGACCATTGCAGTTACCATTTTAACTCCCGTATTGGCCAAATGGATCGGCTTAAATTCACCAGGTGCCGCCATGGCCTATGGGGGAATCATGGGTACATCAAGTGGTGTGGCAGCGGGATTAGCCGCAACTGACCCTAGTTTGGTTCCCTATGGAGCAGTCACCGCCACCTTCTATACGGGTTTGGGCTGTCTCATCTGTCCCTCGTTATTTTACCTTGTGCTATCCACCCTATTGGGGTAATCAAACTTAAATTTTACATGATGACTACTTCCTGCTACCCCTACCGAATAGTCCTTGCTTTGCTCCTGCTAGTAGGTTTACAGGCTTGCAAAAAGCCAGAATCCACCGAAAAGCAAGCAGAAGCACCCTTGGCAATTGCAGAGATTGAGCAAGAAATCAAAAACTACATCTCCCTCAAAACCCAAGAGAATGGAGGTTTTTTCCCTGTTAAAGACGAAAACCACGACTTGAAAATGAAGTTGGTCCGGGTTCACACCGAATACCTCTCCAACCTTGGTCCAGAGAGTCATTTTGCTTGTGTGGACTTAGTCGATGAGAAGGGGGACGTGTATGATGTGGACTTTTTTATGGAAGGAAGCCCTGGGGACATGAATATCACGCAAACCTCCGTGCACAAATTGAATGGAAAGCCTTATTACAGTTGGAAACAAAACAAAGACAAAACCTGGTACAAAATGCCGCTAGAACAAGCAGACAACTCCCTCCTTGGCGTACTCGAAGGAAAAGATAGTTTCGAATTTTACTACACCATCACCCTTCCAACCCTAACGGAAGCAGCTGAACTCTGGGTTCCTTTGGCACTATCGGATGCATTTCAAGAAGTGAAAATCTTAGAAAAAAAGGTACCCGTTGCAACCAAAGTACTGAAAGACGAAGCCAATAAAAATGAGGTGCTCTACATGAGCCTTGGCCCGGAACATAGTGGGCAGCAGATTTCTATTTCCTACGCCGTGACGCGTAGCGAAAAAGGTCCTTATGCCAAAGCCTTACCCAATCCGGCCGCCTACCTCAATGGAAACAAGCTAATGCCCGTAGGTGGAAGGTTTGAAGACATTGCCAAAGAGGCTTTGGGAGAAAAAATCAAGGAATCTCACTTGATTCAAGCACGCAGACTATATGATTACATCATCGAAACGATGCGCTACATGAAGTTTGGTGACTTTGGACGTGGGGATTCCAACTATGCCTGTGACTCCAAGACCGGCAATTGCACCGATTTTCACTCCTACTTTATCTCCTTGGCTCGTTCGGTGGGCATTCCTGCTCGATTTGCCATAGGAGCTTCGATTCCTTCAGACCGCAACGAAGGCGGAATGGATGGCTACCACTGCTGGGCCGAGTTCTATGCCGATGGCAAATGGTGGCCTGTAGACATCAGTGAGGCCAATAAATACACGGCATTGGCGACCTATTACTTTGGAAGGCACCCTGCCAACCGAATTGAGTTTACCCGAGGAAGAGACCTAGAGCTCAATCCTGGCCCAAGCGCTGGTCCTATCAATTTCTTGGTCTATCCCTATCTAGAGGTTAATGGAAAAGAGGTCAAAGCACCGACTACTTTTACCTTCCAGCGGAAATCTTAATCAAAAAAAGAGGCTGTCTTAACAGCCTCTTTTTTAGTTTTATGCAGGAGTATCCTTGGATGTGGTATCCTTTGGATGCTCTCCTCCCTCAGGGTGTTCTCCACCCTCGGGATGCTCAGCAGCTTGTTCTGTAGAATCTTTTGTTTCGGTTGCCTCCTCCTTTTTGCCACCACAAGAAGTCAACAAAGTGGTAGAAAAGAATGTCAACAACAACATACTAGCGAGGGTAAATTTTACTTTATTCATAAGTAGATCGGTTAGTGTACTAACAAGTTATGAAATTGATTAAAAACAATTAAAAAAGTGTCCAATTAAATAATCCAATGAGAAGCTATCAAGACTGAAACTGTATCCCAACTGAAAGAAAATCATATTTTGTTGCTTGACAACTTGAAATTTGGAAGCAGAAGAGTTAGCATCTTAAAAATTAATAAATAAGAATTTTGTGGATAATCCTGTGAATCTCATTTACATTTGACGCAAGATCGAACGAAATGAGCTACTCTGGGCTATTTAAAAATCCGGATAAACAAATTTTAGCCCTTCAGTGGGTCAGAAAAACAAACAGCTTCGTCAGGGTTATTTTCACCTTGCTGATTTTTTTAGTTTGGATTATTGACTTAGGCTATCCAAATCAGGAGATTTTTCCCATTCATTCCCTGATTTACGGAATTGCACTTTTTGTATTGGGCCAGAATTACCTCTATAGGCTCATTTTCATATACAAAGATACGAGTAGAGGTAGGCGACAATTTGAGGGTTTTCTCATCGTTTTCCTCCATTTTTTAGCTGCATTACAATTTGGTTGGTTTAATAGTTGGGCTTTGCTTCAGGAATACGATGCAATTCTTACAAACATCCTGATAAGCCTGCTGTTTTTTATTGAGTTGAGCCGAATGAGTCTTGGAGTCAACAAAATGGCGATACATCCGGCGATGATTTTTATTTTGAGTTTCCTGTTGGTCATTTTGGTAGGCACCATTCTCTTGATGCTCCCCAACTCTACCGTGGGAGGAATCACTTGGATAGATGCCTTTTTTACATCGACTTCAGCTGTCTGTGTGACTGGATTGATAGTGGTGGATACAGCAACGGTCTTTACCGGGATGGGCAAGACCATCATCATGCTATTAATTCAAATCGGCGGACTGGGTATGATGACCTTTACTAGCTTTTTCGGCTTCTTTTTTAAAGGTGGGCAGTCGCTACAAAGCCAGCTATTTTTAAAGGATTACATCAACGAGGACAACATCAGTAAAGTTGGTTCTACGTTGGTTAAAATCATCGTCTTTACTATAATTTTTGAACTCCTAGCGAGCGGCCTAATATTCGTCATTATTGATCCAAGCTTGTTTAGTTCCGCCGGCGAGCGCGCGTACTTCGCCCTGTTTCATTCTGTTTCTGCCTTTTGCAATGCCGGATTCTCTACCCTGACCAATGGGCTATACGAAACGGGCTTCCGAACAGAGTACCACATCCACCTTATCTTAGCGATCTCCATCATTATAGGAGGAATCGGCTTTCCTGTTATCGTTTCCTATTACCAAGTAGCCAAGCGGATAGGCACCAACTACTACAATAGCTTTACCAAGAAAGATTCTTTTTACCACCATACGCCGCGAATCTTCAACATCAACACCCGTTTGACCACTGTCACGACCTTCATCTTGCTGGTGGTGGGCTTTATTACCTATTGGATTTTTGAAGAGAATAATACGCTTGCCGGTCTTGAGGGCTATGGAAAAATTGTCACGGCCTTCTTTGGATCGGTGACCCCCCGAACTGCTGGATTCAATACGGTAGACATGACGCAACTGGCTTTGCCTACCGTCTTGATTTACCTGATCCTGATGTGGATCGGTGCATCCCCTGGATCAACAGGTGGAGGTCTTAAAACGACCACCTTTGCCGTAGCGGTACTCAACACAATCAGCATCGCCAAAGGAAAAGATCGAGTTGAAGTATTCAACCGGCAAATTGACCCCGAAACGGTTCGAAAAGCCTTCGCAGTTATTCTCCTCTCCTTTTTGGTGATTGGATTAGGCGTGTTTATGGTGCTCTTTTTCAATCCCGAACTGGGTATTTTGGATGTTGCCTTTGAAGTGTTTTCAGCCTTTTCTACGGTAGGCTTGAGCTTGGGAATTACCACCAAACTCACCACAGGATCCAAACTAGTCATTACTTTAATCATGTTTTTGGGAAGGGTCGGTACCCTAACCGTCTTGGTCGCCTTTATCAGAAAAACCCGGTCCCTGCGCTACAAATACCCGCAGGAAACCGTATTCATCTCTTAATACAGTTGCTATGAAATACATCATCATCGGTATGGGAAGCTTTGGTGGCTTTCTTGCCGCCCGCCTCACAGAAATGGGACACGAAGTCGTTGGAGTGGATTCCAGCGAAATGAAAATCGAGAAGGTGAAAGACAAAATCACCCATGCCATCCTCATGGATTGCACCGATGAGGAAACTGTCAAAACGCTTCCCTACAAAGAAGCCGATGCGGTCATCATCACCATCGGTGAAGATGTGGGATCCTCTATCATGGTTACCGCTATCTTCAAACAACTCAATGTGACACGTCTGATCAGCCGCGCCATCAATAACGTCCACGAAACGGTCATCAAAGCCATTGGTGTAACAGAGATCTTACATCCCGAAGAAGACTCCGCCGAGCGTATGGCAAAGCGATTGCAGATGAAAAACGTGCTTGATTCCTTAGACCTTTCTGACGACTACAATGTCATTGAGGTAAAAAGCCCCGAGCGCTACGTCGGGATGACCTTGGAGGAAACCAACATCCGTAAAGAATACAGGGTAACGATCATCACCATCATTCACGAGATCGAACGTACCAATATGTTGGGTAAAAAATCGATCACCAAAAAAGTGTTGGGGGTTGTCAATGGAGATACCAAAATTGAAGCTGGCGACATTCTAGTTCTGTTTGGATTAGCGAAAGACATCCAGCGAATCTTGGAAATGTAATCCTTCCAAAGGTTGCGGTTGAGAGCAAGTAGTTGTTGACTATTTTGGAACTTTAGTTTTCGAAATAACCTTTTACGGTAGTAATCCAAGCCATGAATTCTGTTCAACCCACTGTCAGCAAAGATAGGTTTCCCGTTACAGGAATGACCTGTACAGCTTGCGCATCTAGCGTGGAAACGATCCTGATGCATACTGAGGGGATACAAGAGGCTTCGGTCAACTATCCCACATCGACTGTTTCGGTAACCTGGGATGCCCGAATTACTCCCCAAGGCATTGACCAAGCTCTCCAAGAAGTGGGCTACGGATTGGTAATTAGTACCAAGGAAGTGGCAGAATCTGTTCGGGAAGCCCAAGAGAAAAATTACCAGCAACTTAAGCAGCAAACCATTGGCGCGGCTATCGCTACCCTACCCATCTTTGTGTTGGGTATGTTTTTTATGCATTGGCAACCTGGACGCTGGATCAGTTTAGTACTTTGCATTCCCGTACTATTTTACTTTGGAAGGCATTTTTTCGTTCGAGCAGTACAGCTAGCCAAGCATGGTCAAGCCAACATGGATACCTTGGTGGCATTAAGTACCTCTATTGCTTTCTTATTTTCAACTTACAGCACCCTGTTTCCAGGGTTTTGGATGAGCAAAGGGCTGCATCCCCCGGTTTATTTTGAAGCTGCCTCTGTCATCTTGGTGTTCGTTTCCCTAGGCAAAATGCTTGAAGAACGAGCCAAAACGAACACAGGAACGGCTTTAAAAAAACTGATAGGCCTCCAACCCAAAACCCTCACTCGCTTGACTGCTACGGGCCAGGAATCCATTCGTTTAGAGGATGTGATCCTTCAGGATCGAATACTGGTTAAGCCAGGCGAGAAAATTCCTGTGGACGGACAAATACAAGTAGGCCAAAGCTACCTCAACGAAAGCATGCTGAGCGGAGAGTACCTTCCGGTTGCCAAAGGTCCTGGAGATGCTGTTTTTGCAGGCACGCTCAATCAAAATGGGAGTTTAGAAATTCTAGCTGAAAAGATTGGAAGCAGTACCCTATTGGGTCAAATAATCCAACGCGTTCAAGAAGCGCAGGGAAGCAAAGCTCCCGTGCAGCGTTTGGTGGACAAAGTTTCAGGCATATTCGTACCCGTCGTGGTCCTGATCTCAATCATTACCTTTGGGTTTTGGATGGTCTTCGGAGGAGAAAATGCGCTCTCCCATGGCATTCTTTCCGCAGTTTCCGTATTGGTCATCGCCTGCCCCTGCGCATTGGGATTAGCCACACCTACTGCCTTAATCGTAGGGATGGGCAAGGGAGCGGAACAACAAATCCTGATCCGAGATGCAGAAAGCCTAGAGCTGGGGCATCAAGTCACTGCCTTGGTGGTGGACAAAACTGGTACGCTCACCCTTGGCAAGCCCAATGTCAGTTCCTTTTGGGTCAATCCACTAAACAAGGAATTGGATCAAATCTCCATTGAAGCTCTACTCCTGGCCTTGGAACGCAATTCAGCCCATCCCCTTGCCGAAGCGATAGTTGCCCATTTGGAGGCTAAAAACCTACCTCCAGTCCAGGTGGAAGCATTCGAAAATATCCCCGGAGCGGGGATATGTGGACAGATGAAAGGAACTCGTTATTTTTTGGGCACCAAAAAATGGATGGGAACTCTAGGAGTTCAACTGCCTGCTATCCCACTTGAAATTGAAAAAGAGGCAGAAGAAAAAGCACAAACCTTGATTTGGCTTTGCAACGAATCCCAGGTACTGGCAGTACTTGGAATCGAAGATGAGCTGAAAAAGAATGTCAAGGAGGTGGTAGAAAGCCTCAAAAAAATGAATATTGAGGTATTTCTGCTCACTGGCGATCAATATGCTCCCGCAAAAGCGGTGGCTGACCAAGTTGGAATCACCCAGTTCCGGGCAGAATGCCTCCCTGCAGACAAATCCAACTTTATCAAAGCCCTACAGCAGCAAGGACAGGTAGTAGCTATGGTGGGCGATGGCATCAACGATGCTGAGGCCTTGGCACAAGCCGATGTAAGCATCGCGATGGGCATGGGTTCGGACGTTGCGCTCGATGTTGCCAAAATCACGCTGGTGAACTCTGATTTGGCTAAAATTCCGCAGGCCTTGCGCTTATCGAAGTTGACCGTGAATGGAATTCGGCAAAATCTATTTTGGGCCTTTGTCTACAACCTAATCGGTATTCCCGTAGCTGCAGGCCTACTCTACCCTACTTTTGGGATTTTAATCGATCCCATGTTTGCCAGTGCGGCAATGGCGCTGAGTTCCTTGTCAGTAGTAGGCAATAGCTTGCGCCTAAAAACACGTGGACTGGATTAAAAAAGCAAATCGTAGTTCTATAGCAATTTGAATAAACTAAAAATTGAAAATAAACTAGTTAACCATCATTATTTCAATTGATTACCTATGAAAAAATTACAATTCAAAACGAATATTCAGTGCAGCAATTGCTTGTCAAAGGTAAGTCCCAAACTCAACGAGCAAATTGGAATTCATACCTGGCAGGTAGACTTGCAGGATCCAAACCGTACGCTCACTGTGGAGACCGAAACCCTTGAACCAGAGGACATCCGAAAGGCGGTGCTCAAGGCAGGATTCAGTGCAACCCTAAACTAATTCCCCATCCACTGGTTTAATCCTCAAGAACTTAAGGGATTTCAAAATCAGTGAAAGTGAAACTAGTAGTTCAATTTTATCCGTATGTTTGTAAAATGAAATCGAGTGTATCCATCCTTCTAGCGTTTCTGCTGCTCTTCTCCACCGTGGGAATGGCAAAGACGACGCATTGGTGCATGGGACACGAGATGGAGTCTGCGATAGGCTTTGGGGAGAAGCACCTGGATTGTGGAATGGAACTTCCAGCCGATCCAAATGAATCTACCCCAGAAGACCCGAGTAGCTGCTGTGAGAATAAAACCCAGCACCTACAAGTGGAAGATGATTTTCAAGTAAGCCAGTTTGATTTACAAGTTAACCTGAGCTACACGCTCTCCTTTGTTCAAGTTTTTGTATTTGGAGTTGATTTTTTGACCTTAAGCCAAATAGATTATCCTAGGGAATCCTCTCCTCCCAATCCCAAACGGGACTTTCAACTACTCTACCAGACCTTCTTGATTTAATTCCAAGGAAAGCTTGTGTCCTACAAGCTTTGTGTGAATCTCCTTTGGCTTTAGGCCAGAGGCTTTTTCATTTAACCTCCTTGAAACCATGATCAACCGCGCCGTCAAGTATTTTCTTGAAAACAAGCTCATCACCGTACTCTTTTTCCTACTCATTGTGGGTTGGGGTTTGGCTACCGCTCCCTTCAACTGGGACCTGGGTGGCTTTCCCCGTGACCCCGTTGCTGTAGATGCCATCCCGGATATTGGAGAAAACCAACAAATCGTTTTTACGGAATGGATGGGTCGCTCCCCGCAAGACGTGGAGGATCAAATCACCTACCCCCTCACTACCTCCCTGTTGGGTTTGCCCGGTGTGAAGAGTGTGCGCTCCAACTCCGCCTTCGGCTTTTCAAGCATCTACATCATTTTTGAAGAAGACATTGAGTTTTATTGGAGCCGATCTCGTGTGCTAGAG
The DNA here is from genome assembly GCA_945901615.1 of Spirosoma fluviale. Taxonomy (GTDB): domain Bacteria; phylum Bacteroidota; class Bacteroidia; order Cytophagales; family Cyclobacteriaceae; genus Algoriphagus. Next base: position 11,982 of record CAMDLI010000022.1, read on the forward strand.
AAGCTCAATTCCTTGCCTTCAGGCCTTCTTCCTGAGGGCGTCCAACCCAAACTAGGACCAGATGCCACCGCGCTAGGCCAAGTATATTGGTACACCTTGGAAGGTCGAGATGCGGAGGGCAATCCCAGCGGTGGATGGAATCCCGAAGAGCTACGAACCATCCAAGACTACTATGTCCGCTACGCGCTCACAGCAGTGGAAGGGGTTGCTGAAGTGGCCTCCGTGGGTGGCTACATCAAGGAATACCAAATCGACGTCGACCCTGCGGCGCTGAAGGCCTATAACGTAAGCCTCATGGAGGTCATGGATGCGGTACGCAAGTCCAACCTTGACGTCTCAGCCAATTCTATCGAAATCAACAAGGTAGATTATTACATCCGTGGCTTGGGCTATATAGACGAGCTAGCCGACCTAGACAAAGCCGTCGTCAAAGTAACGAATAACGTGCCCATACGAATCCAAGATGTAGCTCGGGTCAACGTTGGACCGCAACCACGCAACATGTCCGGCATCTTGGATAAAGGAGGGGCAGAAGCGGTAGGTGGCGTGGTCATCGCACGCTACGGGGACAATCCCCTACAGGTCATTGAAGGGGTAAAAAAGGAAATCGAAAAGCTGTCCATCGGCCTTCCTAGCAAGACCCTATCCGATGGCACGGTATCCAAACTCACCCTCGTACCCTTCTACGACCGCTCGGAATTAATTTACGAGACCCTGGGTACACTTTACGAAGCAATCAACTTGCAGATTCTGGTAACTATCCTGGTGATCTTATTCATGGTAGCCAACCTCCGTGCCTCCTTGTTGATCTCGGCACTCCTTCCACTAGCGGTGCTGATGTGTTTCATTTTCATGCGGTACTTTGGAGTAGATGCCAACATCATGGCCCTTTCAGGCATTGCCATTGCCATCGGTACCTTGGTGGATTTGGGAATTATTCTGAATGAAAACACGCTCCGCCACCTCGAACGGGCACCCAAAGGACAGTCGATACGAAAGACTGTCTACAAAGCCTCTGCCGAGGTATCTGGCGCTATCCTTACAGCGGTAGGCACCACAATCATCAGCTTTTTGCCTGTATTTACCCTTCAAGCGGCAGAGGGTAAGCTGTTTGGTCCTCTCGCCTACACCAAAACCTTCGTGTTGATCTCAGCGGTGATCATCACTTTGTTAATCCTACCCGCCTTTACCCATTGGGCCTTCAACTGGAAAAGCCTATCAAGCAAAGTAATTAGGTACCTCTACTACAGCCTGCTGCTACTCGGGCCCATCCTGGCAATTCTGGTATGGCCTTGGGCTGGTGCCCTGCTCTTTACCTACGGACTGATTCATAGCTTGGCCTACCATTTTCCAGAGCAGGTAGAGAAACACAAAGCGCAGATCTTACTTTATACCACACTCCTATTCGTTGCTTGGCTACTCACCACGCTCTGGATGCCTTTGGGCGTATCGGTGAGTACCTTCGTTAATTTTCTCTTTATCACGCTTCTATTGGGGCTGGTACTTGGTGGATTTGCAGGCTTTATCAAAATTTACCCACGGCTGCTAACCTGGTGCTTGTACCACAAGCGTACCTTCTTACTCTTTCCCCTGCTCATTATCAGTCTAGGATTTACCGTTTGGCTGGGCTTTGGACGTGTTTTTGGGCTACTGCCCAAAACGTTTGATTTGGTCGGCATCAACATTCGACCCACCGCAGTTTGGTCGGGAATGGCTCATGCCTTCCCTGGTTTAGGCAAGGAATTTATGCCCTCGCTCAACGAAGGCTCCTTCTTACTGATGCCTAGCAGCATGCCCCACTCGGGCATGCAAGAAAACAAGGAAGTGCTTCAAAAATTAGACATGCTCGTGGCTGCCATACCTGAAGTAGACATGGTAGTCGGCAAGGCGGGAAGGGCTGAAACGGCCATTGACCCAGCACCCATCACGATGTATGAAAATACAATCAACTACAAGTCCGAATACCTGAGCGATGCACAAGGAAAGCGGCTTCGCTTCGCGATGGAAGATGGAAAATACCTGCTGAAAAACGGAGGCTATTTCGACCCAAGCACCATGACCCTTCAGGAGTTGGACGTAACCCAATTGCAGCCTGATGATTCCGGAGAATACTTCAGACAGTGGAGAGCGCATATCCGCAACCCAGACGATATCTGGCAAGAGATTCTCGCTGTAATCAAACTACCTGGAGTCACAAGCTCACCCAAGCTGCAGCCCATAGAAACACGCTTGGTCATGCTTCAAACGGGCATGAGAGCCCCGATGGGAATAAAAGTGTATGGACCTGATTTAGAAACGATTGAGTCCTTTGGATTAAAGCTGGAAGGCTATTTAAAGGAGATCCCTTCCGTCAAAAAGGAGGCCGTTTTTGCAGACCGGATTGTGGGTAAACCTTACTTAGAACTGGCCATTGACCGCGACAAAATCTCCCGCTATGGATTGAATGTGGTCGATGTACAGGAGTTTATCGAAACAGCCATCGGGGGTATGAAACTCAGCACCACGGTTGAAGGCCGAGAGCGCTTTCCAATTCGGGTGCGCTATGCACGAGAATTCCGAGACGACCCCGAAGCTATTGAGAATTTGCAAATTCCTACCCCTCTTGGAAACTACATCCCCTTGGGTCAACTGGTCGACATTCAATACCGACCAGGTCCAGACATGATTCGTGGTGAAAATAGCTTCCTAGTTGGATTTGTCCTCTTGGACAAAAACGAAGGCTTCTCCGAAGTAACCGTTGTTGAAGATGCCAAAGCCTATTTGGAAGAGAAGATTGCTTCGGGAGAACTCACCGTACCCGAAGGTGTGCGCTTTGAGTTTTCTGGTTCCTATGAAAATCAAGTCCGTGCAGAGAAGCGCCTAGGTCTCGTCGTACCGCTTTGCCTCGTACTGATCTTCCTACTGCTCTATTTTCAATTTAGGGCCGTTTCTACCACATTATTTGTGTTTACAGGCATTGCAATGACCTTTTCGGGTGGCTTCCTGATGCTTTGGCTAGTGGGCTTGGATGGCTTCTTAAACATTGATCTCTGGGGTACCAACCTACGGGACTTGTTCCAAATGAAGGCCTACAACCTAAGTGTCGCTGTTTGGGTGGGCTTCATTGCCTTGTTTGGTATTGCTACGGACGATGGAGTGGTTGTCGCCTCCTACCTAGACCAAAGCTTTGACAAAAAGAAACCTGGCACTGTAGAAGAGATTCGTAACGCAGTCTTGGAAGCAGGGAAGCGCCGCGTCTTGCCTTGCATGATGACCACGGCCACTACCCTATTGGCCCTGATTCCCATCTTCACATCCACGGGTAGAGGTTCAGACATCATGGTACCCATGGCCATTCCTGCGCTCGGAGGCATGGTTTTGGAGATCACCACCGTATTTATAGTGCCCACTTTGTATTGCTGGTGGGCTGAACGAAAATTGAATCAAAAGGCAAAGGAAACCCCTTTGGCTACTTCTCAGATATCCGATGAAAAATAAGCACTTACTTACTCTTCGATTCGTTGCAGCAGTAAACAGGAAGATGAGGGTTTTAACCCTCACCCTCACCCTTGCTTCGCTGCTTGTGTTCCTCTGGACCGGAACTCAGTCCATCCAAGCCCAATCCTTGGATGACTATCTCCTGCAGGCAGCTGAAAATAACCCAGGACTTAAAGCCGCCTATGCCCGCTACCAAGCGACAGCGGAGCAGGTCAACCAAGCGAGTCTTCCTGATCCTGAACTTCAAGTTGGTGCCTTCATACGCCCCATGGAGCGATTTATGGGCAACCAAACGGCTGACTTTAGGCTGATGCAGATGTTCCCCTGGTTTGGGATGCTATCCACCCAAAAAGAAGAGGCCTACCACATGGGGCAAGCCGACTACCAGTTGTTTTTGGAGGAAAAAAATCGCCTGTTTTTCGAGGTGAAATCTACCTGGAACTCGCTGCTTCTACTCCAAGGAGAGCAGCAACTTGCCCAAGAAAACCTAGAATACCTGATCAAATACGAAACGCTAGCCTTGATGCAGTACCAAGCGGGTAATTCGATTGCGCTGCCAAGTACCAGTTTTCGCCCAGCCAATGATACCCAGGCAACATCCAGCACAAGCCAAATGTCGAGTATGGGCGGGGCTACCCCAACTCCGATGCAAGGGTCGGCAAGTTCATCTTCGAGCATGTCAGCTCTTCCGATGGCAGGAAATAGCAGCGGCCTGACGGCCATTCTTCAAATCAGGTTACAGATTAAGGAGCTCGAATCCACCCTGAAGCAGCTCGCCGCCAACAAGGAAGTGCTTCGGTACCAATTCCAGCAACTACTAAATCGGCCCATGGAAGCGGACCTCATCTTGCCTACATCTTGGGAAAAGGCGCAGCTTACTCTAGCGAAACAGGACTACTTGGACAAAATAAAAGAAAGCAATCCCATGCTTGGCATGTATGCTTCAGAGCAAATGGCCTTTTCGCAGCAAGCCAAAATGGCCAAGCTAGAGGGCAAGCCCATGCTCGGTGCAGGAGTCAACTACATGACCTTTACCTCTAGACTCGAAAGTGGCATGCCCATGGGAGGTGAAGACATGGTAATGCCAATGGTGACGCTGAGCCTACCCATCTATCGGAAAAAAATATCCTCAAAAATAAAGGAGGCCGACTACTTGAAAAATGGGGCTGCGATGCAGCAAGAGGAAACATCCAACCAGCTTACACTACAGTGGGCCAACGCCTTTCGGGATTGGGAGGAAAGTGAACGCCTCCTCGCCCTCTATGACGCACAAGTAGCCTTGGTGGAGCAACAGCTTTCCGTGATGGAAACCACCTATTCGGGCGGCACCCTTTCGCTTTCAGAGGTTATTCAAACCCAACAACTATTGCTAGACTACCGCAGAAAAAAACTCAATGCCCTATACCAGCAGCACCAAAGTTTGGCACAACTAGATGCCTTGCATTCGCCAAGCCCTTCACCTTCTAATCCGAACAAGCCATGAAAAATATCTTTTCAACTAAAATAGCCCAGCTAGCACTTATTTTGGTCGTAGGACTGGTCCTAGGATGGGGTTTTCGTGCGATGACCTCAGCAGATACGGACGCACACACACATGAGGAGGGTGAAGGCCTTCCTTCCATTTGGACCTGCTCCATGCACCCTCAAATCAGGCTTCCAGAAGCGGGCGATTGCCCCATTTGTGGCATGGACTTGATTCCAGCAGACCAAGAATCCGCAGGTAGCAGCAACCCACAGGCACTTCAAATGACGGAAGAAGCCATGGCCTTGGCACAGGTACAAACTCTGGTGGTCGGTGGTGGTCAAACAAAAAAGGAACTGCTGCTTTCTGGCAAGCTTCAGGCCGATGAACGTGAAAATGCTTCGCTAACGGCAAAGTTTCCGGGCAGAATAGAGAAGTTATTCATCACCTTCACCGGTGAACAGGTCAAAGCAGGACAACGAATTGCCACGGTGTATTCCCCTGAGATGCTCACTGCACAGAAGGAACTGCTTGAAGCAGCAAAAACAAAAGCAAGCTTCCCACAACTGTATCAGGCAAGCAAAGACAAGCTGAGCTTTTGGAAATTAAGTGCCGCACAAATCGCGGAAATCGAACGTAGTGGCCAAGTCAAAGAGCGGGTAGACATCTTCGCCGATCAATCGGGTGTGGTACTGCAAAAAAATGTTTCAGTTGGCGATTATGTCACCATGGGATCGGTGCTTTTCACTGTCACCAACCTGAATAGCCTCTGGCTGCTGCTGGATATATACGAGACCGACCTTCCCTTCGTGGCACTTGGTGATGACATCCAATTTACGGTGGCTGGCAGGCCTGGGGAGACGCTGAATGCAAAAGTTACTTTCGTGGACCCACTCATCAATGCCAACACACGTGCAGCATCGGTACGGGCTGAGATTCGTAATGTGGGTAATGCACTCAAACCAGAGATGTTTGTAACGGCACGCATCCAAACTAAAAATAAGGCAAGTTCAGCAGAAGTTACCGTGCCCCGCACTGCCGTCTTATGGTCAGGGAAGCGTTCCATCGTGTATGTAAAGGTTCCAAATGCGGCCCTTCCAGAATTTATCCTTAGAGAAGTCACCCTAGGAAACCGAATGGGCGAAAACTACCAAATCACGGCAGGGCTTCAAGCAGGTGAAGAAATCGTTTCCTACGGGGCTTTTGCGCTAGATGCTTCTGCCCAACTTTCTGGAAAACCAAGTCTACTCAATCGCGGTACGCAGCAGCACGCAGCAGGTGGAGGTTTCAGCCGATTTTAGCCAGCAACTCACTGCTGTGGTCGACGCCTATTTTCTAGTAAAAAATAACCTGGTAAAAGATCAACTTCCCACATCGTCCATCCAAACACTCACCCAAGCCTTGCTCAAGGTAAGTGCCGATGGAACAGGAAAAGACAATGCCAAATGGGAAAAAATTAAGACAGGACTAGCCGATGCAACAGCTAAAATAAAGGGGTCAAAGGATATTGCTTCGACAAGAACCCACTTTTCATCCCTTTCGACCCAGGTCATCAAACTCACGGAAACCTATAAACTCACCAAGGCGGTAGTATACCAAGATTACTGTCCCATGGCCTTCAACAACAAAGGAGGCTACTGGCTAAGTGAAACAGAGGATATCCAAAATCCCTATTTCGGTGCTTCCATGCTCAGCTGTGGGGAGGTAAAAAAGACCTATGCTAGCAAATAACTAAATTTGAAGAAATAAACCCTTGTAACTTGGAGTGAGCACCTCCGATTGATTTTCTTCTAAAGGTTACTCAGGCCGCTTTCGGTTTGCTTTCTTCTCCGCATGGGCCTTTTTGGACTTTAACCGATCTTCAATAGCACCCTTTTTGGGGCGGGAAACTTTGCGAATCTTCTTTTTCTGAAAAGAGCTGTGTAGCAAGTCGTAGAATTTGGCGATTACCGCCTCTTTGTTTTGAAGTTGGGAACGGGTTTCCTGCGCATACAACTGCAAAATTCCGGTTTGATCCACCTTATTTTTATTTTTTTGAATAAGAGTCAATTTTTCTTCTTCAGTCAAAATTTGAGAGGCCATCACATCAAATTTGAGCAGAACCTTGGTTTCCACCTTATTGACATGTTGCCCTCCAGCTCCCCCACTACGGGCCGTTTGGAATTCCAATTCCCCTAAAAAAATACCGCTTCTAATGCGATTTTGTAGATTCATTTGATTTCGATCTTGAACTATAAAAGTGAAGGCTTCGGCCTATGAAACAAAGCTCTTTCAATAAATGTTCGATTAACACTTCCCATTTCCTACCTTTGGGAACTTGTTGCCCTCTCTAAGAGGTTGACTTGGGTGTTACCTAATGGACCTTTACTCCATTACTATCGACCAATGAAGCTAAAACCTAGAGTTGTCGTCGGCCTATCGGGCGGCGTAGACAGCAGCGTTGCTGCCAAACTTTTAATCGACCAAGGCTACGAGGTCATCGGCATGTTTATGAAAAACTGGCACGATGAATCCGTTACGATATCCAACGAATGCCCCTGGCTAGAAGACTCCACCGATGCCATGTTGGTGGCCGAAACCCTCAACATCCCATTTCAGGCCATAGATCTGAGTGCTGAATACCAGACCCGCATCGTGGATTACATGTTTGCCGAGTATAGTGCTGGCCGTACTCCCAATCCAGACATCTTGTGCAATCGGGAAATCAAGTTTGACATCTTCCTCAAAGCAGCAACCCAACTCAAAGCGGACTTCGTAGCCACAGGACACTATTGCCAAAAAGGGGAAATCGAGGTAGACGGACAACCGGTCTACCAACTCCTTGCAGGAGCTGATGCCAACAAAGATCAAAGCTACTTTCTCTGCCAACTGTCTCAAGAGCAATTGGCGAAGGCCCTATTTCCCATCGGCCATCTCCAAAAATCCGAAGTACGGGAAATTGCCAAGCAAGCAGGTCTGATCACCGCCGAAAAGAAAGATTCCCAAGGGCTCTGCTTTATAGGCAAGGTGCGCTTGCCTGACTTTTTGCAGCAGCAACTCAAACCGAAAACAGGGAAAATCATTCAAATCCCTGAGGAACTCCCCGATTACCTAACTAGACTCGTTCCTGCAGGAATCCTTCCTCAAGATTGGACGCAGGAGCAATTGAAAGCGGTATGTACTCCAATTACCTACGCTTCTACCCTAGGAAAGGCCATTGGAGAACACCGAGGAGCACATTACTTCACCGTAGGTCAGCGCAAAGGGCTCCAGGTCGGTGGTACAGGCAAACCCCTTTTTGTGATTGCAACCGATACAAAAGAAAACATCATCTACACTGGATTGGGAGAAGAACATCCTGGTTTGAACCGGTTTGGGCTATTTGTTCCACAAGACCAGGTGCATTGGATTCGGGAAGATCTCAAACTCCAACCTGGAGAAACTGCGGTCTATTCGGCTCGAATTCGCTACCGACAGGCACTTTCTAAAGCCACACTTATCCAGCGAGAAAATGGGCTCTATGTAGTCTTTGAAAAAGCTCAAAAAGGAATTGCCTCTGGGCAATTTGTGGCCTGGTACCATGGTGAAGAATGCATCGGTTCAGGAACCATTGACTAAGCAATAGATGCATTCACTCCTTCTCATCTCCCCTTCCCATGCTTGAGGTACTATTCGAGGACGAAGAGCTGGTGGTGATTAATAAACCAGCGGGCTTGCTAGTACACAAGACCGCTCTGGCCTTTGGAGAAGAAGAAAATGCCCTTATTCAACTTCGGGATCAAATCGGAAGCTGGGTAGCTCCGGTTCATCGCCTGGATCGTGCGACAAGTGGCTGCTTATTGTTTGCAAAAAACGAACAGGTCCTTCCTTCCCTCCAGTCCTTGTTTATGGACCGAGCGATCGAAAAACGGTACCTCTGCATTGTGAGAGGAATTCCTGCTAAAAAACATGCCCTCATCGATCACCCACTAACAAGCGAACGCTCGGGCAAACTGCAAGAAGCGCAAAGTAGATACAGGGTTTTGGCCGAGACAGAACAACCTTTCGATACCACAGGTAGGTATCCCACTAGCCGGTACAGTCTACTGGAAGTAGAATTGCTTACTGGCAGAACACATCAAATTCGCAGGCACATGGCGCATATCCGGCATTACATTTTGGGAGATCGCAAGCATGGGGACAACAAGCAAAATACTTATTTTGAAACCCATTTTGGCTTGCAAAATCTGCTGCTGCACTCCTGGAAGTTGGATTTTACCCATCCCTTGACCCAGACTTCCCTGCAACTCACCTGTGCGCCACCCCCACATTTTCAGGCAATAGTCGAAAAACTGGGCTGGTCAAGAGCGGATTTTGACTTGGGGTAGGTTTCCCAATTCAATTTTTGACTTACATTAGTTGTTCTAATTCCATTCCCATGAAAAAATACCTCTTGAGTTTAGTTGCTCTACTAGTTTGCAACAGTTTCGTGTTTGCACAAAAGAAAGACATCGATAAGAATTTTTCTTCAGAATTTGCCAATTCTTTGTTTACTACACTCGCCTCTGACCTAATGATGGGTCGTGATCCGGTGCGTCCCGAAATGAAGTTAGCCTACACCGTCATCGCCCAGGCGCTGGAAATCGGTGGAGCCAAGCCACTACCAGGAGCCAATGGCTACTACCAAGACATTCCTTTCACCTTATCTTCCCCACCCACGCGCGGCTCCGTACAGATAGGTGAATTTTCCTTTTCTCAGGGCCAAAATCTACTCGTGCTCGATGGTCGTTCTTTTCGAGGTAACTATGAGGTAGTGGATATCGGTTTTGGTTCCGTTGAAGAGTTTGCAGGAAAGGACCTTAAAGGAAAAATTCTGATCACTAACGTAGGTGCTCCAAACAAATTTAGTCCCAACCAACTCTTCTCAGAAGGCAGAGCCAAGGCATTAAGAGCCAAAGAAGCAGGCGCAGTAGCCCTGATTGAGCGTTTTAATGTTCCATCTGTGCCATGGCAGCTTGTATCGGGCTTTTTAAATCGCTCGCAACTGGGCCTTGACCAAGGGGAAGCTAGCAATCTCCCTTACCTCTGGGTAGAAGACCTGAAAAATCAATTGACCGGTACCAACCTAGGCAGAGCCAAGGTGGAAGTCGAAGGTAAGGTCACCACAAAAGTGGATGGCAAAAACGTGCTTGGAGTCATTGAGGGTACCGACCCTGTGCTAAAAAATGAATATATCCTGCTTTCCGCCCATTACGACCACGTAGGTGTAGGAGCTCCAGATGAGACTGGTGATTCGATCTACAACGGGGCTCGTGACAATGCAGTTGGAACAGTGGCTGTCCTAAATGCTGCCCAATACTTTGGCAAAAATCCTCCCAAAAGATCCATCATTTTTGCCCTTTGGACCGCCGAGGAGAAAGGCTTGCTTGGCAGTGCCTATTTTGCAAACAATCCATTGATTCCCTTGAATCAAATCGTCTACAACCTGAACATTGACAATGCAGGCTACAACGACACCTCCATCATCACGGTGATTGGTTTGGGTAGAACCTCTGCTGATTTCCTAATTTCAGAGGCAGTAGCTGAATTTGGATTGACTGCCAAAGCAGATCCATCACCAGAGCAAGGGCTGTATGACCGCTCGGATAACGTGAATTTCGCGAGAAAGGGCATCCCAGCACCCAGCTTTACGCTTGGGTTCACCGCCTTTGATGACGAGATCAATAAATATTACCACAAGGCTGCTGATGAGGTGGAGAGCTTTGACTTGAACTATGCACAGCTGTACTGGAAGTCCTACATTCTATCCACTCAAAAAATTGCGAATTGGTCCCAAAAACCACAATGGACTGCTGGCGACAAGTACGAAGAGGTAAGTAAGAAGTTGTATGGGAATTGAGCACCAAGTACCAAGAACTATGTACAATGTACCAAGTACGAAGTACCAAGTAAGAAATACGATGGAAATAGAGTAGAAATACCCGCCGCGGCGGGCCGCTCCGTGAAATAGCTTGAAATAAGGATTCAAAATTATTCGGCCCTTGAATTCCGGTCCTAAAGAATCTTGGCACTATGTGCTTCGTATAGTTTTCCGTCTAATTTCTCGGTTCTAGAGGTCTTTAAATGCCGTATTTCGTACTTCGTATTTGAGCAAGTACTTGGTACTTGATACTAATTACTTGATACTATCCTCAAACCAGCATCCCAGCGACCGTAGCGGTCATTAAACAGGCTAGAGAAGCTGCAAACAGAGCCCGGAAGCCCAATCGACTCAAGTTGCCCTGCTGATTTGGAGCAATAATTGAAATCCCTCCAAGCTGAATGGCAATGGAACTGAAATTAGAAAATCCACACAATGCATAGGTAGAAATGATGATGGACTTGGTGCTGATGGAAGCAGCTTCTTTCATTTCAGCAAGGCTTAGGTAAGCAACGAATTCATTGATGACCGTCTTTTGACCCAGGAGGCTTCCTACTTGAAGGGTATCCACCCATTCTACGCCAATCACCCAAGCAAAAACGCGGAAGACCTGCCCAAAGATATATTCCAAAGAGAAACCTTTGAATTGTCCTCCAGTACTACTTTCCACCCAGGCATTCAATCCTGTATATTCACCAAGAATGCCAGTTAAACCGTAATTGATTGCAGCGATCACTGCAATGAATGCAAGAAGCATCCCTCCTACGTTCAAGGCCAACTTCAGTCCCTCTGCAGCTCCAATAGACATCGCATCGATAAGATTCACACCCATCGACTCTTGGTTGACCTCTAACTTATCTTGCTTGATTTCCTTCTCCGTCTCTGGGATAAACATCTTGGACATTACAATTGCCCCTGGTGCATTCATGATACTTGCGCCTAACAAATACGCTGCAAATTTGCTCTGCTCCTCCATGCTATCCCCACCTAAGAAAGCTACATAGCCTGCAAGTACGCCACCAGCAATAGTGGCCATTCCGCCAGTCATCAAGCACATCAACTCGGATTTACTCATCTGAGGAATAAAAGGCCGTACCAAGAGTGGTGCTTCAGTTTGGCCCAAAAATATATTTCCAGCAGCAGATAGAGACTCTGGTCCAGATAGTCGCATCGAACGCGCCATCACCCAAGCTATGCCATATACGACCTTTTGCAAGATCCCTAAGTAATACAAGCCTGAGGAAACGGTTGAGAAAAAGATAATGGTAGGCAACACCTTGAAAGCAAAAATAAATCCAAAGCTATCTCCAGCTAGGTCCCCAAAAATAAATCGGGCACCCGCCTCGCTAAAGCTTAGAAATTTGACAAAGCCTTCAGATAGGAACTGGAAGGCTATTTTGACTACTTCAACCTGGGTAATTAAGAATCCGAATACCAATTGAAGTGAGATGCCAATTGCAACCAGCCTCCAATCAATCTTTTTTCGATTCGCCGAAAATAGAAATGCCACTAACACAATGACAAAAATCCCGAAAGAGCCTCTTACAAATTCCATAATGTAGATTAAACCAGTTTTTAAAAATAGGCCAATCCTCGGCAAGAAAAAAGCCCCGAAGGATTTCGGGGCTTAAAAATTTAGTTTCGCTTATTTATTTCATCCCGAATCCGGGCAGCTTTTTCATAATCCTCATCCAAAATTGCTTTATCTAGTAGCGTATTTAACTTGTCTAAGCTAAAATCCTTCAATAAATTTTCTTTTGGGGCAGTATTTTTACTCGCTACGGATTTACTTGGCTTTTTGGCCTCTTCCTTCTTGTCTTCTTCAGAAAATTCTATTCCTGCTTCAGAAAGCACTTTCTCTGAACAGAAGATTCCAGCACCAAATCGTACTGCTATGGCAATGGCATCTGAAGGTCTACTGTCAATTTCGGCAAGTGCTGTCTCGCTCTTACTGTGGATTTTGGCATAAAAAACACCTTCTTTCATTTCTGAAATGACGATTTTCTCGATTCCAAACTGAAAACTATCGGAGAAGGATTTAAACAAATCGTGGGTCATCGGTCGATTGGGAATAATTCGCTCAATCTCAATCGCTATGGCTTGCGCCTCAAACATACCTATGACAATTGGAAGCCGGCGCAATCCATCCACTTCTCCCATCACCAAGGTAAAGGAGCCCGATTGGGTGTGGTTGGACGAAAGTCCTAAAATTTCCAGTTCTACAAGTTTTTCCACAAAAATTAGTATGCCGCTTTAAGTGCTGCAGTTAGTTGAGGTACAATTTCAAACGCATCCCCCACAATCCCGTAATCTGCTGCCTTGAAAAATGGCGCTTCAGGGTCTTTATTAATCACCACAATGCATTTGGATGAATTAACTCCTGCAAGATGTTGAATCGCTCCTGAAATTCCTATGGCTATGTACAAAGTTGGGGCAACTTTAACGCCCGTTTGTCCCACGTGTTCGTGGTGAGGGCGCCATCCAATATCGGAAACTGGCTTGGAACAACCGGTCGCTGCTCCTAAGGTATTTGCAAGATCTACCAGCATCCCCCAGTTTTCCGGACCTTTCATTCCTCTACCTCCAGACACTACAATGTCTGCCTCGGGCAAAAGAACCTCACCCGTAGCTCGCTCGGTAGCAGTAATCTTGGAAGCAAAATCCGACTCCGAAATAGTAGCCGAAAATGATTCTACCTTCGCCTTAGTACCATCCAATTTTTGGTCTACCGCATTCTTTTTGATGGCTAGGATTTTTTTAGAAGTAGTGATTGTCGTATCTGCAAATGCTTTTCCTGTGTAAATGCTTCTTTTGACCACAAATCCACCTTCTAATCGTGGAAGCTCCACCACATTGGATACCAAACCCGCATGCAACTTGATGGCTAATCGTGCGGCAACTGCATCGCCCAAGGAGGATTTGGCCAAGATCAGCGTAGTGGCACCAGTGGATTCAAATGCTTGAGCTACTGCGCTAGCATGGGCTTGAATGACCCCAGCATTGAGGCGCTCATCTGAGATATGAAGTACTTTTGCAGCGCCTGCCTCACCAATCGCAGCCAATTCATCTGCAGCTAACGATCCCAAAGCAACCGCAATCACTTCCCCCTCCCCTGTTTTCGCAGCTAAGGCAAACCCATAAGACACTGCTTCTAAACTGGTTTTTTTAATTTTCCCAGCCGACTGTTCTACATATACTACGATTGACATATCCTATTGATTTCTAGTGAATTGAAAAAATTAAATTAAAGTACTTTTGCTTCGTTTTTGAGCAAGCGTACGAGTTCTGAAACCTGGTCCTTGTCGACCAACTTAACAGAACCTTTGGCAGGTGGCAATTGATAGCTACTTGCTTCAGCTTGAGTTTCTTGACTAACTGGCTCGACGACTACCAAAGGCTTGGTACGGGCAGACATGATGCCGCGCATGTTCGGGATTTTCCACTCCGCAATGGGTTCTTGGCAACCCGCAATCAAAGGCAACTTCCCCTCAAGATGCTCTTTTCCACCTTCAATCTCCCGAGCCATCTTTACGGTAGTTCCTTCCAACTCCAGTTTCATCACTGGTGAAAAAGAAGGCATACCCAATAACTCCCCTACCATTCCATGAACCATCCCCCCATTGAAGTCAATGGATTCTCTTCCCATTAAAATCAACTCATAGCCCCCCTCTTTCGCAAAATGAGCGATCTGCTGGGCTACGAAAAAACTATCTTTTGGAAAAGAATTTACACGAATCGCGTCATCTGCGCCGATTGCTAGCGCTTTACGCAACGTTTGCTCAGTTTCAGCCTCACCTACATTCAATGCTGTAAGTGTACCTCCAGTTTGATCTCGAAGTTCTACCGCTCTAGCCAATGCATAATCATCATAGGGACCAATGATAAATTGAACACCTGTGCTGTCAAACTTGGTATTATTTGCAGTAAATTGAATCTTGGAAGTCGTATCGGGAACATGGGTGATACAAACTAGAATCTTCATTGGTTTAGCGTTTGGTTATTTAGATTTATTATTGCGTGAAAATAACAGGCAGCCGTTAATTAAAAAAACTATTCATGCGCAATTTGGAGCGAATCAAACTTCTGAAAGACTACTGTGCCGAGGAACCACAAAATCCTTTCAACTATTATGCCCTGGC
>CAMDLI010000023.1 GCA_945901615.1 Spirosoma fluviale
CAAGGCAAATACGATACAATGGCCGGGATGATCAACAACAAGGTGGTCTTTACGCCAATTGTCAAAGCAATTGTAGATGACAAGAAAGTGGATGATGAAGACCTTCGAATAGCCAACATCCTGTCTACCTAAAACAAAAAAAGAGGGGCTTTATGCCCCTCTTTTTATTTCTTTAAAATCAAAGTTGAATTTGGAGGTAGGAACATGGTTCCTTGTTGAACCGTTACCCCCTCTGTGGCATAAATCGAAGATTTAAAACCTTCAGGGATTTGGAATTCCATGCCTTTGCTACCCAAGTGATGTACCACTAACAATTCCTGATCGGCAGTTCGTCGAATAAAGGCCATCACTGACTTAGGATAAGTTTGCTTAAGCGACTCCAGACTACCGATTGCCAAGGCGGGATTGGATTGACGCAAAGCAATTACTTTTTTGTAATGGTTAAAATAGCTGTTTGGGTCCAAGCGCTGTTGAGCCAAGGGCGTCACGGTCGCATCTGTGCTGTATTGAGGGACAATCCAGCTGGCTCTACCGGAATCATTTTCTTTTTTATCCCAAAGAAAAGGCTCACGGATTTGTTCGTCTGGCTTGAGCCCAAGCATCCCGATTTCTTCTCCATAGTACAAGTAAGGAGCTCCAGGAAAGGTCATTAGGATCGCTAGGGCCTGCTTGTACTTGGCAGGATCTTTCTTCAAGTCATTCAACAAGCGTGGCTGGTCGTGATTTGAGGAAAAGGTAGCGTCAATAAAATCAGGTGTAATGCCTTGGTAAAAATCAAGTACATCCTTTTGCTTTTGGTACAGCAGTTGCCCATTTTCTGTATTCAAAGCCTCAATCATCGTGTAATGAAAGTCGAAATTGAATAAGGCTGCCAAGCCTGGGAGGTAGGGTGCAACAACTTCTTTTTTGTCGTAGACCTCACCTACCAAGTAGATATCGGGCTTGATGGCCTCCATTTCCCGGCGGAACTCCTTCCAGAACGCATGATTGTCCAGTGGACGATCGTCTGGGAAAATATGCTTGGCTGCATCTAGGCGAAACCCATCTACCCCCACTTCTTCCAACCAAAATTTGCCGATCGAAACGATTTCTTCGCGCACCTTGGGTGAATCAAAGTTGAGGTCAGGCATCCCTCCCCAGAAAAATCCATAATAGTAATCTTGGCCTTGTCCTGGATCATGCCATTGGCGAATGTTATCAGAATCTAAGGTGACCGTTTTCTTATTCAAATAGGAAGCAATGGTATCCTTCTGCGCCCATACGTAGTAGTCTCGGTAAGGATTTTCTCGACCTTTTTTAGAGGCTAGAAACCAGGGATGATCGCTTCCGGTATGGTTGATAATCATGTCGATGACCACCTTGATGTCACGGGCATGGGCCTCTTCCAGCAGTCGCTTGAAATCAGCCATCGTGCCATAGTCCGGGTGTACCGCCTTGTAATCGGTTACATCGTACTTGTGGTAGGTTGGCGAGGGCATGATCGGCATAAACCAGATCGCATTGGCACCCAACTCCTTGATGTAATCCAATTTCTCGGTTACCCCATTGAAATCTCCAATCCCATCGCCATTGCTGTCATTGAAGGACTGCACAAAAATCTCATAGGTCAGCCCTGCCTTTGGCCAATAGTTCTTGGCTTGTTGAGCTGCAACTTGGGTAAGTGTAAGCTGTAGGAGCAAAACTGCCAGCAAACTAAATACGATCTGTTTTTTCATAGTGATGTAAAGAAAAGAAAAAGTCACTTCTACAAGTGACTTTTTCATGAAGATTAATATCAAAGAAAATGGAATTCAATTCCCTACTACAAATGTAGGGGCAAACCCTCTTCCTATTAATTGCGATTGACTGCATTCAGCATATCGAAAGCAAGTTCAAGACGCTTGACAAAGTTCTCCTCACCCTTGCGCAACCATACGCGTGGGTCGTAATACTTCTTATTTGGGCTATCTGGACCTTCTGGATTTCCCAACTGGCTTTGAAGATAGCCTTCATTTTTCTTGTAATAATTTAGGATGCCTTCCCACATAGCCCACTGCATATCGGTATCGATATTCATTTTGATGGAACCGTAGCTGTTGGCCTCGCGAATCTCTTCTACCGAGGAGCCAGAACCACCGTGGAACACAAAGTTGAGCGGCTTGCCCGTAGTACCAAAGTTCTTGTTGATGTACTCCTGAGAATTTTTAAGGATGATTGGCTTCAAACTCACATTCCCTGGCTTGTAGACCCCATGCACATTCCCGAAGGCTGCAGCAATGGTAAACAAGTCCCCAATTTCTTTCAAATGACTGTAAGCATAGGCCACTTCCTCAGGCTGAGTATACAATTTGGAAGAATCTACATCCGAATTATCCACGCCATCTTCTTCTCCACCCGTTACGCCCAATTCGATCTCAATCGCCATATCCAACTTCACAAATTCACGGAAGTAGGAAGTAGAAATCTCAATGTTCTCATGTAAAGGCTCTTCGGAAAGGTCGAGCATGTGTGAGCTAAACAAGGGTCTCTTGTAAGCTTGGTGGTAGGCTTTGCCCGCTTCGAGTAACCCATCGATCCAAGGGAGCAACTTTAGCGCAGCGTGGTCGGTATGCAAAATTACTGGTACTCCATAAGCCTCAGCCATTTGGTGTACGTGGTGTGCTCCAGAGATTCCACCCGCGATGCTAGCTTGCTGCTTGTCGTTGGCAAGTCCTTTACCCGCAAAAAATTGTGCTCCCCCATTTGAAAATTGGATGATCACTGGTGAGTTTACCTTTTTGGCGGTTTCCAAAACTGCATTTACTGAATTGCTGTTAATTACATTGACAGCAGGCAAGGCAAACTCATTTTCCTTGGCATAAGCCAATAAATCACGAAGTTCATTTCCGTACTTTACTCCAGGTTTAAATTTCATAGTGTGCTTAGGTTTGATTACTGCTTGATAAAGCGCTTGTGTAGTACGCGCCGACTATCAAATGCCTCAAAGATATACATCCCCGGTTGAATTCCAGCTAAATCCAGCCCTAAAATCGACAGATTGGAACTCCCTTTTCCTTCAGCGATTACCACCCTACCCGTCACATCTAGAACCCGGTAATCTGCCCCCTCCCTATCCTTGGGCAATTCCACCACCAAACTCGAGCGATTAGGATTGGTGGAAAAGGGTAAATTTTTAACTAAGAACGGATTTCCATTTTTCACCTGGAAAAGAGGGCTTGGAATTCAGGATAACTGATTTTTTATCCTAGTTAATCGTTTCTAACTTCGCAAGGTTCCAAATAGGAATTCATACAAGCATTACGGATGAACGATAGCAATACCCCCACCACGAATTCACGAAATTCTTTTCGCCATCAAGCCTTTGGGAAGGTCTTGAAATGGAGCAAAACTCCCGATGGGCTAACCGGAAGCAGTGATTTTGCGAACTTTAAACTTACGGTCTTCGAAACTGGAATTGTCCGCGTGCAAGCGAGCAAATTTAAGTCCTTTGAATCCAATCCTTACTCGGTGGTAGTTCAACCTAAATCCATTGATTTTGATCTGGAAGAGTTTGAGGACAAGTTGATATTGAGTACCAGCATCCTTCGCGTAGCGATCAACCTCCAGTCTTTTTCCCTTGCTTTCTTGGATCAAAACGGAAAGCTTCTCAACCAAGACGATTCCTTTGGAGTTGCCTGGATTGGAACTGAAGTTACCGCCTACAAAAAGCTCCAGCCAAACGAAAAATTCATCGGTTTGGGTGAGAAAACAGGGAACCTCAACCGTTTTGGAAATGCCTATACCCACTGGAATACGGACTACTTTGCCTACGGCGTGGGCGATGATCCACTCTACTTAAGTATCCCATTTTACCTAGGAGTACATAATCAAGGACATTACGGCATTTTCTTAGACAATACCCACAAGTCCCTGTTCAACTTCGGAGCCTCCAACAATCGATTTGCTTCCTTCAGTGCCGAGGATGGGGATATGGATTATTACTTTTTCCACTACCCCAGCATTTCAGAAATCATTACAGCCTACACTTGGCTCACCGGACGCATGCAGATGCCACCCAAGTGGGCATTGGGCTTTCAGCAATGCCGCTACTCCTACTACCCAGAATCCGAAGTCTATGCTGTTGCACAGGCATTTCGCGATAAAAAAATGCCGGCAGATGTCATCTACTTAGACATCCACCACATGGAAGCCTACAAGGTATTTACCTTTGATGGTGAAAAATTTCCCAATCCAAAGGCTTTGATTGCTCGCCTGAAGGAGAAAGGATTTAAGGTGGTGGTCATTCTTGATCCAGGCATCAAAACGGAGGAGAGTTATTCTCCCTTTCGTGAAGGTTTGGAACAAGGGCTATTTGTTAACTATCCGGACGGCAAAACCTACGAAGCTCAAGTTTGGCCAGGATGGTGCGCCTTTCCGGACTTTACCAAGCCCGCTACCCGCTCCTGGTGGGAGGAAAAAATGGCCTTTTACACCGAAGCAGGTGTAGATGGGTTCTGGACAGACATGAATGAGCCTGCCTCTTGGGGTCAATGCACCCCCAACTTGTTGGAGTTTGATTTTGATGGAGAAAAAGCCTCGCACCGAAAAGCAAGGAATGTATTTGGCATGCAGATGGCCCGAAGTACGCAAGCGGGCGCACGTAAACAAGCTCCTAAAAAACGTCCTTTTGTACTGACAAGATCTGGATTTGCAGGCATTCAACGCTTTGCAGCTGCCTGGACAGGCGATAATGTGGCCTCCGAAGAACACATGCTTGCAGGCATTCGATTGGTCAATAGCCTCGGCATGAGCGGCGTATCTTTTGCAGGCTACGATGTAGGTGGTTTTGCAGGAGAGGCCAGCAAAGGGCTATTTGCCCGATGGATGAGTATCGCGGCTTTTTCACCCTTGTACAGAGCCCATTCCATGATCAATACCAAGGATGCAGAACCTTGGGCTTTTGGAGAAGAGGTAGAGGAAATTAGCCGTAACTATTTGAATTTTAGGTACTCATTACTCCCTACTATTTACAGTGCATTCCACCAAAGTACGAATAATGGGCTTCCGCTAGCTGCTTCCTTGGCCATCCACTATCCACAGGACGAGGCGATCTACCAAACGGCTTTTCAAAACGAATATTTGTTTTGCGACACCTTTCTGGTAGCTCCCGTAGAAAGCTTCCGGGAAATCAGCAAAGTGTATCTTCCACAAGGAGAATGGTACTATTTGTACACGGATCAAAAACACCAAGGAAGTCAAGTCATCTACCAAGATTCTCCGCTCAACTACCTGCCTGTATATGTGCAAGCAGGGAAAATCTTTGCGCAGCAATCCCCTACCCAGCATACCGAAATGGCTCCTGACAGCACCTTGAACCTCCACTTGTATCGAGGCAGCACTGGATCTACCTATGCCCATTACGAAGATGCAGGCGAAGGATTGGACTACCTAGAAGGTGAATTTTTCAGTCGAGAAATTCAGTATCAACCTGAAAATGGTTCCCTTAAAATTGAGCAGGCAAAAGGTCAGCAATCCAGCCAATATGCCAAAATTCGCCTCTTTTTCCATGGTTTTGAAAGCCCAAATCCTCAGATAAATGGAACCAAACAGGATTTAAAATCCACAGATTTTGCTTTCTTGGATAAATTAACCGAGTTTGATCCCTTACCTGATCAAGTACATCCCTATTTCCAAATCAAGCAGCTTCCGTATATTGAATTCGCGCACACAGCTGCTGAACTGGTAATCAAAGGTTTGGATTAATACCTACTCATTTTTACTCCCCCAACAATGACCCAAGAAAAAAAGAAGTTGAGTTTCTGGCAGATCTGGAACATGAGTTTTGGGTTTCTAGGGATTCAATTTGGATTCGCACTTCAAGGCGGATTCATGTCTCGTATCTTCCAAACCCTCGGTGCCGAAAAAGACACCATCCCCTTTCTTTGGATAGCAGCCCCGCTCACTGGCCTATTGGTTCAGCCAATCGTGGGTTATTTGAGTGATCGCACCTGGCATCCTCGGTTCGGCAGGAGAAAGCCTTTCTTTTTCTTTGGTGCTGTGATGAGCACCATTGCCCTGTTTTTTGCACCTTACTCGT
This sequence comes from Spirosoma fluviale, assembly GCA_945901615.1. Classification (GTDB taxonomy): domain Bacteria; phylum Bacteroidota; class Bacteroidia; order Cytophagales; family Cyclobacteriaceae; genus Algoriphagus. The sequence goes on from CAMDLI010000023.1 coordinate 6,056, forward strand.
CAGCACTCTGGATGGCAGCCGGTGCACTCTGGATCTTGGACGCCTCCATCAATGTGTCGATGGAACCCTTCCGAGCCTTAGTGGCTGACAAACTCCCAGAGTCGCAGCGTTCCTTTGGCTTTGTGGTCCAAACCCTGATCATAGGCATTGGCACTTGGGTGGCTTCCAACCTCCCTTGGTTGATGACCGAGCTCGGTGCTGCCAATACCGCTGCACCAGGGGTAGTTCCTGATTCTGTCAAGTACGCGTTCGGGATCGGTGCCTTCGTTTTGTTTACCTCCATCCTCTTTACCATCCTCAAGACAGAAGAATATCCTCCCGAGGATTTGGACGCTTTTGAACGAGAAAAAGAAAGCAAAAAGGGCTTTTTTACAGGAGCTAAAGAGGTTTTCCAGCTGATAGTAACCATGCCTACGGTGATGAAACAGTTGGGTCTGGTCCAGTTTTTCTCCTGGTTTGCCTTCTTCACCATGTGGAGCTTCGCTACTCCAGCTATTACTGAACATGTTTTCGGAGCAACAGACACCAGTTCCGCCGCCTACAATACCGCTGCGGACCAAGTAGGAAATTACCTCGGTACCTATGGGTTAGTTTCCATGTTTTTTGCCTTGATCCTCTCTTTCGTAGCCTCAAAAATCAAAATCAACCGAAAACTCCTCCACCTCTTCAGTCTACTCGCCGGTGGTCTTGGATTTATATTGATTTATTACGTGAGCGAACCCTGGATGCTGCATATCTGCTTTGCCTTGGTTGGTATTGCCTGGGCCAGTATCCTTTCCATGCCTTATGCCATGCTTTCCGGTTCTGTAGAATCGAATAAAATGGGAACTTACATGGGAATTTTCAACATGTTTATTGTGATCCCACAGATTGTTGCGGCCTTGGGTGGGGTTAATTTCTTGTATAAAATCCTCTTCGGCGAAGCGGTCATCAACACCATGCTGCTCGCCGGAACCTTACTTATTGTTGCTGGGCTATGCAACCTGCTGATTACAGACAGAAGGTCAACGCACGATTGAGTGGCTCAGCTAAAATCAAAAATCCGGTAGGAATAGGCTCCTACCGGATTTTTGATTGTCTGCTTTTTCACAGGTAAAGTAAGTTTTGAAGTTCAATTAATTGAGCTGTGGACCGTTGACAGCCTGCAGGCCGTGGTCTGTCAGCCGTTGACAATTTTAATCCCTTAGAATCGAGATTTTTCAAAAAGAATTTAGGGTATTAACGATTCCATCATGGATTTTTAACCCCTCCGTAACCTAGTTCTCCTTACCTTTGGCAGCTGCGACGTTGGGCCAATCGAAAAAGTATAGGAAAACAACGAGGGCTAGCAGCTAAACAAACAACTTAGGGAATATCCCTCACGCTTTATGTTGAAACAAGTACGCATATCGGTGTTGATGGCGGTATACAACACCGACTTCGCCGCTACCAAACGAGCGATTGATTCCGTATTAAATCAGGATTACCAAGACTTTGAGTTGATCATCATTGATGATGGGAGCAAAGAAAACAACCGCGAATCCTTGATCCAGTACATCGAAGCGCACGAAGACCGGCTCTGCTACATTCGTCACAGCAACCGTGGCCAAGCAGCATCCATCAATCGTGGAGTAATCAATAGCGTGGGTACCTACATTACCATATTGGACAGTGACGACGAGTACAAACCCAATCACCTCAGCTCCTGCCTTCGGGAGATGGAGTCTACCGACTTGATTTGCTCCACTTCCGAAACCATCGTCGAAACACAGGAGGACTATTTCGTTCCCGATAGAAATGATTTGAGCAAACAGATCCATTTGGATGAAGCCACCCTTTTCGGGACCCTATTTGGACTTAGGGAAGTATTTTTAAACCTACAATTTCGAGATGGATTTGCTGCGGATTCCGACTTTTTTGAGCGTGCCAAGTCAATTTACCGGGTGAAAAAGGTAAACCTGAGAACCTATATCTATTACCGAAACAACCCAAACAGTACCTGCTCGCAGGTGAAACTTCAGCAACTCCTTTCTGAGAGCTTGTGAGTGAAAATTACCCACAGCTGCCTTCAAACAGCAACCTGATCCTTGCTTGCCACATCACAGGGGTCTATGATGTCAACCGAAGCACCACGCTGCAGGACGATAATTTCGAACTGGTACGTGCTTGGGCTGAATCAGTGGCAGCGGCAAAGCTAAATGGATTGCTATTTCACAATGGCTTTAGTGAAGAAACCTGCCAAGCCTATGAAAGCGAGCACCTTACCTTCGTTAAAATTACCTACAATCCCCAGTTCAACCCCAACGTATACCGTTACCTGGTTTACCTAGATTTTTTAGAAAAGCAGGCCAATCCCCCTGCCAATATTTTTGTTACAGATGTATCGGACGTCACGCTAGTCAATAATCCTTTCACCGACCCACTGTTTACCGCATCCACCAATACCCTATTTTGTGGGGACGAGCCCATAGTCCTAGCTAACGAATGGATGCTCGCCCATGCAAGCAGTCTCAGGAGCCAAATCGATGACTATGCCGACTACGAAGTACGCTTTGCTGGAGATACGCTCCTGAATTGTGGCATTATTGGCGGTGCCTATCCCCTATTTTTAGCCTTTCTCCTAGAGCTCTGTGCCATCCATCGACGCTACAATTCGGAAAATAAAACAGCCTATACGGGGGATATGGGAGCCTTTAACTACCTGGTCCGAACCAAATTCAATGCGCAGTTGCATCACGGCTTCCCAGTCAACACCGTCTTCAAAGCCTACGAAGAGTCACGCAACGACTGCTGGTTTCGACACAAATAAGGTCGAAGTTCCACCCAACTTGTTTAAAAAACAAAAAATCCAAATTGATAACCGGCCTTGTTAGCCTTAACCTAGGAAAACAGGGTTTAAAGTCCAAATAGGTGGGCCGTGGACTGTGAACTGTCGTCTGTTAGCCATTATCCGCGAGGGTTAAATTCCCATTAAGCAACTAACAGGATAGCGGATAATCCTTAAATCCTCAATCCCCTAGTTTGGTCCAGTCCCATTCCTTGTTGATGTGGGAGATAGCATGGTGGGCGGTGAGGTCGTATTGGCAAGGAACGATGGAGATGTAATTGTTGGCGATTGCCCACTCATCGTTGTCCTCCCCCTTGTCGAAATTCACAAAATTACCAGCCAGCCAAAAGTAATTTCTTCCCGTAGGATCAAAGCGCTCTACAAATTCTTCTTGCCACTTCGCATCTGCCTGTCTACAGATTTTTACCCCTCGAATCTCCTCGTTCCGCTTGGGGGGAATATTTACATTCAAAGCTATCCCTTTGGGAATGCCATTTTCCAATACTTGACGGGCAATTTTTTCCACCCATTCCTCCACATGGGAAAAGTCTGCCTTCGATGAAAAATCGCAAAGGCTAAATCCAATCGATGGATAACCCTCTAAGGCTCCCTCAATGGCTGCGGACATGGTTCCCGAATAAAGTACAGAGATGGAGGTATTGGATCCATGATTGATCCCGCTAACCACCAAATCGGGCTTGCGGTCTTTCAGCACATGGTGTTTGGCAAGCTTCACACAGTCGGCAGGTGTGCCACTAGACTTGTAAGCCTTTACATCTTCAAAAATATCATCTTCATACAACCGCAAGGTTTGGCCAATGGTAATGGCATGCCCCATGCCCGATTGGGGGCTATCGGGGGCTACCACCACCACATCTCCCAATTTTTTCATGACAGATACCAATACGCGGATTCCTTTGGAAGTGATCCCATCGTCATTGGAAACTAGAATCAAGGGTCTTGACATGCTTAGTTGTTTTTTAATTCGTTGTAATAGGCAGTGATCCGAAGTAGATCCCCACGTTGATTGTATTCAAGGCGATTTTTCCGCATGTATAGCTCGAGCTCCTCATCGTACCCAGGTAGCATGTCAAACAACTCCTTTTTCTTGCCACTGTAGCGCTCCATGCGCCCATTTTTTAAAAAGTAATAGGTAAAGGCCAATCGAAACCCAGCTATATTTTGGGGACCCCAAAATGGATTCATGCCCATTCCGGCCCAGTTGTTAATTCCCCGAGTGTCTGTAGCTATGTATTCTCGACAGAGCAAGGCAATGTGCTCCCCTTGGGTAAGCACTTCAAAAAATACAGGCGTATCGTAATTACCATTCAATGCGTAAGGAAGGCTGTAAAACTTCCGAACACCCTGGTAGGTCTCATCAAAAATATCAAAGCTCGTCACATTGGAGGCTGTAAACGTAATCACCGTCTCCTCTTGGAGCTGCACTAAGTTGGTTTCCAAATCGTATTTTACCATGCCATTCACCGAACTGCCATCCGTCAAATACAAGGTGCCCTTGTGCCAAATTTGAGACGGGAATTGATTTTTAGTTTGCCCCCAACTTTGGACACTCAAACCAACCAACATCAAGAATAAGTAGATTTTCAATCGTAGCATAAAGTATACAAACGGGAGGATGGCCTTCAGGTTTTCAAAACCGACAGCTCTTCCCAAACTTGATTATTTCAGAATAGTATGCCCCATTTTATCCCGCTTCGTTTGCAGGTATTTTACATTGTGGGGGTTGGCTTGAATCTCAATGGGTACTTGTTCTATTATTTCTAGACCGTAGCCTAGCAGACCCACACGTTTTTGGGGATTATTCGAAATCAAGCGAATCTTTGAGATATTCAAATCCCTAAGAATTTGAGCACCCACCCCATAATCTCTTCCATCCATGGGTAAACCTAGGGCCAGATTCGCTTGCACCGTGTCCATGCCCTCCTCTTGAAGTTTGTAGGCTTTCAACTTATTGATTAAGCCGATGCCTCTTCCTTCTTGATTCATGTACAGAACAACGCCTTTGCCTGCCTGCTCGACAAGCTCCATCGCAGCATGCAGTTGCGGACCACAGTCGCATCTGCAGGAACCAAATATATCTCCCGTAGCACAAGAGGAATGTACACGAACTAGAATGGGTTCATCCTTCTCCCAAGTTCCTTTGATCAGGGCCAAATGAATCTCTTGGGTATTGGTTTGCCGGTAAGCCACCAAATTAAAATCCCCCCAAACAGTGGGCATGTCTACGCCAATCTCTTTCGTGATTAGTGACTCATTTTTAAGACGGTAAGCAATCAAATCCTTGATAGATACCAACTTCAATTGGAACTTTTCACGCACCTTGAACAAGTCATCCAAGCGTGCCATGGTTCCATCTTCATTCATGATCTCCACCAATACCCCTGCTGGTTGAAGCCCTGCAAGTCTTGAAAAATCAATCGCTGCTTCGGTATGCCCTGCTCTGCGAAGAACTCCTCCACGTTTTGCTTTCAGAGGAAAAATATGCCCTGGCTTACCTAGTTCATTGGGATGAATGTGGTCATCCACCAAGGCCTGAATGGTTTTGGCGCGGTCTGACGCAGATATTCCTGTGGTACAACCGTGACCAATCAAGTCTACAGAAACCGTGAAGGGAGTTTCAAATACTGCGGTATTGCTTCCCACCATCAAATCTAAACCTAGCTTCTCGCAGCGATCTTCAATCAAGGGCGCACAGATCAAGCCTCGGCCATGGGTAGCCATGAAATTGATGATTTCAGGAGTGACTTTTTCCGCCGCACACACAAAATCACCTTCATTTTCACGGTCCTCGTCATCTACCACGATGATGACATCACCGTTTTTTATCGCCTCAATGGCATCTTCAATGGGATCCAGGGTGTAATTTTCCACAAGTTGGGTGTTAAAAAGAAGGTTTAGGATACAAATGTAGCCTGTTTGTCAACAAAACCGGAAGCAGCCAAAGAAAGTTTGGAATTAGCCAATTACAATTCCTAGCTCCTTGTCAATCTTGAGTTTTACTTTTTTTAGTTCCAAATAAAACTCCAACAATTCGCTCACCTTTTCTACTTCCAATTGCAGCTGCTCGGCTTCTTTAATTTTTGCCATTGCCTCCTCCATCATTTTTTGGAGCAGCCTACGCTTCAATCGTAAAATGGACTTGAAGGCTGTATTGGCCAAATCGTCGGATTCTAGGACTACAAAAATCTGAAATTTATCTTTCCAATTGGCTGAGACCTCATGCCTTTGAGTAATCATTGCAATGGCCTCTTGTCGAATCTCAGCATCTCCATGACTCAGAAACAAGTCATCAGAGGGCACCTGACCCAAGGCAATACCGTCTCGGTAGAGTTGAATCATTTTTTGGTAAATGGGAGTCTGAAAACTAACCTCCTCAATTTCAGAAAGGATGTACTGGCAAAAGTGGAGTTCTTGAACATCCAATTTTTGACCGCCATAGTTCAGCAGAAGCCGAAGCATCTCACGTTCCTGTAAGAGCAGGTTATCCTCAGCAGTTGCCTCCTCCGGAACTGGCAAAAGTTGGTCAATGCTAGCTTCAATCGCCTTTTCCTCCTTCGCTCGCTCAAATTGATCCTTCTGGGTTTTTAGGAGAATCTTATTGAGTTCAGCATGCAGAATCTCTTCTTCAATACTCAAAAGCCCAGAGGCCTCTTTCGCATACACCGATCGGATAATTGGATCAGGGATCTTGCTTATGCTTAGCACCACCTCGCGGATGATTCCTGCTTTCCGGATGGGATCCTTATCAATTTCATCTTGGTAGAGGCTAATTTTGAACCCAATAAAATCGCGACTATTTTCTTTGAGGTAGTCCTGAAATGCTTGAGAACCCACCTTTCTGGAGTAGCTATCCGGATCTTCTCCATCGGGGAATACGACAGCTTTTACATTGAGGCCTCCCTCCAACAATAGATCTATCCCGCGCAAGGAGGCCTTGATACCCGCCGAATCTCCATCGTATAGGACAGTCACTTGGTTGGTAAATCGTCGGATCAGCTTGATCTGCCCATCGGTAAGTGAGGTGCCCGAAGAGGCAACCACATTTTCAATACCCGATAGATGCAGTGAAACTACGTCGGTGTAGCCTTCGACCAAGAAGCAATTGTCTTGATCTCGAATGGCTTTTTTGGCCTGAAACATTCCATAGAGCACATCACTCTTGTGGTAAATCGGAGTTTCAGGGGAGTTGATGTATTTGGGCTGGTTTTTATCCTTGGTAAGGATTCGCGCACCGAAGCCGATGGCTTTGCCACTGACATTGTGGATGGTAAAGGTGACCCGATTTCGAAAGCGGTCGTATAGGCGCTCGGCCTCCCCTTCTTTCTGAAGGATCAAACCCGCTTTGAGTAGAATTTCTTCTTGGTATCCCGCCGATTTGGCTGCTTTGAGAAAATGATCCCAGCCATCTAAGGCATAGCCTAAATCAAACTTTTGGATGATTTGAGGGGTAAATCCCCGCTCCTTAAAATAGCTCAGCCCTATGGCCTTCCCTTCGTCGGTTTCTAAGTTTTTTACAAAAAATTCCTTGGCAAAATTAACTGCGATAAATAGGCTCTCCCGCTCATTTTGTTCCAGATTTTGCTCAGGGCTCAGGTTTGCCTCCTCTTCGACCTCAATTCCGTACTTGCCTGCGAGCTGGCGAATGGCTTCTTGAAAACCGATGCCTTCGATGTCCATGACAAATTGAATGGGGTCTCCCGCTTTCCCGCAGCCAAAGCACTTGTAGATTTGTTTGGCTGGTGAAAGGGAAAAAGAAGGTGTTTTTTCCCCATGAAAAGGGCAACAAGCCCACATGTTTTGTCCTTTTTTCTTCAAGGGCACGTAATCCCCAATCACCTCGACGATATCAACGCGTTCTTTTACTTTGTCGGTGGTGAGTTTACTGATGGACATGGACTGATTTAGGAAACGTAAAGGTAAGGAACCGAGGGGAAATCGATGCCGCTTCCAAGAGAAGAAATTTACTGCTTAGCGGCAGGTAAAATGCATGCATGCGTTTTCTTAAGACGCATTCTTGACCTAACTTGCAAAAAATTTACAAAAGCAATGCAATTGACTCCAGAATTGTTGAAGAAATCCCTTTCTAAAGTCCAAGACCCAGACATTAAGCGGGATTTGGTCTCTTTAGGAATGATTCAAGGGATTGAAATAACTGGCAAAAAAGTACGATTTACGGTAGTCCTCACGACTCCAGCTTGCCCCTTGAAGGAGGTAATCAAAAATAATTGCTTGGAAGTATTGACTGAAGATTTTGGATCGGATTGGGAATGGGATATCACCATGACTGCTACAGTCACTACTGTACGAGATGCAGCACCAATCCTCCCACAAGTAAAGAACATTATTGCGATTGCCTCTGGAAAAGGCGGCGTGGGCAAATCCACCACTTCGGTTAACCTGGCTGTTGCACTTGCCGAGCTTGGCGCGAAGGTTGGATTGATTGATGCGGATATTTCAGGCCCTTCGATACCCACCATGTTTAATGTGGAGGGAGAGCAGCCTGCGGTCAAAAAAGTGGGCGAAAAAAACACAATCGTTCCAATCACGCAATACGGGGTAAAGATGATGTCAATTGGGTTTTTGACACCCACAGACAGCGCTGTAGTCTGGAGAGGACCGATGGCAAGTTCTGCTTTACGCCAATTCATTGCAGATGTGGAATGGGGAGAACTGGATTACTTGTTGATTGACCTACCTCCAGGAACTTCAGACATTCACTTGACGCTGGTGCAGACAGTACCTGTAACGGGCGCGGTCATTGTCACTACTCCGCAAAAAATCGCACTTGCCGATGCTACCAAGGGATTGAGCATGTTTAGACAAGCTCAAATTAATGTTCCCATCTTAGGTGTTGTAGAAAATATGGCTTATTTTTCGCCTGAGGAACTGCCAGACAAGAAGTACTATTTGTTTGGCAAAGATGGAGGCAAGAAGTTGGCGGAAAAATACGAGGTGCCTTTCCTTGGAGAGATTCCAATTGTGCAAAGCATCCGAGAAAGCGGAGATTCTGGCTATCCGGCGGTGTTGAAATCGGGACCCACCCAGGATGCTTACCTAAAGCTCGCAGAAGAAGTAGCTAGGCAAATTGCCATACGCAACTCTTCTACCGAGAAAACAGAAGTAGTAGAAATTAAACTTTAAGCAATGCTTATGGAAGCTGTATTGAGAGAGAAAATTGAATTCGCATTGGATACCATCCGCCCTTATTTGGAGGCAGATGGAGGAAATGTGCGCATCGTGGAGCTGACAGAAGATTTTGTTTTAAAAATTGAAATGCTGGGCAACTGCGGCTCATGCCCTATGTCATCCATGACTCTAAAAGCTGGAGTGGAAGAAGCTATTTTGAGGTCAATTCCTGAAATCAAAAGAGTGGAAGCAGTAAATTTAACCGTAGCTTAACCATCTTCAGAATGAAAAATCCCATCCAACATACAGTGAAATCACAATTTCTTGCAGTCTTATTTTTTATGTGTTCGTTCACTGTTTTTGGGCAGGGGATTACACTTCAAGAATTTTCTTCAGGAGCTACGAGTCACCAAGGCAGCGGACACAATGAAAAATGTGGACATACCTTTTTAGAGGTCCAGCAAGAAAGAGAGTTAGGAGTTTTTGGTTCCAAGCCCTTTTTTGAAGATTGGATCAACAAGAAGATCGTTGAGAAAAATAGCAAACCACAGATCATGAAGGTTCAGGCTGAACCACGCGTGATTGCAGTGGTAGTACACGTCCTACACAACGGGACATCCATAGGCGTTGAAGCCAACATTTCTGATGCGCAGGTTCTTCAGCAAATTCGAGTACTGAATGAGGATTTTCGAAGAAAAAATGCAGATGCCATCCTTACTCCCGCGGAATTTCTTCCAGTAGCAGCAGATGCGAATATTGAATTTGTGCTCGCCAAACAGGATCCAAATGGTCTCCCTACCAATGGAATTGTGCGGAAGCAAGGACCTAAAACCATTTATGGGCCTGAAGACGCAACTTTAATCGGTCAGACCTCCCAGTGGAATCCTGAAGAATACTTGAATGTATGGGTCGTGCCTTTAGTGGATCCTTACTTAGGCTATGCGACCTTTCCCACCTCTAACCTACCGGGACTTAATTTTGCTCCTTCGGCAGCAATTCGTGATGGGGTAACCGTGGATTACCTCTTTTTTGGAACTGGTGCTGGCACAGCTGCCAATACCAATGGAAGAACTGCTACGCACGAAGTAGGCCACTACCTAGGCTTGCGTCACATTTGGGGCGATGGAGGCTGCGAAGTAGATGATTTCGTCCTCGATACACCCAATCAGGACAATCCAAACAATACCATTTGCAATGCCAACCCAACCCGGTTTTCTTGTGGCAACAGCAACATGATCCAGAACTACATGGACTATACACCAGATCCATGCATGAACCTGTTTACCAAGGGCCAAGTCGAACGATTTGATGTAGTGCTTGCCAATAGCCCTCGAAGAGCATCGCTGGTTAACAGTCGTGGAACGAAAGATCCAGTTCTTACGACTAGAGATGTGTCCTTGCTGAGAGTTATCACTCCTTTTGACGCTTTGTGCCAACCAAGCATCACCCCTCAGTTGGAAATTCAAAATAGAGGGAATGAATTGGTCTCTTCAGTAAGTATTGAATTTAGATGGAACGGAACCTTAATCGAAAGCAAGCAGTTTTCAACCAATCTAAAATCTTCAGAGAAAACCGTAATAAGCTTTTCAGCCTTCGATACAAAAGGATTGGAAAGTGAATTTGCCTTTACAATAGTTCAGGTAAATAACGTAGCCGACTTGGTTACTTCAAACAACACCTTAACTACTAAGCCTATTCAACAAGGTCAGCTTACGCTTCCTTATTCCGTTCCTTTGACCACACTACCTCCTACCTGGATCATTGGAAATCCTGATCAGTCTTTGACTTGGGAGAAAACCAATCTTACCATCGATGGAAGTGCGCAACCAGCCCTCTTTATTCGTCATTACGAATACGAGGCACAGGGACAGTTCGACTACTTTGTTTCTCCGCAAATTGACCTAACCAAGTATCCGAATGCCCAATTGGTATTTGAAGTAGCTCATGGTCCTTTCAACCAAGCAGGATTCCAAGATGAGTTGATGGTCGCAATAGCACCAGATTGTAGCATAGATTTTGACATCATCACCCCTCCTTACAAAAAGAGTGGAACTAGACTTCAAACTTCCGATGCTACTGTCGACGAATTTATCCCGACAAGTGCTACGCAATTTAGAACGGAGCTAGTCAACCTCAATAAATTCAAGGATTTGGGTAAAATTCGAGTGGCAATTGTGACTAAAAATGCTTTTGGTAACAATATTTACCTTCGGAATATTCGGGTAGTGCCCACAGAACAATTCAAGTATGACTTGAAGATTGAAGATGTAATCGCTCCGAGTCCTGTCAGCGCGGGAACAAATGCACAAGAAATTGTACGGCTTACCAATACGGGTAACCTGCCAATATCCAAATTCTTGTTTTCAAGAAATACCAACAATTCAGGAAACCGAGTTTTCGTTGGTTCTGGTACATCCATCCCTCCTGGAGAATCCATCAATGTTACCTTGGCCAAATCCACTGCTGCAGGAAAGAACAACTTGAAGTTTGGTGTAGCTGAACCGAATTTTGATCAAAACATACCAGCATTACCTCAAATCAATTGGTACAACATCGAAAATACGGCTAGACTTGAAGTGCCTTGGAGACAAAACTTCAACAGCAGCACCGACCTAGCTCCATGGCTTACCATTAATCCAGAAAGTGACCAGGCTGCATGGCAAGTGACCGCCGTGACGGGAGCAACAGGACCCAACAATGTGGCTCGAATTGAAGGTGCTACCAATGGAAACTCCTATTGGATGGCTACACCTTCCTTCAATTTGTCTGTCAGCCGTCAAGCCAGCGTTTTCTTTGATGTTGCTGCAGGAGCAGTAAATCCAGGGACTACCCTGTACTTACTCGCAAGCACAAATCAAGGAGAAACGTACAAAGTCATCTGGTCAGAAGCCGGAACCGCTCTTTCTACTGTACCCACAGGCAATGCCAATCCGGCCACTGCAGGGAATTACGAACGGAAGTACGTCAACCTAACCGACTATGCTGGCGATGGTAAAAAAGACATTCGTTTGGCCTTTGCCTTGGATGTATTTGGAACGCAGAATTCACCTGTGTATTTGGACAATATGGAACTTTTCCTAAGTGCAAATCCAGATCCAGTAATTCCAGCGGAAAGGAACACGATTATCTATCCGAACCCAGCCTCCGAATTTGTCAATGTAGCCTTCAATCTACCGAATAGAGAAAATGTAACCATACAGATCATCTCCTCTACTGGTGCTTTGGTGCGGGAACTCACTTTCCCAAATACTTTAAACCAAACCTACACGTTTAGTAGAGAGATGTTTACCTCAGGACTTTATGTTTTCAAAATAAACAGTTCCAGCTTACAAGAAATTAAGCGTGTAATCATCCAGTGATGAAAAGTAAGCCGAAAGACACCTTTCGGCTTACCTTTTTCCACTTTAAGCTGTTTTACTGAATTTTGTTCTACGACTAAAGAACTCAATACTTTGCTAGGCACTTTATGTATACCATGCAATCACTCCTTCCACAACTAAAAAAAGTTGGGCTACACCTGCTCTTGATTGCAGGAGTTTCAGTTACCCTCGGCTTTATTTTTTTAAAGGTCTACCTACCTTTCTATACCAATCATGGGGAAACAGTGTCAGTGCCCGATTTATCTGGAATGACTTATGAGAAGGCAGAGGAGGTATTGAAAAGCGCCTCCCTGCAGTATGAAATCTCCATAGATTCAGGATTCAGTGGAGAAGAAGATCCACTCGTTATTTTGAAGCAACTCCCAGAGGCAAATGCATTAGTCAAAAAAGATCGGAAGATATTTTTAACCTTGAATGCGCGAAATGCCCCTATCCTAAAGATGCCGAGTTTGCTCAACATGCCTCTGAAAAATGTACAAGAAATCTTGGCCAATATTGGACTGCAACGTGGAGACATCATCTATGTGCCAGATATCGGCATCAATGTGGTCTTGGAACAACGCTACAAAGGCTCCCCTATCCGTGAAGGAGCAGAAATTGCCAAAGGATCAAAAATTGATTTGGTAGTAGGTGATGGCATGGGCAATCAGCTACTTAGTGCTCCAAACTTTGTTGGCTTGGAGGAAGAAGAAGCCGAATTTTTGGCAGTAGGCTCTGGCTTGCGTTTGGGAAGAAAAATCTACAACAAGACGGACTCTGTAGCCCCTGGAAGAGTCTATTTGCAAAGCCCTTCCGTAGGCTCTGAATTGAAATCAGGCGATGTAATTGATCTCTGGATTTCCAAAAATTAATACCTTGAAGCCAAGCTGGTTATTCTCCTACCTCCTATTCTTCTCTTTGTTGAGTCAAGGAGTACCCAGTTTCGCACAGTTTGTTGTTTTTGGCCCCGTACAAGAGCCCTCCAAAGTTTCAGTTGAGGATTTAGCTCCCTCTTTAAGACAGGTAAACTCAGGAACTCTCCCCTTCTGGGATGATTTTTCAAATGGCATCCAAGCTAGCAAATGGATTCCCAAAGGAGCATCCTACACCGAGACCATTGGAAACAAAGCACCTTCCATCGGTATGGTTCTATTTGATGGCGTCGACGAAGCAGGTAAATCGTACTCCTTGCAGGAAAAAGACCAAGGAGAGGGTGATTACCTAAGCAGCATCCCCCTTGATTTAAGTGGAATTCCAGCGGCTCAGCAAGCTACAGTCTACCTAAGTTTTTATTGGCAGGCAGGAGGAAAAGGAGAAGTTCCCGATAACAACGACCGACTAACGCTACAAATTTTGACTCCGAGCGGCACCTGGCTTAACATTTGGGAAAAAAGAGGAGGAACGACAGTAGACCGGAATCGCTTTATTCAAGAAAACCTTGCCATCCGTCCAGAATGGCAGCATGCCAACTTTCAGTTTCGCTTTTTTTCAAACGGTAGACAAAGTGGCCCATTCGATTCCTGGCTGTTGGACTACATCTACTTGAATAGCCGACGGAGCAGCACAGACCTTTCCTACCCCGACCGAGCCCTTACGCAACGAACTACTGTTCGCCTAGGTGACTTTGGAGCCTATCCCTGGGAGCTTCTGCAAAAAAATCAAAAAGGGAAATGGTCCACCGCCAAGAGTGAATTTCAAAATCTTGAGAATCGCTTTAAGGCCATGGAATACTCCGTCACCCTTCGGGACAGTACTGGGGTTGATTTACTTCCAATCAATAGTACAACGCCATTCAATCCGGTTCCAAATGCATTGGAAAGAAGAACAATCGTAAGCAGGTCCTTCACCGAAATCCCCTTGCCCGCCAAGCCTACCGAGGTGATTTTTGAAATGGCTTTGATTACTGGGGATGGATTCTTCACCGAGATAAATGGCAGCGACACCATTCGCTATTCCCAGGTAGATTTTCGTTCCAATGACCGCGTGAGCAGCCGCTTCCCAATTCGCGATTATTTTGCCTACGATCAGGGGAAAGCAGACTATGCCGCCGGTATCAATCAGCGCTCAGGGCAGATTGCAGTTGAGTATACCACACCCGAGCCGGTCTTTTTGAAAGGAATATCCATTGATTTTTCCAATGCCAGACAGGTCAACCAGGTGCTGGACTTGGTTGTCTGGTCGGCCCTTGACAAAAAACCACTCTACTCCAAAGAAGTAGTCATCCCCGCGAAAGTAAAAGGACAAGAGATCCACTATTTCCCGCTCGAAGAAGCCGTAGCGGTTTCAGGCACCTTCTTTGTTGGATTCACCCAATTTACCAACGACTTTCTTCAGGTAGGGCTTGACAAAAGCAATGACTTTAGTGGCCGCATCTTCTACAATGTCGGCGGCGGATGGCTGCAAAATAAAGAGGTAATCGGCTCCCTACTCATTCGCCCGCATGTCAGTTTGACCGGAAAGGCCGGTGGGAGCATCGACACCTCGACCTCCCTTCGCATCTACCCCAATCCCACGGTCAACGAAGTTCAGGTGGAAGGAGAATTCTCCTCTTTGCAGGTATTGGACTCCTTTGGCAGAGAAGTATTTCCATTTCGCGTGCCATCCGCTAAAGGAGAAATCCTTAATTTTGAAGATCAACATCCTGGATTATTCCTGATTTATGTACAGGGTAAATCGGGCCCACAGTCGTATCGAATCTTAGTGAAAAAATAATATGGAAGACATTACCGTTAAGGATTTAAAAGAGAGGTTAGAAAAAGGAGAAAAGTTTCACTTTTTCGATGTGCGTGAAGAATGGGAGTACGAAGAGGATAACCTTGGAGCCAACAACATTCCCTTGGGGGAACTGGACCACCAGCTAGAGCAATTCGCAGCAATCAAGCATGAGGAAATCATCGTGCACTGCCGCTCTGGAGCGCGCAGTGGCAATGCCAAGAAGTTTATGGAGACCAAAGGCTTTACCAAAGTCCGAAATGTACTTGGAGGCATTTTGGCCTTCCGTGCCTTAGCGGATTAGTCAATAGTACAATGTACTAAGTACCAAGTACGAAGTACGAGGTACGAAATACGGGATGTTTACCAATGTCCAATATCCAACGCCGAGTGAAGAATATTGAAGTAGTCATTCAAAAATCGAAATTCGGACTTCGATATTTTCAATTCCGTACCTCGTATTTCGTACCTCCTACATTTTACATGGTACTTGGTACTTTGTTCAAACTTAATTCGTCTGAAATGGCTGTGGCGAGAAGCAAAGTACAAAAATGAGGAATGCGAGCCAACCCAAAACCTTTCGCTTGGTATCCACTGGAGTGCTGCCCGTAACTTCAGGGTGTCGTATGCCCATCACCCTTCCAAGTAAGAAGGCAAAAAATAACCATCCCTGATACCCCTCCCAACTAGGCTGGAAGAAAGAAAGTAGGTATTGTCCTGCTGCCAGCGTGAGGGCAAGGGTAATGGTATTCAGCTGGGACAATCCCGACTTGCTGAGGCACAAGTAGAGAAAGCCCAAGTAGAGCGGAATGCGAATCACCAATTCCTCCAAAGACGAAGAGGGACGAATGAGTCCCATGCCTGCATAAGTAAGGAAGGCCACAAAGGCAATCAGCGAAATCAGTGCATGTTTCTTTGGAAACAAACCAAAAACCACATGCCCCCCATCCAGCTGCCCGATTGGGAGTAGATTGAGTGCAGTGAAGAATAGCGCCAAGTACCCTGCAAACAAGTAGGGATAATGGATCATTTCCGACATCGCAGGCAGGCGCTCAGAATCGGCCATAAGCTCCCCCATCCCCCAAAAAAGTAGGTTATTTCCCAGTTCAAACTCCATGACTTCGGCTCCATAGCCCTTGAAATTGGGGTCAGCATATTCAGGATGTACCTCGTAGATGAAGTCCGATGGCGGCAAAGTCAGCATCCCATAGGTCAGCACGCCTAGCGCAAGCACAAAGCCAGCTAGTGGGCCAGCAATGCCGATATCAAAGTATTTTTTACGGCTATTCACCATCCCCTTCATCCGGATCACTGCGCCAAGGGTACCCAGGGAAGGACTTCCCAAAAAGCCCAGCCAAGCCGGAATAAAGTAAGGCAAGGTACAGCGCACCTTGTGGTACATGGAAGTAAAGAGGTGGCCCAACTCGTGGACGAGCAGGATGCCTATAAATGGAATGGAAAACTCCATTGAACGAACAAAAATAGGCCAGGTCAAGGCAGTGTCACCTGAGGCAAGAATGGATTTTCCGTAAACCCACTCCCCACCTGCAAGCGTGGTGGTGACTAGGGTGAGAAGAAGCAATAAACCATGAATGAGGTATTCCTTGGGTTTATACATTTCCAAAAAAATCAAAAATCGTGGTGGGTCCCGTGACCTGAACAGCCTGAATACCAATAGAGGCAGCACCGTCTACATTGGCTTTGAGGTCATCAAAAAAGAGTACCCGATTTGCGGTCGTACCCAGCTCAAGAAGCAGCTGCTGGTAGATGTCTTGGTTCGGTTTGGCGAGCCCCATTTCGTGACTGTAGAACACCCAATCGAATAATGGATCAAAATTCGCCAGGTTGTGCTCGGCTTGAAGCTGGGCATAGACTGCTTCGATATGGATTTCGTTGGTATTGCTGAGGATACCCACTTGGTACTGGTCCTTGAGTTGGCGTACAAGATCGAGGCGGTGGGCAGGAATGGAGCCCAGTAGACTGTTCCAGTAGTAGTCCACCTCGGCATCGGACCAGTTGGTTTGGAAGTAGTGGCGAAACTCTTGGCGAAACTCAGCCGAACTCAGCTGTCCTTTTTCGTAGGCCTTGTGGAACTCCGCTGCATAGCAAGTATCGACCTTAGCATGCATTGAAGTGGGCAGGGCTGACTTCATCAGGTCCATGGACTTGTGGTAGTCAATGTCTATCAGCACATTGCCTAGGTCAAAGATGACAAAATCCACGTCAGGCCTATTTTTCATGGGGGATGAAGGTTGATTAATTCAACTCAAATATGTAACATTGCAGTCCCAAAACCAAGGTGAGCGGATCAATTGATCTCCTTTTTGGTAGTTGAAAATACGTTTTTGGGGCCTATAGCTCATTCGGTTAGAGCAACTGACTCATAATCAGTAGGTGCTTGGTTCGATTCCAAGTGGGCCCACTTAGAATCCCCTTCAGAAGAGATTTTGAAGGGGATTAGTGTTTTTGAGCTTTACCACATTTGTAATATTTAATCTTTAAATATCCAAAGTTCACTTGACTATCTAAAAGTTAATACAGATATTTAAATTCCTAGGTACAAGTTTTTTAAGATAACAGGTGAATTACATTAATAATGGAACTCACAGCAAAAAGAAAGACAATTAAATTCATAAGAGATGTCAAATTTTTACATTCACAAAGACGACCAGCAACAAGGCCCTTTTACCATAGATGAATTGAAGGATCTTAAAATCACAAGGGAAACCATGGTTTGGTTTGAAGGTGCGGACGAATGGAAACAAGCAATAGAGATTGAAGACCTCCAAGAAATTTTTAAAAGCATTCCACCACCATTGGTTGACAGAAAAACTGAAGATGTAAACAAATCAATTAATGAAGGAAAACTCTCCAGGAAAAAAAAGGGCTTAATCTTAGTTGTTTTGTTAACATTGTTTATTGGGGGTCTTGGGTCTTACTTCTATACAATTCAACAAGCTAAGGAGGTTGAAATGCTACGTCAAATCGAAGAACAAAAAATAAAAATTCAAGAACTGGCAAAAATTGAAGCTGAAAGAGTGGCTGAAGAACAAAATAAAAAAATGGCCGAAATTGCTTCACAAAGACAATTAGAACTTGAATCATTGAAATATGAATATAGCCAAGCAATTACAAATTTGCGAGCATCTGAAATCAGACTTAAAGAAATCCAGGTATTTCAATTATTAAGAACAGCATCTGAAAAACAGCAACAAATTCAAGAACAATTAGAAAATATCATGGCCTGGGAAAACGAGGTTGAAAGACTGAAAAAGGAGATAGATAAATATTAGAATAAAAGTAAAATCTTTAAGCTAGTAAAAATTTTCAAGTTTTTGATTCCAAGCGAACCCACAAAAAATCCCCTTCAGAAGAGATTTTGAAGGGGATTTTTTTGTTATCTCGCAAAGGCGCAGAGACCCTCCGCGGCGGGCAGACGCAAAGAATTAACTCATTGGCGGCTTTGCGGCCTGCCTGCGGCAGGCAGGCTTTGCGTGAACCTTGTTTTTTTTGGGAAATGAATGAAGCCCATTTGGCAAAAAATCAAATTGAAAAAAGGTTCAAAAAGTATACTTTTAACTAAGGTTAAAAAGCATCTCCCACCCTAAATTCTTACTCCCATGAAATACATTTTCTCCCTCGTTTTTTGCTTTTTTTGTTTCGCTGGTTTTTCACAAACCCAAGCCGAATTGAATATGATGCAATATGAATCCTATAAAAAAACTGATAAAAAGCTGAATGAGGTCTATCAGGCTATCCTAAAAGAGTATAAATCAGATACTGAATTCATTAAAAATCTGAGAGCTTCTCAAAGGATTTGGATCACTTTTCGTGATACAGAAGTAAAAGTGAAATATCCAGATCGAGAAGCTGGCTATTATGGAAGTATTCATCCCCTGTGTATTTCAGCCTATATGGAGGAATTGACACTAGATCGGGTATCTACCCTATCCCAATGGATAAAAGGAGCTCAAGAAGGAGATGGTTGTTCCGGATCAATCAAGGTCAACAATTGATCGGGTATAATTTTTATCGATTTTTTTCTCGCGAATATTTAAGCCCTTGGCAGCCTGTCCGCCGCGGCGGACAGGCTTTATGCCTTTGCGTGAGCTTACTTTTTTTTGAAAAATATTAAAACATTTAGTCTCGCCAAGCCGGAGAGACCCACCGCGGCGGGCAAGACGCGGAAGGTATGCCTTTCGACTTCGCGAGATTCCAAGTCGCCTAGTCGTTCATCCAAAACGGAAAAATAAATTCTCGTAAAACTTAAAGGAGAATTTAGAAGGGATTCTATCCCTCAATTGGATTTGATTCAACCATTGATTTAACCTAAAAAGTGATAACTTAAGGTTCAATGTTTCCAAAGTGAAAA
>CAMDLI010000024.1 GCA_945901615.1 Spirosoma fluviale
ATGATTTTCGCTGGATTCTTGAAGCTTTTGATGCCATTAATCGTGGTAGTTCCAGGAATAGCAGCCCTTGTCATTGTGAATAATGGAACTGACCTTGGCTTTATCGAATCCATGAAAGATCCAGTAACCGGCTTGATCAAATCGGATCGAGCCTATCCTTCCTTACTTCAGATTCTGCCTACTGGATTGAAAGGTCTTGCTTTTGCCGCTCTGACCGCTGCAATTGTATCTTCCCTAGCCTCCATGGCCAACAGTACCTCCACGATTTTCACGATGGATATTTATGCTAAGTATTTTGGAAAGGACTCATCGGAAACTACCAAAGTAAGGGTTGGCCGTATCACTGCTGTGGTTGCATTTATCATTGCAGCAATCGTAGCTCCAGCTTTGGGTCAATTGGATCAAGCTTTCCAGTTTATTCAGGAATACACCGGTTTCATTAGTCCAGGAGTATTTGCGATCTTCTTCTTTGGCGTATTCTGGAAAAAAACCACTTCCAATGCGGCACTTGTTGGTGCTTCCCTAAGTATTCCACTTTCTGTGGTGTTGAAGGTTGTGTTCCCAGCTTTGCCATTTATCGACCGTATGGGCTGGGTATTTGTAGTCCTTGCTGTATTGATGATTGGAATCTCTCTTTATGAAGGAAAAGGTAAAGATCACCCTAAAAGCATTGAAATATCGGCTGACCTATTCCGTACCAGTACAGGATTCAAGATTGGAGCAATCCTTATCGTAGGTATTATCGCGGCACTTTATACAATCTTCTGGTAATATGCGACACCTACTCTTAGGCATAGATCTCGGTAGTTCCTCGGTCAAAGCTTGTATTCTGGATGCTTCTTCAGGCAAAGCACTTGCCTCCAAAGCTTTTCCAGAAGTTGAAATGCCCATTCAATCCCCTCAGACAGGTTGGGCGGAACAGGATCCCGAACTCTGGTGGCGTTATGTCAAGCAAGGAATCTCTTTTGTTCAGCAACAAGTACAGGTACAAAAGGGGGAATTGAAAGGGATTGGCATTGCCTATCAAATGCATGGGCTAGTGTGTGTAGATAAAGCGCATCAGGTGCTACGACCATCCATTATCTGGTGCGATAGTAGGGCAGTAGCCCTTGGAGAAAAAGCATTCCAAACCTTGGGAGAGGCCTATTGCTTGCCTCATCTGCTCAACTCTCCAGGTAATTTTACAGCTTCTAAACTGCGTTGGGTCATAGAGAACCAGCCTGAGGTGGCCTCCCAGATCCAAAAAATCATGCTTCCTGGAGACTTTATCGCCATGAAGTTGAGCGGTGAAATTCTGACCTCAGAAACTGGACTTTCTGAAGGCATCTTCTGGGATTTCAAACAAAATGGACTCAGTGACCCGTTGCTTGCCGCAATGGAAATTCCAAAAGAATGGATCCCTGAGGCTGTCCCTTCTTTCTCTATTCAAGGAAAAATCTCTGCTTCCGCTGCATCAGAAACAGGCTTGGAAGCTGGTATTCCAATTTCTTACCGTGCAGGAGATCAACCCAATAATGCCTTTTCGCTTCAAGTGCTCAAACCAGGGGAGCTTGCCACTACGGCCGGTACTTCTGGGACCGTCTATGGTGTATGCGACAAGCCTTTGTACGACCCGAAATCTCGCGTCAATACCTTTGTCCATGTAAATCATACGCAAAGCAAACCTTCCTATGGCGTATTGCTTTGCATCAACGGGACAGGCATCCTCAATTCTTGGCTAAAAAGAATGTTGGGAGGAAGTTCCATGAGTTACGAGGAAATGAACACCCTCGCCGCAGGAGCGCCTATCGGTTCTGATCAATTGGCTTTTCTCCCTTTTGGAAATGGAGTGGAACGAATCCTTCAAAATACTCCAATGGGAGCACATTTGATGGGTTTAGACTTGCTCAAACACGATCAAAAGCATATTCTACGTGCAGCTCAAGAAGGGATTGTCGCTGCATTGACATTTGGATTTCGCATCATGAAGGACATGGGGATGGATCTCAAAACCGTCAAAGCAGGACATGCCAACATGTTTTTGAGTCCGCTATTTCGAGAGACTTTCGTGCAAATGAATCAAGTGAACCTGGAGCTATACGATACGGATGGTGCCCAAGGTGCTGCTCGAGGAGCTGGAATTGGAGCATCGATTTACAGCAGCGAAGAGGAAGCTTTCCATGGGCTTACACTCCTTCAAACCTTGTCTCCAGATTCAACAAGAGCAGATCGCTACGAAGAAACTTACCAGTATTGGCTCTCTCGTTTGGAGCAGATGCGTCAACCGCTTACCAATTAACTTTAAACCTATTCATTAACCTAAACTCAACATAACCTACACTACTATGGCTAAATCATTTTTTCCAACTATCGGAAAGATTCAGTTTGAAGGAAAAGAAAGTGACAACCCCCTAGCTTTTCGCTACTATGACCCCAACCGTGTGGTTGCTGGGAAAACCATGAAGGAGCATTTTAAATTTGCTATCGCTTATTGGCATTCCTTCTGCGGCACTGGGGGAGACCCATTTGGTCCAGGCACCATTGTACACCCTTGGGATGCAAGTGCTGACCCCATTCAGCGGGCTAAAGATAAAATGGATGCCGCCTTTGAGTTTATGACTAAGATTGGAGCAGAATATTATTGCTTCCACGATATAGACCTAATCGAAGAAGGACCCACCTTGGCCGAATACGAGAAGCGCATGCAACTCATCACGGATCATGCTGCTGCACATCAAAAGGCAAGCGGCATCAAACTATTGTGGGGAACAGCCAATGTGTTTAGCAATCCTAGGTACATGAATGGTGCCTCCACCAACCCAAATTTTGATGTTTTGGCATTTGCTGGGACGCAAGTTAAAAATGCACTCGATGCCACCATTAAGTTGGGAGGCGAAAACTACGTATTCTGGGGTGGTCGCGAGGGCTACATGTCCTTGCTAAATACAGACATGAAGCGCGAAAAAGAGCACCTTGCTCGTTTCTTGACCATGGCCAGAGATTATGCACGAAAAAATGGTTTCAAAGGCACCTTCTTTATTGAGCCCAAACCGATGGAGCCTACCAAGCACCAGTACGATTACGATTCGGAGACGGTGATTGGCTTCTTAAGACACTTTGGATTGGACAAGGATTTCAAACTCAATATTGAGGTGAATCATGCTACCCTAGCTGGGCACACTTTCCAGCACGAACTCCAAGTGGCTGCAGATACTGGCATGCTGGGTTCCATCGATGCAAACAGAGGAGATTACCAGAATGGTTGGGATACCGATCAATTTGCACTCAACTTGCAAGAATTGGCCGAATCCATGCTAATTATCCTCGCTGCAGGAGGTCTACAAGGCGGAGGAGTCAACTTTGACGCGAAAATCAGAAGAAACTCTACCGATCCCGATGATTTATTCTTGGCGCACATTGGCAGTATGGATGCCTTCGCACGTGGACTAATCATCGCGGCAGATATTCTAGAAAAATCCGATTACTTGGAGCGAAGAAAAAATCGATATGCAAGTTTCGACGCAGGTAAAGGGAAGGCTTTCGAAGAGGGTAAATTGACCTTGGAAGATCTTAGATCCTATGCCATGGAAGTGGGAGAGCCAACCCAAATCAGCGGGAAGCAGGAATACTTCGAAAATCTGATCAACAAGTTTATCTAAAAAAAAAAGGGAGGTGAAAGCCTCCCTTTTTTTGTTTATCCAAATCAGTTTTTCCCTTCTTAGCGGATGCTATCCAACAATTGGGTCGCCTTGGTCATCTGCTCTACCTGCTGCTGGTAGGCTGGATTGGCAGGAACCTTGGCTACCTTCTCGAGGTAATCAATGGTTTGAAAGAGTACGGTTTGCCAGTCCTTGGAGGTGATGGAAGATGCGATCACGTGGTCACCTGTTTTCGGGAAGGGCATTTCTTTTTTTAGTGCAGGATCGGTTCCCAGTTGCCCAAACATTTCTTGCATTTTGGCAACCGATACGACCATGTCCTTTTCTTTTTCATTCTTGTAATAGTAGCCCATGAATACGGGTTGCTTTACTTGGGCAAAGGTCTCCTTGTTCATCTCGCTATACATCACTATAGCCAAACTCTCGTAGCCATTGGCATGGTATTCTTCGGACCAATACGCTTTTTTCTCTCCCTCACGTTTCTGAATGTTTACCCCATCTTTCAAGAGTGTTTTTTCCATGACCCAGAGGGTCCAAGGCTTAAAAAAACCTTCCAGTAACCTTGCTTCATCCCGGATAGCGGGAGAATAAAGCACAAGTGCATGAAGATCGGGCTGCTGGCTAGCGAGTAGTAGACTTAGTGACCCACCCATAGAGGTACCTACGACGATGACTTTATCTCCTAGACTTTTCCCAATTTGGTAGGCTTCGCCTGCAGCATTAGCCAAGTCCTGTGCGGTCATGTATTCCATCCCGTTAGGACGGCTAATCCCATGTTCCGGGAGTCGGGTTACAAAGAGATTCGCTCCAAAATGAGCCGCCAAGAATCGATGTACTGGGTCGCCTTCCATGGGGCTGGCGCCAAAGCCATGAATGTAGACGATGGAGTAGGGTGTTTTTTTCTTGGTAACGGAGTCTGCCCAGAGAATGTATGCTTCGTTTCCAGGTTTTAAGCCCTTTACAGTATCTTCTCGATTTTGCAGGTACTGCTCAAGTCCCTGTGCATCCATTGGAATTTCAGGGTAGGCAATCGTCAATTCCTCGGTATTTACCTTGGGGCCCAGCATGTAGATGATCAACAAGATCATGGCAGTAGCAAATAGACCTAGAAATATTTTTTTCAATAGTTTCATAAATAAAGAAAGTAGCCACCTAAATGTGGGGACAAGTTCACAAATATTCTGTTTTTTATTTGGAACTATAACTTTTCATCCCGGATTTAGATTAGAATTTCAGATAAACAACCATTCCTATATTCCAAGCGTTTAACTTTGGAAATCTTTAATCTCGATATTCATGAAAAAGCTAGCACTCTTAGTTGTTTTTCTTTTTGGTTCTCTTGCCTCATTTGCTCAAGATCAGCCTGTTCCCTACCGCTCTGTTTTTGTAGAGTTGGGAGGATCGGGACTTGCCTACAGCTTCAATTATGATTTCCGATTTGACAAGACACGAATCGATACTTGGGGGATGCGTATAGGTGCTGGGGGCTATAAAATAGGAGGGGATTCCTTTTTTTCTTTGCCTGTTTTGGTCAATAAATTGTATGGGAAAGATGAGCGATTTTTCGAATTAGGTTTGGGAATGACCTTTTTTGGAGTGGATAACGAGCCCTATTCCTATTGCCAATCGTTCGATGCGAATGGAAATTGCGTAGGTCCTCTAGTGACAGAGGAGTCAGATGTTAATTTCATCCTTCCTGTGGATGGATCTCCAAGCCTAATGGGAACCATGAATATTGGCTATCGAAAAATCCCTGAAAATGGGGGCTTCACCTGGAGAGTAAACTTGACTCCTATATTCAACAACAATGGCTTTTGGCCTTTATTTGCGGGAGTGGGTTTAGGCTATGCTTTCTAAAGCCTGAGGGAGCCAATTCTACTTTTTCTGCGACTTCAACAGGTGAAGGGTCAATCTTTCCGCCTGTTTTTCGAGATCAATTCCCAGTTCATCGCGGGTCACTCGAACTACTTTTTCTCGCTCGGAGACAGGTAGTTTCGTGTAGCCATACCAAGCTCCGAGAATTCCACCTGCCAAGGAAGCCGTGGTGTCGTTGTCTCGACCGTAGTTGGTGAGAAAGGTAAGCGTTCCCATCAAGTCAAAGTCTGTAAATAGCATGGCTGTGAGTGCCTGCAGGTAGATTTCCCCTGCATGGAAGGGCATGTCTTGCTGACGGCGATCCAACTCGGTGTAGGCATACCTCAATGCAGGATTGCCCAAACTCAATCTAGTTTGGAGAGAATCCAGTTTTTTTGCTTCACGGACGATTGTCAAGGCATCCTTGAGTAATTTATGGGAGGTTCTACCCACCAATCGGCTTTGAAAATAACCTTCTGGATCCAAGCGGAGGGTGGCCAAGATGCTGTCTTGACTTGCTTTTGGGGCCATTCCGGCTGCGGTCATTGCCGCCGCAAGGGCTGTCAAATCTCGGGCATAGCCAAGATCAAAAATTGAAAGTTTGTAGGCTTCCTGGTAGGCCTTAATCGGATTTCCTGGAAAAAACACGCCCAAAGTGGGTGCATATAAGAGCCCTGCACAGACCATTTCACCCCCATAAAATTTGGACAAGGAGTCTGCATAGCCTCCTAAATTATCTTCTAGGTACGGTGAGGCTACTTTTGACCATTCGGAAAGCCAGTTGGCTTCCTGTAGTGCATTTTCAAAAGGTTCCACATCTGTACCTTCGGTCTTTTTGAGCTTGGCCAAACTCCCTTCGTAGGTTTTTAAGATATGGGATGCAAAATCTTTGGATTCTAGGGATTCAACTTTTTGGCTGAGCAAGAAGTCCACCGCTAGGCTTTTCCATCGGGTATCGTCCGTGGTGCCTCCTGCGGGTAAGTTTGCCTTCCAAATCCCTTCTGGAGATACTTCGCGAACCATGGAGTCTAGCCCTTCCACAAATCCATACTCAAGTTGGATCGCTTCTCGAGTCCACATTTCCGTAGGTGCTCCCATGGCATCTCCAATGGAAGAGCCTACCAGCATGCCCAAAACTTTATCGTATAGTTCTGCCTCGGTTAATCCGAATTCGGTAGTTATATCCTTCGAAAAAGCGGTTGAAGTGGCTTCCTTCTCTTGCGGGGCACAAGAAAATGATACGATGGCAATAAAAATTAAGGTTAGCTTTTTCATTTAGGACATGACGTAAGTTCTCGCACGGGCAAGAAGCGATTTTTTTGCATCCAAACTTAAAGATACCGGTAGTTGTGCAATCCCAATCAGTCGCCGTAAGATTTCCACTCCACGGTACTGTTGGACCAAGGACCAATCAGCGGGTAGGGTGTACTGTTTTTGCACCTGCGCGCTCAAGTCTTCCGCCTGTTCTGAAAGATCAAAATGAGCCAGGAAAACGCCTAGGTCAAATTCTGCATCACCTAGTCCTCCAAATTCCGGATCAATAATTTTTATCCCTGACGAAACCTGCAACCAACTGCCGGGATAATAATCTCCGTGCATCAACACTTTTCCATCTTCGAGGTAGCGATTTCCTAGGGCTTGGATAACTTGCTTGAGTGGGAGATCGGTTTTATAGGAAAGGCTTACTTCCTGAAGTCCAGGTTGAATGTTATCCAAATCAACCCCATTTTCTTCCAAAAATGGAAAGTTAAAGATGTGTTCGTGATTCAAAGTTCGCATCGCCCAAGTTGTTGGAAAATTGGTGATTTCCAATTGATGCAAATGCATCAGGTAATCAACCAAGTGTTTGACTTCCTCATTTTTAAGTTGTCGATGACCGCCGTAAAGCGAAAGGAAATCGCTCCCTTCACCAAGATCCTCTAGGAGCATGAGGTGGTTTGGAGCATCGTACTGCAAAACTTTTGGGGATTGGGATGCGAGGAATGAATTGCTAGCCAGCTGCTTTAAAAATTGGTATTCAATCTCAATACGGTGGATTGGAGCTGAAATTTGCGGGTATTTCCGTACGTAGGACTTCGCTTGCTTGAGAATGTATGAGCCTTGGTTGGTTTCAATTCGAAGCACCAAGTTCATGTTACTCTCTCCTGGAACGGAAATCTGACTAATCTTTTCTCCTGAATGCCAAAAACCGAGACTTTGGAGGAGTTCAATGGGTGAATTTTGCTGGATATCGATCATTTGTTTACAAGTCGTCAAATTTAGCTTTTCGGGAGAAAGAAGTAGCGGATTTGCTTAGAATATTACATTTGAAGGGGAGGATTTATGCTGGCTATCGGAGCTATTTCTCTATTTTTGGGTAGTAAAACAAAACCCAAATATGTTCGGACTACATCGATCACTCTTCACGGAGGAGCATGACTTATTTCGCCAAAGCGTCAGAGATTTTATTGCAAAAGAGATTATCCCAAATAATGCGGCTTGGGAAATCCAAAAAATGGTCAGCAGAGACTCCTGGCTAAAGCTCGGAGAAAATGGATTTTTAGGGATTCAAGCTCCAGAGGAATTTGGAGGTTTGAATGTGCATGATTTCCGATACAATGCCATTTTTATTGAGGAATTGGGTTTGAGTGGATGTTCAGGTCCTGCCATTGGCTACCCACTGCACAACGACATTGTTTTGCCATACCTTCTGCACTATGCGACTGCTACCGCCAAGCAAAAATACGTTCCCAAGATGGTTTCTGGGGATTGGATTGGAGCGGTTGCAATGACCGAACCAGGTGCTGGATCGGATCTACAGAGCATGCGAAGTACTGCAGAGGACAAGGGAGATTTCTTCCTATTGAACGGCTCCAAAACTTTCATTACCAACGGCTACCTATCCGATGTGGTGGTGGTGGCCGCCAAGACTGATTCCAGCAAGGGAGCCAAAGGAATTTCCCTATTTCTTTTAGAAAAAGGAATGCCTGGATTTTCCAAAGGGGTTCCCTTTGAGAAGGTGGGTCTGCATGCCCAGGATACCTGCGAACTGTTTTTTGAAGATGTGAAAATTCCAAAGGAGAACTTACTTGGTAAACTAGGGGAGGGATTTACCTACCTGATGACCGAGTTGGCGCAGGAGCGTTTGGTAGTAGCTTTGGCAGCGATTGCGCTCTCTGAATATGCCTTATCGAGTACTATTACCTATGTGAAGCAGCGCAAAGCGTTTGGAAAGGCCATAAGTGAATTCCAGAATACCCGATTCAAGCTTGCCGAGATGGCGGCATTGGTAGAGCAGAGGAGGATTTACTGCGACTACCTGGTGCTTTTGCACAACGAGGGCAAACTTGATTCTGCCATGGCTTCTGCCGCCAAATACAACATGACCGAACTGCAATGCAAGGTAGCCGATGAATGTGTGCAGCTTCACGGAGGTTATGGTTACATGTGGGAGTATGGGGTGGCGCGAGCTTGGGCAGATGCACGTGTACAGCGCATCTATGCAGGAACGAATGAAATCATGAAAGAGTTAATTGCTAGAAAAATTTTGAAATAGTAGCCCATTTTCTTGGCCAAACCCTGATATTTTAAGTAATTGACCCTTCAGAACCACCCAAAATAGCAAACAAATGAACGATTTCTCTTGGTTTAAATTTTATCCTTCCTCCGTCCCTCAAGAAGTAGATTGCACTGCCTATTCCAGCGTGACGGAGCTTTTTGAAGAAAGTGTCAAAAAATTTGGACCTGCGGTAGCCTATGAGTGCATGGGTAAAACCCTAACCTTTCAGGAACTAGATCGCTTGAGCGCCCAGTTTGCGAATTACTTAATTTTCGAGCTAAAGCTAAGTAAGGGTTCGCGAGTGGCTATTCAGATGCCTAATGTGTTGCAATATCCTGTAGCCATGTTTGGCGCCCTTCGAGCGGGTATGGTGGTAGTGAATACCAATCCATTGTATACACCTTCTGAAATGAAGCATCAATTCAATGATTCAGGTGCAGATGTGATTGTGATAGTTGCCAATTTTGCTTCCAACCTGGAAAAAATTCGAACAGATATTCAGGCCAAGCATGTGATTCTTACCGAGCTTGGAGACTTGCTTGGGGGCTTGAAAGGTTCAATTGTGAATTTGGTGGTGAAGCATGTTAAAAAGATGGTCCCTGCTTACCATTTACCTGGAGCCGTTTCATTTAAAAAGGTGCTTTCTCTAGGTGCCAACCATAATTTCAAGAAAGTCGCAAGTACTTTGGATGAACCTGCATTTCTTCAGTATACAGGAGGTACTACCGGCGTATCCAAAGGGGCGGAATTGACCCACGGAAATATAGTAGCCAACATGCAGCAGATTTCGGCCTGGATGAAACCCAAGCTAGTAGAGAGTCAAGAAATCGTGATTACCGCGCTACCGCTGTATCACATTTTCGCATTGACAGTCAACTGTCTTGCTATGTTAAAAATTGGTGCGCATAATGTGCTGATTACAAATCCAAGAGACATGAAAGCCTTCATAGGTGATTTGGCTAAAAAACGCTTTACGGTAATTACTGGAGTGAACACGCTATTCAATGGCTTATTGAATCAGGAGGCCTTCGGTAAATTGGATTTCTCAGGTTTGAAGATTGCGGTAGGAGGAGGTATGGCGGTACAAAAAGCTACTGCTGAAAAATGGAAAGCGGTAACTGGGGTGCCGCTTGCGGAGGGCTATGGCTTAACTGAAACTGCTCCTGTAGCTACTTGTAATCCCATCGATGGTACCGAACGAATTGGGACAATTGGGATGCCGCTTCCGAATACGGAGGTGATGATTGCCGATGATGCTGGAAATCCAGTGGCTTTAGGTGAGCGGGGTGAGATTTTTATAAAAGGCCCCCAAGTCATGAAAGGCTATTGGAATAGACCAGAGGAAACCACTTTGGTGATGCAAGGCGATTGGTTCAAGTCGGGAGATATTGGAGTGATGGATGCAGATGGCTTTACCAAGATTGTGGACCGTAAAAAAGAAATGATTCTCGTGTCTGGCTTTAATGTTTACCCCAATGAGGTGGAGGATGCAATTGCCTCCTGTCCAGGTGTATTGGAAGTGGGCGTAATTGGAATGCCTGATCCTAAATCTACGGAGAAAGTGGTAGCCTATGTGGTGAAGAAAGACCAGGCGCTTACCCAAGAAAAGGTCATTGCCCATTGCAAGGAATTTTTGACCAATTACAAAGTTCCCAAGGAGGTGTATTTTACCGAAGAACTTCCAAAGACCAATGTGGGTAAAATTCTTCGCCGCAAAATAAAGGAGGCTCACCTGGAAACCCTGTCTTCTTAAAGTAGTAACTTCAATAGGAATCAATTTTTAGTATAGACAGCATTGTGAGGTGCCCCCAAAAAGTTAGACACTTATTGGGGGCATTTCTATTCATGGCATCTCCATGTCATTGGAGATGATTCCCTGCTGGATTCTTGGCTCTTTGATGAAGTTAATATAGCAAGCATCCTCGTGAAATCGATTAAAAAAATGAAAAGGTTCATTGTCAAATTCGGCTAATTTGACCTAATTTGCAGCTACTTAAAATCATACAAAAGCAATTGTAACTGCCTGTAAGTTTACCTTATTTAACTACTTCTTTAATTTCTAATTTTTATTAAAAAAATATAAAAAAAACATTATATGTTTAAAAATAAGAAACGATCACATTTAATTTTAATTTTTTTCCTAATAAGTATATTGATTTCTGGAATTGCTTTTTCATATTCAATATCCATATTCATAAAGGATATGGCTACCAATCTGAGCAATACTATGAAAAACACAATGGACCCTAATGTTCCTGATACAGGTAAAACTGCCTCTGAAAGTTTTTCAGTACCGCCGAATTCAAAAAAAGTTAAAATTGGAACCTATCTAGAAAGAATTGAAGACCTTAATATCAAAGACTCTTATTGGACCTATGAATTTTATTTGTGGTTTAAATGGAACCCAAATGAGATCGACTTATTAGGAGAAAATGATATATCGCACAAAAATGAACTTCCATTTACAGTTATTAATGGAAATGTTTTAAAAGCTGATTTAGTTGACCGATACAGTGACTCTAGTAACCAAGTTGAATATATTCAATATTTCGTTAAAGCAAAAAGTACCCAATTTTTTGATGTATCTCTTTATCCGATAGATAAACATGATTTGATTATACCGATTGAGCATAAATGGATAGACAGAAAGAATCTATATTTTGAGCCAGACACCATAGACTCTAAAGTAAGCTCAAGAGTAATGATTAATGGATATGAAAAAGAAGATAAAATTAAACTGATTGAAAAGCCCCATGCCTATAAGTCAGCGAGAGGAAATCCAAAATTTTCTTCTGGGTATAAAACTGATTTTTCTCAATACAGAATGGCACTTAGGATATATAAAGGTGGATTGTCTGTTGTTTTAAAGCTATTTTTAATTTTATATATTGCTGTATTGGTAACCTTTATAGCGCCCTTTGCACCTGACCCTAGCAGATATACTGTGGGGGCACTATTTACTGCTGCCGGTGGTAGTTATATTTTAGCGTCAAAATTACCACCAACTAACATTTTTTCTTTAGCAGAAATCATCAATTCTTTTTGCATAGTACTAATAGTTGCCATGATAGCAATTTTAGGTATTTTACCTTCATTAATATTTAAAGATGGTGTTATTGACCCTTTCGAAAAAAAGATGACTAGGTTAATTAATTTGACCATGTTTTCATTTTTTATAGTTATTAATAGCTTATTGATCTACTTTGCTATTAATTATTCTTAATCTGAAAAGGAATTAATTTATAAATTCAATTTCGTTTTTAAAAAAAAACCGCCTTCTGCGGTTTTTTTTGTTTTTTTGCGCTCTGAAGTATGCTATCCGTCTGATGTTTCGAGAAGTTTTTAACCATTTTCTTTTTTTCTCATGACATGGCAATTGATTAAAGATGCCCTACTAGGCAAGGAGCAGGATTTCACCCGCCTTCCCTTAAAGACTGCGATTTTTATTCTTGCCTTGCCCATGATCTTGGAAATGATGATGGAGTCCTCTTTTGCCATTGTCGACCTGTTTTTTGTGGCACAACTGGGAGAGAACGCCATTGCTACAGTGGGCTTGACCGAGTCGGTCATCGTGTTGACTTATGCACTTGGTTTTGGCTTGAGTATGGCCGCAACTGCACTCGTTTCTCGAAGATTTGGTGAAAAAAACTACGTAGATGCAGGCTCCGCAACCTTCCAACTCCTACTGGTAGGTTCTTTCATTTCCATAGTTATGGGGGTGCTGGGTTGGTTGTTTGCAGCAGACCTGCTTCGCCTGATGGGAGCTGAAGAACAGTTAATTGAATCGGGGTCAAATTATGCCAAAATAGTATTTGCTGGGAATACAGCTATTCTTTTGCTTTTTTTATGCAATGGAGCATTTAGGGGAGCAGGCCAAGCGCATCATGCGATGCGTTCCTTGATGATTGCAAATGGACTGAATATTGTGCTCGATCCCTTGCTAATTTTTGGGATTGGATCTTGGGAAGGATTTGGTCTGGATGGGGCAGCTATTGCAACAACCTTCGGGAGGAGCATGGGGGTGCTCTACCAGATGTACCACTTATTCAATGGCAAGCACAAACTCAAAATACTCAAAGAAAACATTGCATTAAGCTGGGAGACGATTAAAAAGATCATTGAACTGTCCTTAGGAGGCATGGGACAATCGCTAATTGACTCGCTTTCCTGGGTAGCACTGACCCGAATGAATGCTGAATTTGGTTCTGCATCTCTGGCAGGTTACACGATTGCCTTTCGGATATTAATCTTCACCATTTTACCTGCTTGGGGACTGTCTGGAGCTGCTGCTACGCTAGTCGGTCAAAATCTTGGAGCTCAGAAACAGCGAAGAGCAGAATTGGCAGTGTGGCTTACTGTTCGCTACAATGTCATCTTTATGGCTTCAGTGACCGGGATTTACCTCCTGTTTAGTAAGCAGCTGGTTGGTTTATTTACCAGCATTCCACAAGTGAAAGAAGTGGCAGCACAAGGACTGTGGATTATTTCCCTAGGTTACGTGTTCTTTGCGATTGGGATGGTGTTGACGCAAGCGTTTAATGGAGCTGGAGACACCAAAACCCCCGCCTGGATCAATGCACTCGTGCTTTTAGGCTTGGAAGTGCCTTTGGCCTATCTCCTCGCATTTCCACTGGGCTTGAGTTATGTTGGAATTTTTATTGCCATTGCTTTTTGCCACTCGCTCCATGCCCTGGTATCGCTTTATTTCTTCAAAAAAGGGAAGTGGAAAAAGAATCAGGTTTAACGCCAAATCGCCTCCTGCATTCCACTTGAATTTGAGGACTAAAGTTTCTGCCTAGTTAATTCTACACTCGGCATGGTCTATTCGTTGGCCATCCAAACTCAAATAACTGCCCATACAATCCGCCGTCATGCAGGAGTGTACCGGTAAGATTCCAAGCAAATCTCCCACCTGAATCGAGGCCAATAGCTCGTCCGAAGCTTGAATAATGCCATGTTCTTGGGAGATGCTTTTCACAAAAGAACTGTGGCTTGGAATTGTCCAGCCTTTGTCATGCAGTAAGACAATCTCTCCAAAATTTTTACTTCCATTTTCGTGGATCAGTACGTCCTTGGCCAAGTGCACCCCGCCACCATGAATGAGGATCTCCTTTCGATCTTTCCGAATGTCCACCACAGGTACGGCTAGGCAAACGGCAATGTCTTCTTTAGTACAGCTGCCTAACTGTACTTGCATTAAATCAAAGAACACAAAATTGCCGGGACCCAATTCATCCACGCCTCCAAAATCTTCTCGAACTGCACAGCCTGGCGTGTCGCCCAAGCGAGTCACTGCCTTTGGAAAACGGGACAGGTACTTTGCTTTCATCTTTGCAAGTGCCTCTTGACTTTCTAGATGGATTTTGTCCGTGTCTTTGCCGTAGTAGGTATGTCCGGGATGGATGTAGAATCCTTTAAATTTCAAAAACTCACTTCCATCTGCCTGCTTAAAAATAGCTTCCAATTCAGCTTCATCTGTGGATTGAATGCCAGTGCGCCCATAACCCGCATCGAGTTCAACAAAGAATTCTACCTGTGCTGTCAAACCCTCCGCCAATGCTTTCGCCGTAGCTGCATTGACTACTTGCACCGAAATACCCTGCTTTGCCGCCAGTCGGTTGAGCCTAGGGATTTCACGGATATTGAAAGGGAAAGCAATATGGATGCTGTCCCAACCTTGACCGCATAGGTATTCGGCTAAGGAAATCGAAGATGCAGTTACCTCCCTGACTCCGTAGTCTTTTGCCCAAGTTCCAATGATCCGGGATTGGGCAGTTTTCCAATGAGGAACTAGCTTCTTTCCAAGCGCATGTGCTTTACTGGCCATTTTTTCAAGATTGGCTCGGGTAATTTTTTCGTCAATGAGTAAAGTAGGCGAGGCGATTTGATCTAGGTAGGACATGTGTATCGGGTTAAAAAAACGAATATAAAAAGAATCTTTCGTTTTCATTTTTCGAAGGCTCAATCCGAACTAGTCTGAAAAATACGCAGATAAATGACCTAGAGTCCTCTGGAAGCTTTTTTCAAAATCACAAATTCCTGTGCATAAGCCAGCCAATTCTATTAAATTTGTGGCCTGCATTCGTTCCAATTCAACGGATACTGCCCAACTAGTTTTAGCCACTGTACCGACTCTCTTCCATGGAAGCCAAAAAAATCAGAAGTGCGTTTATTGAGTTTTTCCAATCCAAGCAGCACCAATACGTTCCTTCTTCTCCCATTGTAGTAAAAAATGACCCAACCCTGATGTTTACCAATGCAGGGATGAATCAATTTAAAGATGCATTTTTAGGAAATGAGGTTGCCAAATTCTCAAGAGTAGCCAATTCTCAAAAATGCCTTCGTGTAAGTGGTAAGCACAACGACTTGGAAGAAGTAGGGGTGGATACCTACCACCACACCATGTTTGAGATGCTGGGCAACTGGTCCTTTGGAGATTATTTTAAAAAGGAAGCCATAGAATGGGCATGGGAACTGTTGACCGAGGTCTACAAGTTACCTAAGGACCTGCTCTACGTGTCCGTTTTCCAAGGGGATGCGGGTGACAATCTAGCCATGGATCAAGAGGCCTACGACCTTTGGAGTGGTATCGTGGCAAAAGACCGCATCATTATGGGTTCCAAGAAGGATAACTTCTGGGAAATGGGGGATACAGGACCTTGTGGACCCTGCTCTGAAATCCATGTGGACTTACGTACTGCCGCCGAGCGTGCTGCCGTACCAGGACGTGAACTCGTTAACAATGACCATCCTCAAGTAATTGAGATCTGGAACTTGGTATTTATGCAGTTCAACCGCGTATCTGATGGAAGCTTGAAGGAGCTACCCGCCACACACGTGGATACCGGTATGGGTTTTGAGCGTCTGGTACGGGCGATACAACACAAGTCTTCCAACTACGATACCGATTTATTTATGCCCTTTATTGCTGCTTTGGAGCGTAAATCGGGAAAATCCTATGGGAAAGATGAGCCCACTGACATTGCATTCCGCGTGATTGTAGACCATATCCGGGCGATTTCCTTTACGATTGCAGATGGACAGATTCCGTCCAACAACAAGGCAGGCTATGTGATTCGACGGATTTTGAGAAGAGCAGTGCGTTATGGTTATACTTTCCTAGGATTTCAAAAGCCATTTTTATTCGAGTTGACACCGCTGATTGCAGCAAATTTTGGAGATATATTCCCAGAAGTTCGTGCACAGCAAGAGTTTATTGCCAAGGTAATTCAAGAGGAAGAAGCCTCTTTCCTTCGTACCCTTGACAATGGACTCCGAATGCTTGATGGGATAAAAGCAGATTTGCTTGGCAGCAGCCAGCAGGTGATCCCCGGTAAAACTGCCTTCGAATTGTACGATACCTATGGATTTCCGCTAGACTTAACTTCATTAATCGCTCGAGAAAATGGATTTTCAGTAGACGAAAAAGGCTTTGCCGATGAAATGGAAAAGCAGAAAACCCGTTCGCGAGCAGCTTCTGAGCAAGATACTGGCGATTGGGTTTTGGTGCATGACGATTCAGGAGTAGAATTTGTGGGTTACGATGTACTGGATTCCTATTCCCATATTGTCAAATACCGCACCATCACGGACAAGAAAGGGGACCGCTACCAATTGGTATTGGACAAAACTCCTTTTTATGCGGAAAGCGGGGGACAGGTAGGCGATACGGGTTGGCTGAAAACTGCGACTGAACATATTCGCGTGTTGGACACCAAAAAAGAGAATGACTTAATTGTTCATTTTGTGGAGAAGCTCCCCCTACATGCTGAAGCACAATTTGTGGCTGAGGTAGATAAGGAAAAGCGACAGCTCACCACGAACAACCACACGGCTACACACCTGCTCCAATCGGCGCTTAAGTCGGTACTTGGCGATCATATCCAGCAGCGTGGATCTTTGGTCAATGAGCAACTGCTTCGCTTTGATTTTTCCCACTTTGGAAAAATGACGGAAGAGGAAATCGCACAAGTAGAAGTACTTGTTAATGCCAAGGTTAGAGAAAATGTGGCCTTATTTGAACAACGTAATGTTCCGATTGAAGACGCCAAAAAAATGGGTGCAACAGCCCTTTTCGGTGAAAAATACGGAGATTTTGTCCGTGTCATTACTTTTGGTAAAGAATATTCTGTGGAATTGTGTGGAGGCACTCACGTGTCTGAGACAAGCCAAATAGGACTTTTTAAGATTACTTCAGAGGGATCTATTGCTGCTGGGGTGCGCCGCATTGAGGCTATTACAGCTACAGCTGCAGAAACCTACATTCGGGAGCAAGAATCCTTGGTAAAAGAACTTCAAGAACTTTTAAAAAATCCAAGAGACCTGGTAAAGGCCGTGGAATCCTTAGTTCAAGAACGCAATGAATTAAGAAAAGAAATTGAGCAGTTGCATCTAGAAAAGTCTGCTGGCGTAAAGGATCAGCTAAAAGGTCAGTTTGTTCAAAAAGACAGCATGCAGGTATTGATTGCTACTGTGACGCTGCCCAATGCTGACTCCTTGAAGAAGTTGGTATATGAACTCAAAAATGAGGTTTCTAAGGCCTGTATTGTTTTGGCAGCCTCTATAGATAACACGCCTCAAGTGGCTGTATTTATCGATGAGTCTTTATTGGAGTCCACTGGTTTACATGCTGGAAACCTTGTTCGGGAACTTGCCAAGGAAATCCAAGGAGGCGGAGGTGGACAGCCTTTCTTCGCGACTGCAGGAGGTAAGGACCTCAATGGTTTGCCCCAGGTGGTTGCCAAAGCAAAGTCTATCTTGTTGTAAGTGATTTTTAAAGAGCCATGTTGTCCAAAGAACTAACAGACAAATACCAATTGGTGGTGGGACTGGAAGTTCATGCGCAACTATCCACTTCCAGCAAACTATTTGCAGAAGATGCAAGTAGCTTCGGGGCAGAACCCAATACGCATGTTTCTGTGATTACTTTGGGACATCCTGGTACCCTTCCCAAACTCAATATGCGTGCGGTTGACTATGCTGTGCGCATGGGTTTGGCCTGTCAATGTACCATCAGCCGCCGCTCAAGTTTTGACCGCAAGAATTATTTCTATCCAGACCTACCCAAGGGCTACCAAATCACTCAGGATAAGGAACCGATTTGCATCGGGGGTAAAGTCCCACTTTTTTTGGAGGATGGAAGCGAACTAGAAGTTCAGTTGAACCGGATCCATTTGGAAGAGGATGCTGGCAAATTGATTCATGCTCCTGGAAAGGAAGCTAGTTGGGTGGACTTCAATCGAGCAGGGACAGCCCTAATTGAGATTGTTACCGAACCCTGCATTCGTTCTTCTGAGGAGGCTGTTGCATTTTTAGCAGAGATCCGAAAGTTGGTGATGTACCTGGAGATTTGTGATGGCACAATGGAAGAAGGATCATTGCGCTGCGATGCAAATGTATCGGTAAGGCTCCGTGGAACTGAAACTCTTGGCAAGAAGGTGGAGGTAAAAAACATGAATTCCTTTCGAAACCTTGGGAATGCCATCGACTTTGAATACCAGCGCCAAGTTGAATTATTAGAACTAGGACAGGAGATTGTTTCCGAAACACGGTCTTTTGATGCGGATGGGGGCTTCACAAGCAGCATGCGAACCAAGGAGGAACTGAACGATTACCGGTATTTTCCAGAGCCCGACTTGCCTCCTTTATTCCTCACGGAAGAATGGATTGAGTCGGTAAATGACCAATTGCCTGCCTTGCCCAATGCCTTGTATCGAAAATTTATTGCTGCCTATGGACTGCCACGCTACGATGCAGCCTTGTTGACAGAAAGTAAAGATGTGGCGACTTGGTTTGAAGCCCTTTGTACGAAGACAGCGCTGTACAAAGCAGCTTCCAATTGGATGATGGGC
The DNA here is from genome assembly GCA_945901615.1 of Spirosoma fluviale. Lineage (GTDB taxonomy): Bacteria > Bacteroidota > Bacteroidia > Cytophagales > Cyclobacteriaceae > Algoriphagus. Next base: position 18,882 of record CAMDLI010000024.1, read on the forward strand.
CCGATTAAGTCTTATCTGAATGAAACTGGGACATCTTTCGCTACGTTTCCCTTGAAGGTGGAAGTAGTGGCCCAACTCATTGCCTTGGTGGAGGAGGGGCAGGTTTCTTTTTCAGTTGCATCTCAAAAGATTTATCCTGAACTTATCCTTAATCCAACAGTTACACCCTTGGAAATAGCCCAGCGCCTAAATCTGATCCAAGAAAGTGATGCGAGCTACCTAGTCCCATTGGCAAAGGAGGTTCTTTTAGAAAACCCAGACAAGGTAAAAGAGTACAAGTCTGGTAAAAAAGGACTTTTGGGTTTGTTTATGGGTGAATTGATGAAAAAATCAGGGGGGAAGGCAGACCCAAAAGTCGCTTCCCGTATTTTCAGTGAGTTATTAGCGAATTAAACTATGAAAAAATCTATGTTAGGAATTTTGGTTAGTGCCACCCTTGCCTTGTTTTCCTGTGGAGGAACAGATGCTACAGGTGAAAAAGTGGTCATCACAGGAAATCTTCAAAATGTACCACAGGGAGTAGTGGTACTTTCCCAATATACCGACAGCAGACCCAAGGTGCTCGATACCTTGGAGATTAAATCAAATGGGGACTTTTCCTTTGAATTTGATTCGATTAGTGCCCCAACTTTTTATGAATTAAATCTATATGGTCAGCGTGTGGTTAAGCTGGCCCTATTTACAGAAGATGTTGACGTTAAGTTCAACTTCTCTGACCCAGCAAGCCTCCAAATTGAAGGTTCAAAGGATAGCAAAGAAATGTTGAAGCTTGAAAAGCTGATGGAGGAATACCAGGTTAAGGTAAATCAGCTCAATGAACGGTACTACGAGGCAATGAGTAAAAATGATGCGGCGGTAATTCAGCAAATCCAGGTGGATGCCATGACCTTGGAATCCCAGCAAGTAGTAAGTGTGAAAGAGATGATTGAGAGTATGGGAAATTCATTTGCTTCTTTGGCAGCTATTGGGCTATTAAACCCACAAAATGATTTTCCTTTTATCGATGCTTTAGTCACTAAGCTGAATGATAATTATCCAGGTTCCCCGGCAATCCTTCAGATGAAGCAGCAGCTTGATGAATTGAGAGCGCTGGCAGTAGGTCAGGTGGCTCCAGATATCGTGCTTCCCGATCCAAGTGGAAAGACGACGAAGCTTTCTGATTTGAGAGGAAAATATGTGTTGATTGATTTTTGGGCAGCTTGGTGCAAGCCTTGCAGACAGGAAAACCCTAATGTGGTTCGCCTCTTTACTCAGTATAATTCAAAGGGCTTTGAAGTTTTTGGAGTTTCTTTGGATCGAAGTAGGGAAGATTGGATCAAAGCGATTGCAGATGATCGTTTGAATTGGACGCAGGTTTCCGATTTGCAGTACTTTAATTCCGCTGCTGCAGAGCTGTACCAAATTCAGGCTATTCCTGCGACTTATTTGATTGATCCAGATGGAAAAATCATTGCAAAAGATTTGAGAGGCCCAAGCTTAGAAGCGAAGTTGGCTGAACTATTCGATTAAGCGAGTTTAGGTAGCTTACCTAAAAGCCTTCTTTCTGAAGTAATCCCATGAATACAAAGGGAGTATTTTCAGAAAGAAGGCTTTCGTTGTTTTAGGTGGGGGGCAAAAAAGCGAAAGAAGGAAAAAATTACTGTGTAGTCCTTCTTCTAAAAATAGATTCATTAAAAAAGAAATGTTAAAAGTTTAATCACCCGTTATAAAACTACCTAAAAAAGTTAGAAAACAAAATAAAAAAAATTAAAATAAAAATAAAAAATTATAATAAAACAGGAAAATAGAATTAATTTGTTCTTATTAATGAATTTGATTTTGTTAAAAAATGCTTAATTATTGATTTAAAGAAGATTTGGGCTAGGATAAAAATCTTGAAAGAATCCAATGAAAAAATTAGAATTAATTTGATTCTCGAGCTTTATCAAGCTGCATGCGCGACCAAAAGATTCAATTTTCAAACTTTTCGTCAGAACCCTATTTTCTAATCAAGTTCTTCTAAGAAAATTTTACCTTTGTATTTCATCCCCTTCTTTAAATGCCCAAGTATCTTCTTCTTTCCACCGAGCCGATTACTTTTAAACTTTTACTCTCTGGTCAGCCTAAATTGATGCAGGAGCAAGGTTGGGAGGTGCTCCTAGTAAGTGCAGATGGAAGAGAAATTCAACAGATTTGTCGAGCTGAAGGAGTGAGGCATGAGGCGATTCCTTTCGTCAAGGGAGTCAATTTTGTAGAAGACTTCATTTCTTTTTGGCGTCTCTTCACATTGATCCGCAAGGAAAGACCGGATGTGATTCATAGTTACGATTCCAAGGCTGGTTTCTTAGGCATGCTAGCGTCAAATTTGGCTGGTGTTCCGCATCGAATTCATAGCATCACTGAGATGCCAGCGAATACAAAAGAGCCGCAAAAGGGTCTAACCTTAATTGAAAAGTGGACCTATGCCAATTCGACAAAGCTATGGGTCAACTCAACAGGAATGCTTACTTATTTGACCAATAATTCAGGAGTTGAAGTTTCCAAGTTTGAATTGCTAGGATCTGGTTCTACACTAGGTGTTGATTTAGAAGAATTTAATCGACAGGCCCTCAAAGAAAATCATTTGGTAGCGGCTACCATGCGTATTCTGCCAGGCGAGAATGATTTTATAATTTTGGCAGTAGGGCAGCTAACCAAACGGAAGGGAATAGAAGACTTGGTTGCTGCCTTTGTAAAATCCAAGATTGTCTCAAAATCCAAATTGGTGCTTATCGGAGCTTTTGAACAAGAGAAAGATCCGATCAGCCAAGAAACAATACAGGTCATTCGTGAACATCCGCGTGTGGTACAACTAGATTCAACAGATCATGTAGCCCATTACCTAGCTTTATCAGATGTGCTGGTTCAAGCATCTCATGAAGAGGGATTTTCAAATGTCCTTTTGGAGGCGGCAGCTATGCAAGTTCCCATTATATGTTCCAACTGTATCGGAAACACCTCATTGATCAAGCAGCAAAAGACAGGTTTAGTTTTTCCAATTGGAGAGGTGACCGTATTGAAAGAAGCATTAGAGTTTGCCTTTGTGAAGCGGGATGTTTTAACTAATTATGCTGAAGTCCTTTTTGAAGAAGTTGTGGATAAATTTGACCGAAAAATAATGCAGCAACTTCAATTGGAAGCCTACCGTAAACTTGGAAAGTATCAAGAAAAGGGCTTGCCATGACACTATTTTGTAAGCTAAACTCATTTTATAAATCATGAAATACCTAGTTACTGGAGCTGCAGGTTTTATTGGATTTCATGTGGTCCGACACTTACTCGAGAGAGGAGAGGAGGTTGTTGGTTTGGATAGTATTAACTCCTATTATAGCCTTGAACTTAAGTTTGCCCGATTGGCTGAATTAGGGATCTCAAGGGAAAAGATGGAATCTGGAATTCCCGTTACCTCCTCAAAATCAACTAGCTACCGTTTTGTTCAACAAGATTTGGTGGATAAGGAGGCTTTACTACGCCTGTTTGAAACAGAGAAATTTGAGGTAGTCATTCATTTGGCTGCCCAAGCAGGCGTACGAAATTCCATTCTTCATCCAGAGGATTACCTGCATAGCAACTTTACTGGCTTTTTGCATCTCTTGGAGTGCTGTCGATTTTATCCCGTGAAGCACTTGGTTTTTGCATCCTCAAGTTCAGTCTATGGGAGCAATGCCAAAATGCCATTCGCTACTTCCGATGGAGTGGATCATCCGATTTCACTCTATGCAGCCTCTAAAAAGGCAAATGAGCTAATGGCGCACAGCTACAGCCACCTTTTTGGAATCCCAACCACAGGACTTCGCTTTTTTACGGTGTATGGCCCTTGGGGCAGACCTGATATGGCTTATTTTTTGTTTGCCGATGCGATTCGCAAAGGAGAACCCATTCAGGTATTTAATCAAGGTCAAATGAAGCGGGATTTCACCTACATCGATGATATCGTGTCTGGAGTACTTCTCGTGGCAGATCGACCAGCTACTGCCAACAGCAATTTTGACCGTCAGCATCCCGATCCATCGAGCTCTACGGCGCCCTATAAACTTTACAATATTGGAAACTCGTCCCCTGTGCCCTTACTGGAGTTTATTGAAGCAATCGAAAAGGGCCTTGGGAAAAAGGCAAAGATGGAGTTTCTTCCCATGCAGCCTGGCGATGTGGTTGAAACACATGCCGATATATCTGAGTTAATGCAGGATATGGTCTATGAACCCAAAATTTCAGTGGCCCAAGGGGTGGCTGAATTCACCAAATGGTACTTAAATTTTTATCAATCCTAATATGTCAAAATCAATTTTAATTACCGGAGGAGCCGGATTTATTGGATCTCATGTGGTCAAACTTTTTGTGGCTAACTATCCGCTGTATCGAATCGTCAACCTGGATGCTTTGACCTATGCGGGCAACTTGGAGAATTTGGTTGAAGTAGAAGGTGCGCCCAACTACTTTTTTGAAAAAGCAGATATTCAAGAGGAGCAGGCTTTGGAAGCGGTTTTTGCAAAGCATGGAATTACGGATGTCATTCACCTGGCTGCTGAATCCCATGTGGACCGATCTATTTCAGATCCTTTAGCGTTCGTGCGAACCAATGTATTTGGTACGGTAAACTTGCTGAATGTGGCCAAAAAAGCTTGGTCAGGAGCCTTGGATCAACACCTGTTCTATCATGTTTCAACGGATGAAGTGTATGGTTCTTTGCATGATGGAGGATTTTTCTTGGAGACAACAGCATACGATCCTCAATCACCCTATTCTGCATCGAAAGCAGCTTCCGACCATTTTGTAAGAGCCTATGCGAATACCTACAAAATGAAAACAGTGGTTTCCAACTGCTCAAATAATTACGGACCAAACCATTTTCCAGAAAAGTTGATTCCTCTTTGCATCCATAACATCAAGAATAACAAGCCATTACCCGTGTATGGTAAAGGGGAGAATGTGCGAGATTGGTTGTTTGTGAAGGACCATGCTCGTGCCATTGATGTGGTATTCCACAAGGGAAAGCCTGGGGAGACCTACAACATTGGAGGCTTTAACGAATGGAAAAACATCGATATTGTCCGCCTATTGTGTCAAAAGATGGAT
>CAMDLI010000025.1 GCA_945901615.1 Spirosoma fluviale
CTTAAAAATCTTTGTAGGTTTTCCGCACCACTTTAGCCCCATTTTTTTCTAAGGTCACGATATAGATAAAGTCGTAATCCAGGTCGGTCAAGTCTGCAAATTTCTCGCCTTCACTTACAAAAGCATTGGCCAGTTGGCTGACCGTATTGCTATGGCCCACCACTAGGATATTGCCTTCGCTGCTTCGAAGGTCAGTAACAAAAGCCTCTTGATTTTTGGGATCATAGTACTCTACGGTTATTCCTGCCCCCGCTGCAGTAGGTTGAGCGGTATTTCTAGTTCTTGTGTAATCCGTGGACAAGACCCGTTTGATCCCTTCCTTCTCTAGAATCTGCGCAAGTTTTTTGGCACGAACTTCTCCAACATAGGCGAGTTCTGGGTCCTGACCTTCGAGTTGCTTCTCTGCATGACGAACGATGTAGATGGTCTTCGGAGAGTTCTGTGCGGTGCATGCACTGAGAATTAGTAGAGAACTGAGTAGAAAAATGAAGTTTTTCATGGTGGTTGTAGTTTGGTAGAAATACAGTAGAAATAAAGTAGAAATACGATAGAAATAGCCTGAGCAAGCTCAGTGAAATAGTGTTCAATTCGTATATCTACTCTATTTCACGTAGCGCAGCGGAGTCTATTTCTACTGTATTTCAAAAAAAAGAAATACGATAGAAACATAATTGAAATAGCCTGAGCAAGCTCAGGAAAATAGTGTTCAATTCGTATTTCCACTTATTTCACGAAGCGCAGCGGAGTATATTTCCACTGTATTTCAATAGTATTTCCCTTTCTTATCCCGAAAACGTATTATCCAAATGCTGATCCTTGGCTTTTACTTGTTCGAGTTCGAGGAACTGCTCCCAGAATTCAGTTTCAGGGAGGGCAGCACGAAGGAAGAGTTTTTCTTTTTTGATGGGATGTTCAAAGACCAAGTGGAAAGCGTGGAGGTTGATGCTTGCATCAGGGTTGGGCTTAGCAAAACCATACTTCAAATCTCCACGAATAGGGCAACCCATAGACGCCAGTTGTACGCGAATTTGGTGGGGTCTGCCTGAGATGGGACGAACTTCCAACAGGTAGTGGTCATTCATATGGCCCAGTACCTTGTAGTTGAGCTCTGCTTTTTGGGAGCCTTCTACTTCTTGGTCATGTGCGGTAACAAAATTTTTAACTTCGTCTTTCGTGAGCCAGTGGGTCAATTTACCCATTTCCTCTTTGGGTCTTCGTTTGACTAGGGCCCAGTATACTTTGTGAATGTCTCGCTTGCGAAAGAGTTCCATCATTCGCTCCAGACCTTTGGAGGTTCGGGCAAAGGCAACCAATCCACTCACTGGTCGATCCAGTCGGTGGATTGGATGCAAGAAAACTGCTCCAGGCTTTTCGTATTTTTTTGCGATATACTCTCTGCAATAATCCGTCAGAGTTTTGTCTTTTGTTTTGTCTCCTTGGACTAGGATTCCTGCCGCCTTATTGACCACAAGGAGGTGATTGTCTTCGTAGACTACGCTAAACGCTTTTGTTTTCATGACACAAAGGTAGTCTTAATTTTTTTGATGCCTAGAAGCGTAGGGCCTTGGATCTCCGATTTAGGACTGCAGCAATTTTTTGATCTCGTAATCTTGGAGGTGAGCATTGAGCCATCCTGCCTCCAGAAGTGCATCATACTTTTTGTAAAAGTTGATCGCAGGAGCATTCCAATCCAGTACTTGCCACATCATTCCACTGCAGTCTTCTTCGAGGCATTTGGCCATCACCCGATCAAAAAGGAGTTTGCCTGCCCCATTTCCTCTTTCGGATTCTGTAACTACGATATCTTCGAGGTACAATCTTTTTCCTTTCCAGGTGGAGTAGCGGTAGTAATAGACGGCGATTCCAATGATTTCTTGGCTGCTGTCTTTCATGCAAACATAGAATCCATACACCGGCTGCGGGCCAAACCCTTCCTTTTCCATTCGTTCCAGCGTGTTGGTCACTTGCTCCGGTGCTTTTTCATACAGCGCAAGCTCTTGGATAAGTTCCAGCACGCGGGGGAGGTCTGATTTCTGTCCTTCTCTTAGGGAATACATGTGTTTTTAAGGTTGGAGAGTTGATTATTTGCTAACTATGCCCCTAATTTATATAAAATCAGATACGAAGATGTTTTTAGCCATTGATGCGGGCAATTCCAACGTAGTTTTTGCACTCTATGATTCCAAGGGAGGAAAGTGGACGAATCAGTTTCGACTGGAAACAAAAGCGCCTCAATTGATTTCTCAGTTGAGCAAGAAAGTGCCGCTGTATTTTTTGGAGCACGGAATCTCCGTTGCGCAAATTGAAAAAATTGGGTTTAGCTCAGTAGTTCCAGAGATCAACGACATCATAGAACAGTTTTGTGTGCAGTTTTTTGGCAAGCGGCCCTACCAAATTCAGGCAACTAGCTACCCCAAATTACCAGTTCGTACTCTCCGACCGAATGAAATCGGGACAGACTTGATGTGCAATGTGATGGCGGCATATACCCGGGTTGCAGGTCCTGCGATAGTCGTTGATTTTGGTACAGCCCTTACCTTCACGACTATAGATCAAGCAGGCGATGTGCTGGGAGTAAGCATTGTTCCTGGACTCCAAACAGCCATCAAGGCACTTTTTATGAATACAGCGAAGTTGCCCGAGGTAGAACTGAAGTTGCCCGATTCCGTCCTTGGGAAAAATACAATTCATGCCATTCAGGCGGGAGTGCTGCATGGGTATACCGGATTGATCAAAGGAATGTTGGAAGCGATTCAGTTGGAAACAGGGCTGAAATTCACCGTAATCGCCACGGGAGGGCTATCATCCATTCTCACCAATTTGGATGGGGTATTTGACGCGGTCGACCGCAACCTGACCTTGGATGGTTTGCGCTTGATTACCGAGGCCAATTCTTGAGTTAGCGGTTCACTTCAAAGCTCACATCCCAGGTGTCTGTCACCTTTATTTTTTGCTTGAATTCGGGATGCAGGGGGTTGATAAGGAGGTTGTGTTCCTGGGAAAAGTTAGCCAAAGGAATGCGGCAGGAAGGAATTTTCAAACAGGGGGATAGTTCCCTTTTGGTCCAGATGGAACCCAATTCTTGAGTTGTTCTTGGATAGGGGCGATTTTTCCAACTTATGGGAAGATCATCCACTTCCAACTCGGGGATGGATCCTACTACCTCTAGACTTACCAATTTCCACGAACTTTCGGTGACGATGGGACCTTTGATGGATAGTAGCTCCAAAAAATTCAAGGCACTCACTGAGCTGGCATAGATTACTGGTGTACCGTTGACATTCCAGCGACCTGGCCCCATCCCGAAGCCGAGCGGGTCTCGGCCAGGAAGATTTTCGATCAATCGGAAATAGCGCATCAGCTCACGTTACCCCAAGAAAGAGACTCAAGTACTTGATCCACTTGGGCAATCTGGTAGGGGTTTTTGAATAGGTCTATCGGCTTTTGCTGTCCAAGCGCTTCATTGGGGAGCTGTAGCCAAGCTGACATCTTCTCCTCCGAACCAAAGATCCGGATGCCTTTGGCTAGGATAAGGTCGATCTCCAAGAGGCTTTTGGAAATCCCTTTGCTGAGCTTTCGGTCTTCCTTTTTCCAGCGGAATAGCGTACTGGGATCCACCTCGAGAAGCTCAGCAATCTCTTGGGAATTAAAGTCCAAGTAGTCAAAAATCAGGCTAGTCTCGTGAAAATCTAGTGTAGCCTCCCCGTACTTGGCTTGGCTTTCGGCCACGATTGCAGGGGCATGACTGAAAAAATGGTACTCCTTGGGGGGAATCTCAATTGATTCAGTTCGTTGTTCATTCCATCGAATTTTCCAGACAGCCGCCATGTTTTCGTTTAGTTTTCAGGAAGTTACATCTAAATATCTTATTTGCAATAAAACATACTCCTTTTTGCAAGTATTATTTTTTCAAGATGTCCTGAATGATGGCCTCCGAATGGGAAATGCTGTTTTCGATAAAAAATTCCCGGGTATTGAGCCCTCCACAGACCACCCCTGCAAGGTAAACTCCCGGGACATTGGATTCCTGGTTGGTCTGATCGTAGCAGGGCTGTCTCTTTTCGTCCAGGCTGAGTTGGACACCGAGCTGGTCCAAGAGGCCAAAGTTGGGTTTGTATCCGGTCAAGGCAAGTACCCAGTCGTTGGATACCCGAATTTCTCCTTCTGGGGTCGATAGGCGAACCTCAGTGGGAAGGATTTCAACAACTTTTGAGTTCTTGATTGCTTGGATGGAGCCTTCCTTGATTCGGTTTACAATGTCTGGGCGTACCCAGTATTTGACATTAGCATCTACCTCTTCACCGAGCAGTGCCATGCTCACTTGGGCACCTTTGCGCCAGCATTCCAAGGCTGCATCTACCGCAGAGTTGGCTCCGCCTACCACCAGTACTTTTTGACCAATAAAAGGCCAAGGCTCCTTGTAATAGTGCAGCACCTTGGGCAGTTCCTCGCCGGGCACCTCCATCAGGTTGGGCAGGTCATAAAAGCCGGTTGCCAAAACAATTTTTCGGCTCAAATAAGATCCTTTAGAGGTTTGAACGGAAAAAAGAGCCCCCTCTTTTTGAAGAGTGTTGACGGTTTCGTACAGGTTTACCTTTAGTTGAAAAAGTTGGTAAATCCTTCGGTAATAGTCTAAAGCCTCTGTTCGAGTAGGTTTGGCTCCAACAGACATGAAGGGAATGCCTGCAAGTTCCAATCGCTCTGCTGTGGAAAAAAAGGTCATGTTGACCGGATAGTTGTAGATCGAATTGCAGAGGGCACCTTTTTCTAGGATCAGGTAGTTCAAACCCGCCTTTTTGGCTTCAATTCCACAGGCAAGACCGATGGGACCCGCGCCAAGAATTAGGAGGTCGTAGGGAGAATTAGAAGTCGTCTGCTGCATGGGGGTTTGGTTGAAGTCCTGTTCAAATTTACACCAAAAGTCTTCGAAAAGGTTCCTGATTTTGGTAAAGCTACAAAATTTGAACGCTCAGTATTTTTGAGTTTATTTAGGTACGTATTCGCTTTACTCAATTCCCATGAACCCAACCCTGATTGTACTTACTGGCGCTGCAAGTGGCATCGGCAACCAACTTTTAGCCACTTTTTCGGCCCGTGAAGTCCCGATGATTTTAGTGGACTTGGATGCGGGGAAACTCGAAAATCTAGCCCAAGGTAGCAAATCCGTCGGCTGGGTAGATGGGGATGTGGCCCAGGAATCCACCTGGTTGCGTGTGCTAGATGCAGCAAAGAAAATGGGGCTATCGATATCCCATTTGATCAATTGTGCAGGGGTGATTCGTCCTGGCTTTTTGGAGGGGTATGGGTTGGAGGACATTGACTACCACCTCAACTGCAATGCGAAGGGAACCATTTTGGGTACGACGCTTATCGGCAGAGCGATGAAAAACCAAGGTTTTGGCCATATTTTGAACATTTCCTCCTTGGCAGGATTGGCGCCCGTGTCGGGCTTGAGTTTGTATTCAGCCTCCAAATTTGCCGTGCGGGGATTTTCTTTGTCCGTGGCGGCGGAACTTAAAAAGTATGGAGTCTGGGTTAGCGTCATTTGTCCCGACTTGGTGAATACCCCTATGTTGGACTTGCAGTTGGGCTACCCCGAGGAAGCCAAACTCACCTTCAGTGGTCCCAAGCAGGTGCTTGAGGCGGAAGAGGTAGTGCGGGTCATCCTGGGAGTGATGGAACGCCCTCGGGCGCTGGTCTGTATCCCTGAATCCAGAGGGCTGCTGGCCAAGATCGCCGGAACCTGGCCTTGGATTGGCGAGTTGTTTCGAAAATCCTTGGAGAAAAAGGGAGAAAAAGCGATCCGAAGTTGGAAAAACTGATCATAAAAGATTGATTTTTTACTAGATTTTTGCCCTTTGGAAGTCGTTAATTTTTAGTTGTTTTTACCCAAAAATCCCTGTTTAATTAATTTTTTTTGGGAGGAGCTCCCACTTTGCAATCAATTTAAAAAATTTTAGTTGTGAGGTTGATTTTTTAACCACCCAAATCCCCCATTTATTTATCATTTGGTGGGATTCTTCTATTTTTTAGCCTTTTCCAATAATCAAAAAAATCTCTTAAAAATTTCTTGCATTTTTTACTAAAAACTATTGTCGACACGCAATCTTTTGGCTACTTTTGAAACAAAGTGGTGAAAAGTGGGAGAAAGTGGTAAATTTTAAAACTTCTTTGCTTACTTTTGCTTACTTCAAATTTTACCAATTCGTAGTCCGTCCATGTTCAACAGTCAATACGATAGCAAGCTAGATCCCAAAGGTCGTTTGGCATTGCCCGCCAAGATTAAGGCGGCAATTCCTCAGGCCAATGGCATGACGCTTATGCTCCGCATGGCTGAAGACAAGTGCTTGGCGCTCTATCCCCTGGTAGAATACAAAAAGCTGGAGAGTCAAATCAAATCCCTGAACATCAACAATGCAGAGCAGCGCATGTTGCAACGCTCTTTTTTCAATTCCATCGTCGAGGTGGAGTTGGACAATGCAGGGAGATTGTTGATTCCGAAGCTGTACCAAACCTATGCCAGCCTGGAGAAGGATGTGGTGGTCGTTGGCATGGGAACCCGAATTGAACTCTGGAATCCTGAACAGTACCTAAAGAACATTATTGTGGATACGGCGGACTTGTCTGGCCTTATGGAAAAATACCTCTCCTAAGCGCCATGTCGACCCCGGTTTACCATATCCCAGTGATGCTTGACCCATGCATTGAAGGCTTAGCTATTCTCCCCAATGGAGTCTATGTCGATGTGACCTTCGGTGGAGGTGGTCATGCTAAGGCTATTTTGGCTCGTTTGGAAGGAGGACAGCTATTCGGTTTTGATCAAGACAGTGATGCTTTGGCCAATGCCCCTCAAGATCCTCGCTTCACCTTCGTACAAGCCAACTTCAGGGATATCAAACGGTACCTGCGCTTGCATGGAATCAAACAAGTTGATGGAATACTAGCAGACCTAGGCATTTCATCCCATCAAATAGACGCTCCAGAAAGAGGGTTTTCAACTCGCTTTCAGGGAGATCTAGACATGCGGATGAACCAGTCGGCTGAACTCAGTGCGAAGGAGCTTCTAGCAACTGCGGATGAGGGAAGGCTGCATAAGATCCTAGGGATGTATGGGGAAATCAAGAATGCCAAGACCCTAGCTCAGTCCATCGTGGCGGAGCGCTCGGTCGAGCCCTTTACCACTACGGAAGGGTTTACGGCATTTTTAAAGCGGTTTGCACCTCGCGGGAAAGAATTCAAATACTACGCTCAGGTTTTTCAAGCCTTGCGAATAGAAGTAAACGACGAAATGGGGGCTTTGGAAGAGTTGCTGCTCAGCGCAGTGGAGCTTCTCAAACCCGAAGGCCGTTTGGTAGTGATGAGCTACCACAGTTTAGAGGATCGTTTGGTCAAAAGTTTAATGATCAAAGGAAAGTTTCAAGGAGAAGTGGAGAAGGATTTCTATGGAAATCTCCTTCGTCCACTAGAGCCAGTCAGCCGAGGAGCAATTACCGCTTCGGAGGAAGAGCTAGCCCTGAATCCCAGAGCCAGAAGTGCCAAATTGAGAATTGCAAAAAAAGTAGGAAAATGAGTCAAAACACCTTCAAGAACAAGCTGAAAGAGGGGAGCAGTCCAAAAGGACGCTCAGGGAAGACGATTTTTTCCTGGATGGAAGAAAAGCTAGATGTAAAAAAGGTCCTTGGTGAAGGCGTACCTGTCCAATTGGTTCCTCCAGTAGCATTTGTGGCGCTATTGGCATTGATCTACATCTACAGCAACCTGCGTGCAGAGAATAAAATTCGAGAAATCGACAAGGCCAAGCAAGAAGTGGCGGATATCAGAGCAGATGTGACCACGCTCGAAGCCGAATACATGAAAAGCAGCATGCAATCTGAAGTATCGAAGCGCGTGGCTGCAATTGAACTATTTGAATTGAATCAACCTCCTGTAAAATTAGAACTGCCTAAAAAGTGAACATCAAACGCTCCATAGTGATCCGAGTTCGGGTGATCTTCATCCTGGTGGCTTTGGCGGCATGTGCTATTCCCTACAAGGTAGCGGTGGTTCAGTTGGTGGAAGGCGAGAAGTGGAAAACTAAAGCACAGCAAGTTAATTTTCAATTCAGAGATGTACCCGCAACCCGCGGCAATATCTATGCTGCCGATGGAAGTTTGTTGGCTACAAGCCTACCTTTTTACCAAGTCGCCATCGACCCTACCGTGGTGGATGAAGAGGAATATAAATCTGGAATAAATGCTTTGGCGGAACAATTGGCCAACTTCTACAAGGACAAGAGCGCAACTGCTTACAAGCGAATGATCAATGATGCTCGGTCCAACAAGAAGCAGTATTTGATGATCAACCGGAAGCAGATCAACTACCAAGAGATGCAGGCCATGCGAACTTGGCCAATTTTTAAAGAAGGCAGAATTGACGGTGGGGTGATTTTTGAAAAGATTGAGCGTCGCTACCAGCCTTTCACCTCTTTGGCAAGTAGGACTTTGGGAACCTTGAACCAAGACGGTGTAGGTTCTGGAATTGAATATAGTTTCAATACGTTTCTGAAAGGGCAGAGCGGAAAAGCTTTATTTCAGCGGCTTTCTGGCGGGGTATGGAAGCCACTTTTTGATGAGGACGACGTCAAGCCACTTGATGGCTACGACATTCAAACCACCTTGGATGTCAACATTCAGGATGTAGCCGAAACAGCATTACGGAACCAGCTTAAGGATCGTGAGGCAGCTTTCGGTTCGGTGATTGTCATGGAAGTGGCAACAGGCCATGTGAAGGCAATCTCCAACTTGCAAAAAAATGCTGCAGGCACAGGTTATGTAGAGAGCTATAATTATGCGGTAGGCGATATGGGAAGCGTAGAACCTGGTTCTACCTTCAAGCTGTTCTCCATGCTTGCCTTGCTCGAAGAGAACAAAATCAGTCCAAATGACATGATTGAAACTGGTAATGGAGTGCATTACTTCTACCGGAGACCCATGAATGATGCCAAAACTGGAGGATATGGAACTATCAGCATCCGACAGGCATTTGAAAAATCTTCCAACGTGGCAATTTCCAAATTGGTAGACATGCATTTTAGATCTAGCCCATCCAAGTATTTGGCCTACCTAGAAAAAGCGGGCTTAGCCCAACCGTTAAACCTCCAGCTAATGGGGGAAGGGAAGCCCTACTTTAAAAAGCCGGGTACCAAAACTTGGTACGGTACCTCACTCCCTTGGATATCCATCGGATACGAATCCAAATTGAATCCTATCCATACGCTAGCCTTCTACAATGCGGTGGCTAATGGAGGGAAAATGGTAAAGCCACTATTTGTGAAGTCAGTCAGCAATGGTGCTCAAATCATTCAGACTTTCGAGCCTCAGGTAATCCGTGAGGCCATTGCTTCGCCCAAAACAATCACTCAGCTCCAAGAATTGCTCCTAGGGGTGGTGGAAAATGGTACCGCCCGAAACATCAAGAACTCCAATTATAAAATTGCAGGTAAGACGGGTACAGCTCAAAAAGTGATCAACGGAAGCTACCAAGAAGTCTATTACACCAGTTTCGCGGGATACTTTCCTGCAGACCGTCCCAAGTACAGCATGATTGTCGTGATCGATAGTCCCAAAGGAATTGCTGCCTATGGGGGTGATGTTTCAGCTCCCGTATTTAAGGCCATTGCGGATAAGATCTTCGCAACGGACCTGGGCTTGAATGTGGTCAACGAATCCAAAATTTTGCCAAAGGCAGCAAGCGCAAAATTCCCCTATGTGGCCGCAGGTAAGGGAGAGGAACTGCAGAGCATTTTTGATTACCTCAAGTTACCATTCAAAACCCCTGTTCAAGAGGATTGGATTGCCGCCTCTACGGGTGAGACAGGCCAGGTTCAAATGCTGCTGGTGGACACCGAAAAGGCAGTGGTGCCAAATGTAGCGGGCATGTCTCTTCGCGACGCATTGTATATTCTAGAAAATAAAGGACTGAAAGTGAATTTTAACGGTAAGGGAAGAGTAATGACCCAATCCATCAGTCCAGGAACACTATTGACCCCAGATACCACCATAGACCTTGTACTTGGATAAATGAACGTGCTCAAAGACATATTGTACAAAGTATCGCTGACCGCTACCAATGGAGACATGGAGCGAAGAGTAAGTGATGTGGTCTTTGATAGTCGCAAAGTCATTGAAAATGCTGCCTTTATAGCCGTAAAAGGTACGCAGGTGGATGGACATGATTTTATCCCACTTGCCTTGGAAAAAGGGGCAACTGCTATTATTTGTGAACAACTCCCTGACTCTCTAGCCGAAGGAATCACTTATATCCAAGTGGTGGATTCGGCCAAGGCTCTGGGAATTATGGCTGCTAATTTTTACGGCAACCCATCTGAAAAAATCAAGGTAGTAGCTGTTACGGGCACCAATGGAAAAACCACCACCGTCACCTTATTGCACCAGCTGTTTGTTCGTATGGGCTACAGCACGGGGCTCCTGTCTACGGTAGAAAATAAAATCAACGAGGAAGTAATCCCGTCCACCCATACCACTCCGGATGCAGTGAGCGTACAGGCTTTGCTTCGCAAAATGGTAGATGCTGGATGTACTCATTGCTTTATGGAAGCTAGCTCTCACGCGATTGTACAAGAGCGTATTGCTGGATTGAAGTTGGCTGGAGCGGTATTTACCAATATCACCCACGATCACTTGGACTACCACGGCACCTTTGATGAATACATCAAAGCGAAGAAGAAGCTATTCGATGAGCTTCCTAAAGATGCCTTTGCCCTAGTAAATGGTGATGATAAGCGCGGGTCGGTGATGGTACAAAATTGCAGGGGTACGCTACAAACCTTCGGACTCAAGTCGGCCGCCGATTTCAAAGCTAAAATTCTTTCCAATACCATCGAAGGCTTGGAGCTGGAGGTGAACGGAAGGCTGATCTGGTTCAGAATGATTGGTTCCTTCAACGCCTACAATTTGATGGGAGTACTCGCCACCGCAGTGCTGCTAGGCGAGGATGAGGATGAAGTGCTCCGGGAATTGTCTGCCATCAAGGGTGCAAAGGGTCGCTTTGATCGAATCTCGATAGGGGGAATTACCGCAATCGTGGATTATGCGCACACCCCAGATGCACTTGACAATGTTCTGAAGACCATCAATGCTTTCCGAACTGGCAATGAGCAGCTCATCACGGTAGTAGGCTGTGGAGGCAATCGTGACAAGACTAAGCGTCCGACCATGGCCAAAATAGCTGTTTCTGAGAGTACTAAAGCTATTTTCACCTCTGATAATCCACGATTTGAGGAGCCGGCTGAGATACTTAAAGATATGCAAGCGGGAGTAGGGCCTACAGATTTTCGAAAAACCTTGACCATTGAAGACCGAAGAGAGGCCATCAAGACCGCACTTCTGCTCTGCCAAAAAGGGGATATCGTCCTGATTGCCGGAAAAGGGCATGAGGACTACCAAGAAATTAAAGGCGTAAAGCATCATTTTGATGATGCGGAAGTCGTGACTGAATTATTGACTCAACTGACAGGAACCTGACATGCTGTATTCACTATTTGATTACTTCGATCGTGTGTTGGACATCCCAGGAACTGGGGTGTTTCGCTACATTTCATTCCGTGCAGGGATGGCATCCTTGGTTTCCTTGATCATCACCATCACCTTCGGACACCACATCATCAACTGGATTCGCAATCGGCAGATTGGTGAGACCGTTCGCGATTTGGGCTTAGAAGGACAAACCCAAAAGAAAGGCACCCCTACCATGGGTGGCTTGATGATGATTGCAGCCATCTTGATCCCGACGCTTTTATTTGCCAACCTCAACAATATCTACATTCAGCTTTTGTTGATCACGACCGTTTGGTTGGGATTGATTGGATTTTTGGATGACTACATCAAAGTATTCCGCAAGAATAAGGACGGCCTCAAAGGGCGTTTCAAAATCATCGGTCAAATTGGTATCGGAATTATCGTCGGGGCTACCTTGTATTACAATGACGACGTGGTCATTCGGGAGTTTTCTACACCTGTGTCGGTGGAAAGCGGAGTGGTCGAAACTCCTTCCTTTCAAGATACCAAAGCCTTAAAAACAACCATTCCTTTTTTCAAAAACAACGAACTCAACTACGAAGATTTCCTTGGATTCTTGGGTGATTCCATGACTCCAGTACTCTACATTTTTGTAGCGATTTTCATCATTACGGCAGTTTCCAATGGTGCCAATATTACGGATGGAATCGATGGACTGGCTGCAGGAACCTCTGCCATCATCGGCTTGACCATCGCCATTTTTGCCTACTTGAGCGGTAACGCCATTTTTTCCCAATACCTCAACATCATGTACATCCCCAACTCCGGGGAACTGGTAATCTTCGCCGCCGCCTTCATCGGTGCCTGTGTGGGATTCCTCTGGTACAACTCCTACCCAGCCCAAGTATTTATGGGCGATACGGGGTCCTTGATGCTAGGGGGTGTGATTGCAGTGTTGGCTTTGACCCTTCGAAAAGAACTTCTTATCCCCATTCTATGCGGGATATTCTTGGTAGAAAACCTAAGCGTCATGATTCAGGTGGCCTACTTCAAATACACGAAACGGAAATATGGAGAAGGGAGGCGGGTATTTCTGATGTCCCCACTCCATCACCATTACCAGAAAAAAGGAATTCACGAATCCAAGATCGTTACACGTTTTTGGATTGTAGGGATTCTACTTGCAGTAGTCACATTAGCCACCCTCAAACTAAGGTAAGACCATGAATCGCCTAGTCGTCCTCGGAGCCGGAGAAAGTGGGTTGGGAGCAGCATTGCTCGCCAAGAGGGAGGGCTATGCCGTTTTTGTTTCGGATGGTGGCAGCATTGGGGAGGCACGCAAAGCACAGCTTCAGACTGCTGGAATTGAATTTGAGGAAGGCAAACACGACGAGGCTCGCATTTTGGCTGCCGACTTGATCATCAAAAGCCCAGGGATAGCTCCTACTGTTTCCATCGTGCAGCAGGCGATCAATCAAGGGATTTCCGTAGTGGATGAACTGGAATTTGCTAGTCGTTACAGCAAAGGAAAGGTGATTGCTATTACCGGAACCAATGGAAAAACAACCACGACCTTATTGACCTACCACCTTCTGAAAGAAGCGGGTTGGGATGTGGGGCTTGCTGGCAATGTGGGAAAAAGCTGGGCTGGACAATTACATGAGGGTGATCATGCCTGGTGGGTGATTGAGATTTCCAGTTTCCAGATTGATGGCCTAGTGAGTTTGAAGCCGCACATTGCCCTGTTGACCAATATTACACCAGATCACTTGGATCGATATGGCTACCAAATGGAACGCTACATCGATTCCAAGATGGCCCTATTCAAAAATATGAATCAGGCAGATGCAGCTATTCTCAATTTGGAAGATTCTTTTTCCAAGACTGGGCTTGTGCGTGCGCCGATTCAGGCTTCGATGTATGGAATTTCTTTGGAAGGAAAACCAAATCAAGGCGGATTTAGTGACGGAGATGGGTTGGTATTTCAAGTAGCAGGTGCTCAGGCAACCATTCCAGTTGCTGCCTTGACGATTCAAGGAAAGCACAACTTGCTGAATGCCTTGGGTGCTGGAGTCGCGGCTCTTTTGGCTGGATTGTCTGAGGATCAGTTGCTCAGCGGCTACCAAACTTTCAAAAATGCATCGCACCGCATGGAGCTTGTTCGAACACTGGATGGTGTTCGCTATGTAAACGACAGCAAAGGCACCAATGTAGAAGCTACGTTTTATGCGCTTGGCAGCTACAAAGAACCCATGGTGTGGATTGCAGGAGGCGTAGATAAGGGAAATGATTATTCCGTGTTGACTCCCTTGGTGGTGAATGGTCAGGTGAAAGCCTTGATCTGCTTGGGCAAGGACAATGTGAAGTTAAAAACTGCATTTGCCCCACACATTGGGCAAATCCGAGAAACACAAGACTTGCGAGAGGCAGTGTCGTGGGCTCAGGAAATAGCTACCGACAACGAGGTAGTCCTTTTGTCCCCAGCCTGTGCAAGCTTTGACTTATTTAAGAATTACGAAGATCGAGGAGATCAATTTAAAGCATTGGTGAACGCATTACTTCAAAAACAAAGCGCATGAATCAGCTAAAAGCATGGATAGATGAGCATTTCAAGGGTGACCCAATCATTTGGGCCATCGTGATTTTGCTTTCTATGTTTAGCATTCTGGTAGTGTATTCTGCTACGGGCACTTTGGTGTACAAGGAGGAAGTGGTCAACACCGAGCAATACCTCTTTAAGCATTCCAAGCTGGTTTTTGCATCGCTGGTCGTGATGTGGTTGGCACACAAAATTCCTTACCGCAAATACGCCCTTTACGCAAGGTTATTCATGTACTTGTCTATCCCGCTTTTAGTGGTTACCTATTTGTTTGGTTCCAACATCAACGAGGCCAATCGCTGGTTGGTAATTCCAGTAATTAACCAAGCGTTCCAGCCTTCGGATTTGGCCAAGCTCTCCTTGATAGCAGCTTTGGCAGCAATGCTTGCCAAGCGACAGAATAACATCACGGATATTGCAGGAACGCTGCTTCCCATTTTCATTTCCATTGGAGTGATCACAGCTTTGATTGGTATGGCCAATATGTCTACCGCAATTTTACTGCTGATCACCTGCTTGTTGATCATGTTTATTGGAAGAGTTCCTGTGCAGCACTTGGCATTGGTGGTGATGGTGGGCATACTTGGACTTTCGGTTGCCATTCTAGCAGGGCAACGGAAAGACACCTTTTTATCTCGAATTGAAACCTTTATGGATTCCAAAGACGACGATAGCAAGGTGCCTTTTCAAGCGGAACAGTCCTACATCGCCATCGCAACGGGCGGCATTACAGGCAAAGGCCCAGGAAATAGTGAACAGCGAAATACGCTACCACACCCGTATTCTGATTTTATCTATGCCATCATCTTGGAAGAATATGGCATGGTCGGCGGGGTATCTGTACTATTCCTCTACCTCGCGCTGCTTTACCGAGGGATGCGCATCGTGGCCAATTCAAACAAGGCCTTTGGCGGCCTACTTTCAGCAGGCTTGAGCTTTGCTCTCGTCATACAAGCATTGGTCAACATGGCCGTGGCTGTAGGACTAGGACCGATTACAGGGCTTCCCCTTCCGCTACTGAGCATGGGAGGAACCTCTTTGATATTTACAGGTACGGCACTGGGGATTATCCTGAGTGTCAGCCGTGGTGACCACCAGGAAGAGGTCTTGGCTGCTTCTGAGGGTACCAAAAAAGGAAATCAATTACGAACAGCATAAACGAAAACGTATCAAAACTGAAGCAACATATCGAATTCTCATTAGCGGTGGAGGCACCGGTGGACACATCTACCCAGCCCTAGCCATTGCCAATGCCTGGATGGAAAAACATCCAGACTCGGAGATTCTATTTGTTGGTGCAGAAGGAAAAATGGAGATGCAGAAAGTGCCTGAGGCAGGGTACTCCATTAAAGGCCTTCCAGTGGCAGGACTCCAACGCAAGTTGACCTTTGCGAACTTAAGCTTCCCAATTAAACTCTGGAGAAGCCTTCGGATGGCGGCTGGCATTGTAAAAGACTTTAATCCACAACTAGTAGTGGGTGTTGGGGGCTATGCCAGTGGACCTGTGCTCTATGCGGCACAATCCAAAGGTATTCCTACCCTTCTGCAAGAGCAGAACTCCTATGCTGGGTTGACTAACAAGATTTTAGCGAAAAAGGCAGCCCGAATTTGTGTCGCCTATCCCGATATGGATCGCTTTTTCCCCAAGGAAAAAATCAAGCTTACCGGCAATCCAGTTCGAAAGGATTTGCTGGACTTGGCTGGAAAAAAGGAGTTGGGTCAGCAGAAATTTGGCTTGGATCCAAATCGCAAAACCGTCTTGATTTTGGGAGGATCCCTAGGTGCGCGAACACTCAACTTAGCCATGCTCAAGCACATGTTCGACTTGGAAAAAGAAGGCTACCAGGTGCTGTGGCAGAGTGGAAAATTTTATTTCAAGGACATGGAGGCAGCCTTGGAAAAAGCAGGCTTGCCACACATCCATTTGCGGGAGTTTATCCGCGAGATGGATCTGGCTTATGCCGCAGCGGATTTGATTGTGTCTCGAGCTGGAGCGCTTTCGGTTTCTGAGCTATGCTTGGTAGGAAAGCCGGTGATCTTTATTCCATCACCCAATGTAGCGGAGGACCATCAAACGAAAAACGCAACTGCTTGCGTAAAGCAAGGGGCAGCAGTGCTCCTTCCAGATGCGGATGCAGTAGCGAAGTTTAAAGAATACATCGACGAGTTGCTGCAGCAGGAGGAAAAGGCCCATTCGCTAGCAACAGCGATCAAAAAATTGGCGATGCCGGATGCGGCAAATGCCCTTGTAACAGAACTTGAACTTCTTCTAAAATGACATTTAAAGGGATACATAGCATATTTTTCCTCGGAATTGGCGGCATAGGCATGAGTGCCTTGGCACGCTGGTTTCAGCAGGAAGGCTATGCCGTGGCGGGTTACGACAAGACCCCTTCACCCTTGACAGATGCATTGGTGGAGGAAGGGATGCAGGTCATTTTTGCGGACGAGGTAGCTGCGGTTCCTGCTCAATTTAGGTCAAACTCGGATGAGGTCTTGGTGGTTTGGACTCCAGCTATTCCGAAGGATTCTGTGCTGCTTCATTTTTTCCAGCAGGGCTTTCTTATCAAGAAAAGAGCGAAAGTGTTGGGGATGATCACTAAGGACCAGTACACGATTGCTGTTGCCGGCACCCATGGCAAAACCAGTACCTCTTCCCTTGTGGCGCATTTGTTGAAGTCTGCAGGCAAGCCAGTGACTGCCTTTTTGGGTG
The DNA here is from genome assembly GCA_945901615.1 of Spirosoma fluviale. Taxonomy (GTDB): domain Bacteria; phylum Bacteroidota; class Bacteroidia; order Cytophagales; family Cyclobacteriaceae; genus Algoriphagus. The sequence goes on from CAMDLI010000025.1 coordinate 16,829, forward strand.
GAATTACCCAAAACTACAACAGCAACTTAATCCTTTCTGGTAAGTCCAAAGAGGCCGTGGTCGTGGTAGAAGCAGATGAGTTTGACCGTTCGTTCCTTCATTTATACCCAAATGAAGCGGTATTGACAAGTGCAGATCCAGACCATTTGGATATCTATGGGGATGAGCAAACGATCTTGGAAGGCTTCCGACAATTTCTTGCTCTAGTGGACAAGAAGGGTAAAATTTACATACAAAGCCATGCCCTGTACCGCTTGGAAGAGCCCGCTTTGGCAGCCACGGACATCCGAGAGTATGGACTTCGGTCGGACGGTATCCATGCAGAAAATATTATTGCCAAGCCCAACTCCTTTGTTTTTGATTACATCGGAAGCAAAAATCAGATCAAGGGCTTGGAATTGTCTATCCCTGGATTCCATAATGTGGAAAATGCCTTGGCCGCTATTGCCATCGCATTGGATCATGGGGTCAGCGAAGTGCAGGTACGTGAGGGGATCAAGACCTTCCTCGGTGTAAAGCGCCGCTTTGAAATTCATTCCTCACAAGCAGGAAAGATATTCATTGACGACTACGCGCACCATCCAGAAGAGATCAAGGCTTGCTTGAGTTCAGTTCGAGCTATGTACCCATCACAACGTCTGACGGTGATTTTCCAACCACATTTGTTTACACGAACTCGTGATTTTGCTCCTGGATTTTCGGAGAGCCTTTCGCTTGCCGATGAAGTGGTGCTTTTGCCCATCTATCCTGCCAGAGAGCTACCGATTCCTGGTGTGGAGTCTGAGATGCTTTTGGAAGGCATTCAAGCTGCGAAGAAGGTTTGCATTCCGAAAAGCGAGCTAATGGATTTCTTGAAAGCTTCCGCTCCAGAGGTGCTGGTTACCCTGGGTGCAGGAGACATTGACAGGCTTGTGCCTGGTATTGCAGCATGGACCAATTCTAGACCTAACCCCACGAACGCATGAATAAGGCAAAGGTGAAAAAGGTACTTGGAATCGTGTTGCTCTGCCTTGTGGCAGGGGGCTACATTGGATTTGTGGAAAAGCAAAACCAAAGTAAAGCTTTCAGCAGCATTGTGATTGACTTGGAGGCCGTTAGTGGGGTGTATTTTGTAGAAGAAAAAGAGATTTTAACCATTCTCTCCGCTTCCTTCCCAGAGTTGAAAAAGGGGCTTCCAATTATGGAGTTGCCCTTAAAAGATATTGAAAAGCGCTTGTTGGGTCACCCCTTTATTCGAACGGTAGAGGCTTCAGTAGATCAGCAAGGGATCTTGAAATTGAGTTTGACCCAGCACGAACCCATGGCCCGAATAGCTAGGGCTGAGAGTGCAGATGGGTACATCACCAAGGAAGGATTGTTGATAGGGACCTCTCCCAGCTATACGAGCAGGGTTTTAATAGTTCAGGGCGCGTACATCAGTTCATTGATGGACCAAGGGAGAATTGATGCGATCCCTGAGTTGATTCCATTGATTCGCTTCATTTCACAGGACAAGTTTTGGAATGCTCAAGTGACTGAGTTGGAGATTAACGGAAGAAATGACATCCGCATTCACCAGCAAGTAGGAAAGCAAGTGATTGAATTTGGAGATGCTCACGACTATGAGAGCAAGTTTGAACGGATAGCATTACTCTACAAGGAAATATTGCCTCGAAAAGGCTGGGACGCTTACGAGCGGATAAGTGTAAAATATAAAAATCAAATTGTTTGTGAATAAAGCTTGGATATGGAAAACGACAAACTTATTGTAGGTCTGGACATTGGGACGACCAAAATTTGCGCCATCATTGGCCGAAAAAATGAATTTGGCAAGCTAGAAGTCCTTGGCATGGGCAAGTCTGTTTCGGATGGGGTAGAGAGAGGGATAGTCACCAATATCGACAAAACTGTAAATGCTATTGTGAAGGCTGTGGAAGAATGTTCCAACATGGCCGAGGTGGACATTGCAGAAGTGATTGTTGGAATTGCTGGACAGCACATTCAAAGTAAAATCATGCATGGAAGCATCATGCGTCAACCTACGGAGGATGAAATCACTGTTGAAGATGTGCAGCGACTGACTGCAGACATGCACAACATTGTCGTTCCTCCAGGGAATAGTATCATTCACGTGATGCCTCAAGACTATACGGTTGACTATGAGGGAGGCATCAAAGATCCTGTAGGGATGTCCGGCAACCGTCTGGAGGCAGATTTCCATGTCATCACCGCCCAGACTACGGCTATCAACAACATCAACAAATGCGTAAAGCGTGCACAGCTCACCTCCAAGCAGTTGATCCTCGAGCCCCTTGCGAGCTCCCTTTCTGTATTGAGTGAGGAAGAAAAAGAGGCAGGTGTTTGTTTGATCGACATCGGTGGAGGAACGACCGATATCGCCATTTTCTATGAAAACATTATTCGCCATACGGCTGTGATTCCTTTGGGGGGCAATATCATTACTGCCGATATCAAAGAGGGCTGTATGTTGATGCAAAACCAAGCTGAGACCTTGAAAACTCGTTTTGGAAAGGCCATCGCAGCTGAAGCAAATCCCAATGAAATTGTATCCATTCCAGGATTGAAAAATCGTGCCCCTAAAGAGATTTCCATCCGCAATCTAGCTTCCATCATTCAAGCACGAATGGAAGAGATCATCGAGATCGTACAGAACGAAATCATGCAGAGTGGCTACTATAAAAAGTTGGCAGGAGGGATTGTACTCACTGGAGGAGGTTCACAAATGCAGTTCATTGCCCAATTGTTTGAATACATGACAGGTTTGGATACCCGCATCGGATTCCCAAATGAGCACCTTGGTAAATCCGTGTTGGAAGAAGTCAAGAGCCCGATGTATGCCACTACGGTAGGATTGGTTTTGGCAGGCTTCAAGTCCCTAGATATGCGGGAAGAAATGTACAAAAACCGTGTTGCCAACACTGGAGTAAAACCAAAAATTCAAGTGAGGGAGGGGATCTCCAAAGATTTCTTTAAAAACATTGGAGAGCGTTTGAAGGGAATTATCTCCGATGATATCGGCGATGATACGGCCTACGGAAATTAAAAATCAGTCAATTCATTACTTAACGAGTACCCTAACCTATAAATAAATTCACCACTTATACATATGTCAGATAATATGAAAGATTACAGATTTGATCTCCCTAAAAACCAAAAATCCATTATTAAAGTCATTGGCGTCGGTGGCGGTGGTAGTAATGCCGTCAACCACATGTATGGCTTAGGAATAAAGGATGTGGAATTCGTAGTGGTCAATACCGATGCTCAGGCCTTGAAATCTAGCCCTGTTCCTTTGAGACTCCAGCTAGGAGCCAACTTGACAGAGGGTCTTGGTGCAGGCGCTAATCCTGAGCAAGGGCGTCGAGCAGCATTAGAAACAGAAGATGAAATCCGAGAGCTCCTTGCCAACAACACCAAAATGCTATTTATCACAGCAGGTATGGGTGGAGGTACAGGTACAGGTGCTGCACCGATAGTTGCCAGAATCGCGAAAGAATTGGATATCCTAACCGTAGGTATAGTCACGGCCCCCTTTATGTTTGAAGGGAAAAAGAAAATGGCTGTGGCTCAAGCAGGCATTGAAGCCCTTCGTGAAAATTGCGATACCGTACTGGTCATCCTCAACGATAAGCTTAGAGAGATCTACGGAAACTTGGCAATTCGTACCGCTTTCAGCAAGGCTGACGATATTTTAAGTACAGCTGCTCGATCCATTGCCGAAATTATTACCGTCCACCAGGATCTAAACGTCGATTTTGAAGACGTGAAAACAGTTATGAAAGATGCCGGAGCTGCCGTGATGGGATCTGCAACTGAAGAAGGTGAGGGTCGTGCCATTCGTGCTGCAGGCCATGCCATCTCTTCTCCGTTGCTTAATAATGTAGACATCAAAGGAGCTCAAAAAATCTTGTTGTCCATTATTTCTGGAGAAGAAGAGGAACTTTCCATGGATGAGTTGAGCGATATTACTGAATACATCCAGGAGAAAGCAGGCGACAATGCCGAGGTAATCTTTGGACAGGGAATTGATCCTGAATTGGGTAGAGCGATCCGAGTTACTGTCATTGCCACAGGCTTTGAGATGGATAGATTGGCAAGTGTGCCTCCAGCAATCCCAAATGCTGCTCCTATTTCTGCCTTTGGTAACCAAGAAGCTCCTGTGCAAGTTCAAGTTCAAGTTCAAGCCCAAGCCCCAACTCCAGCTCCCGCCCCCGCTCCTGAGCAAATCAAAACGGTGATTCATCTGGAATCTGGAAAGTCTGCACAAGTAATTGAAGAGCCTATCGCTGAAGGAACCACCTTTACCTTCAATTTTCCCAAGCCTCCAGTAGCAGTGGCAACTCCTATCCTAGAGGAAGAAGTGGTTGAGGAAGAAAAAGAAGAAGTATATGCATTTGATCCTCAACCAGTAGCTGAGACTTTCCTAGTAGAAGAGCCTATTGTAGAAGAAAAAGTCATTGTGCATAACCTCTACCAGGAGCCAGTTCATGCTGCTGCACCGGTTGAGCCGCAACAACAACCTACTCCTCCTGTATTTGCGAATGACTACTACGAGCAAATGAAAATGAAAGCAATCCAGCGTGCACACGAAAGATTCGAGAAACTAAAAGGAGGCCGTTCGCTAACTACTGCTTCAGATGACTTGACTGAGCAAATGGTGGTGCCTGCTTACCAGCGTAAAAATGTAATTCTCAATGAGCCTCAGCACAGCTCTGAGTCGGGCCTAAGCAAGTTTAACCTAAACGAGGAAAACGAGATTTTAGGCAACAATCGGTTTCTGCACGACAACGTGGACTAAGTCCTAAAAGTCGAGCAGCATGTCTGCCTGGGTATGTAGTAGTTCTACATACAGCCTGTTGGTGAGCAGGTTATCTGACATATTTTGCTCTATCTTAGCCAATCTTGGCTTGAGAGCAAGAACATGCATACCCAGGTAATGGAAGATGTCGGTGAGGTGGCTCATAGCGATGCCACCCCCGCCAATTCCTGATGAAAGCCCTACCAGGGCACATTTTTTATTTAAGAACGAATTGGGATAGGTCATCCCGTCAATGAATGTTTTGAGGATTCCTGGAAAGGACCCATTGTACTCTGGAACGATAAATACAAACTTTTTTCCTTCCTTTACCCGATCATGAAAGGCATTGAACTCCGGGTTTTTCCCATTGTTTTCATATAAAGCAGTTGCCGTAAAATCTGCAGGCAAATCCGAGATGTAAAGAATTTCAGCATCCGCTCCCTTTTCTTTTAAGATATTTTGGTAGAGGGTAGCAAGCGTACTCGAAACTGAATTTTTACGGTTGGTGCTGACAATAATCTTTATCATGAAGTGAATTTTATCCCCTTTATACACACAAGTACCCAGAAAAGTTCGAACAATTTTTCAAACCCCTATCTTTGAACCGCATAAATTAATTTTTAGATGGACTACAAGCAGCAAGTGGAACAGGCTACGGCCTACATCCAAGGGATTCATTTCGATCTGGTGGCAGTGGGAATTATTTTAGGAACGGGACTTGGGAATTTGGCTTCCCAAATCGAGGTGGACTTGGAAATTCCCTACCAGGAGATTCCTCATTTTCCAATTTCTACGGTTGAAAGCCACAGCGGCACCTTACTTTTTGGCCGGTTGGCAGGAAAAAAAGTGCTGGCCATGAAGGGGCGCTTCCACTACTACGAAGGGTATTCCATGAAGGAGGTCACTTTTCCCATACGGGTGATGCGTGGCTTGGGCATTCAGACGCTCCTGGTATCCAATGCCTCAGGGGGATTGAACCCTGCACAAGCCGTGGGGGAGGTGATGGTGATTTCGGATCATATCAACCTATTTCCAGAAAACCCCTTGCGAGGAAAAAATTACGAGACCTGGGGACCACGGTTTCCGGACATGAGTGTGCCCTATTCCCCACGATTAATTGCCCTGGCTTTACAGATTGCGCAGGAAAAAGGCATTAAGCTGCACACGGGAACCTATTGTGGTGTAGAGGGACCAAACTTGGAGACACCGGCTGAATACAGTTACCTGCGCACCATCGGAGGAGATGCAGTTGGCATGAGTACCGTGCCTGAGGTACTGGTGGCCTGTCACGCTGGGATGGAAGTGTTTGGCTTGTCCGCCATCACAGACCTGGGTGTCCCCGGGAAAATCCATCAGATAACCTTAGATGATGTGCTTGCAGCCGCAGCCAAGGCAGAACCGATCATGAGTCAAATTCTCTTCGAGCTAGTACGTAGGTTGGATTAGCCTATTTCTTCATCCCCATGTAATCCACTACCAGGTAACTCAAGGCGCGAACACCCAAGGTGAATCCACTTTCGTCCAGGTAGAAGTCAGGGGTGTGGTGAGAAGGGGTTTTGAGGGGATCAGCACCTGGCTTCATTCCACCCAAGAACACAAATACGCCTGGCTTTTCCTTTTGGAAGAAGCTAAAGTCTTCCGAGCCCGTCATCGGGTCCATCAAGATCAAATTTTCTTTTCCCGCGGCAGCGGTTAGGGAGGGTAGCATGGTCGCAGTTAGTGCCTCGTCATTGATCGTTGAAGGGTAAAGCTTGAGAATGTTGACCTCTGCTTTTGCTCCGGCACTTTCGGCAATATTGGTCGCGATTTCATTGATTCTTCGGTGCACGAGTGCTTGTTGCGCTTCGCCAAAGGTGCGGATGGTACCGATGAGTTCTACTTTTTCAGGGATGATGTTGTGTCGAATACCTCCATGAATAGCACCTACGGTAACTACTGCTGGATTTTCGGTCACATTTACACTGCGGGATAGGATGGTTTGTAAGCCCGTAATGATCTGTGCGGAAGTGACGATGGGATCTACACC
>CAMDLI010000026.1 GCA_945901615.1 Spirosoma fluviale
GAGCTATCCAATCCCTACTTTTTTTACTAAGTCTTCTGATTTTTTCGGTTCCTACCCTAGCTCAAGAAGGACTTCCAACACAAATTCAAACCTATTTTAAGAGCTCCCAGGAAGAATTTCCAGTGGAGAAAGCCTACCTCCACCTCGACAAATTCACCTACACGCTAGGGGATGACCTGTGGTTTTCAGCCTACCTAGTGGCAGGAGGAGCGCAACTACCCAGCCCAATGAGCAAGACCCTCTACGTGGACCTGTTTGATGGAGATGGCCTGAAAGTGGCTCAAAAAATCATTGCCCTTGAAAATGGGCGTGGCATGGGGGACTTCAAGATTCCAAACTTTGGAAAGACAGGAACCTACCAGCTCAAGGCTTACACTACCTGGATGCGGAATTTTGGAGAAGCTTATTTTTTCAGCCAACAAATACAGGTGGTGGACGGGCTCGGTGGAGCGTTTCTACCTACGGTCAGATTCAGCGAGGTACGATTAGAAAATTCGAGAGTCCGCTACCAAGTCACCTTGGAAGCGGTCAATGCACTGGGAGAACCCTTGAGCAATGCACAAATCAGTTTGCAAGCCATCGCTGGGGATGCCGAACTGCATGCCCAGACCATCCAACTCAATGCACAGGGCACCGCAGAATTTGGTTTCTCCATTGCCAACACCCCACATCCTGCCCAACACCTCGCACTATCCTTCGAAGAAAGTCCAGGGTACCAGGTCACACACAAGCTCAAACTCCCCTACTCTTTGGAGGCTGCAGACATCCAGTTTTTACCGGAAGGTGGAAATTGGATTTTGGGAAAGAAATCCACAGTGGCAGTTCGGGCAGTATTCCCCGATGGGACTCCCCTTGTGCTGCAGGGCGGTATTGAAGGAGAGGAAGGCGCCTCCTTTACCACCAACGCTGCAGGTCTAGGCAAACTTGAATTCACTCCCCAGCGGGCGGATTATGTTGCCTCAATTAAAGATCCAACTTCTGGTGCAACACGCAGAATTCCAATGCCAAAAGCCTTAGGGAAAGGCCTAAGCATAAAAGTTCAAAACCCAAAAGAAGGCACCTTTATTTCCGCAATCATCCAAGGTGAAGGAGTCACAGAAAAGCTCCTGCTGGTAAGCCACACCCGTGGATTGGTCAATTACATGGCGGAAGGAGCCCTGACAAATGGGGTATGGGGCCTACGCATTCCCAAGAAAACCCTTCCAAGTGGAATCCATACGATTGCCATTTTGGATGAGCAAGGCAGGCCTTTGCTGGAGCGGTTGGTTTTTGTCCAGAACAAAGACGAATTAACCCTTGAACTCAACGCATCTTCAGAGCCGCTACAACCGCGGGGGAAAGTAAATTTGAACTTCAAGACTGCCTTCCAAGACAGTATCTCCCAAGCCAGTTTATCCCTTTCGGTAGTGGATCTAGATCAAGTGGAAGATCAAAGTGATTTGCAGGGAACGCTCTTTTCTCACCTTCTCCTGACTAGCGACCTGAAGGGGACTGTTTACCGTCCTGGATATTACTTTAGAAAAGACCTGCCCAATGCTGCCGAGGAACTCGATTTGGTCATGCTCACCCATGGCTGGACCCGTTTTGATTGGGAGGCCGTAGTCCAAAATGAACTGCCAGACCAAGGCTACTACATCGAACAGGGGATCACCATCTCGGGGAAAATAAAGGAACAAAGCACCACCAAAAAAGGATTGGGGGGAGGAAAAATCACCGCACTTGTCGGGGATGGTATCGAACTCCTTGCGACGGAATATGGTCCCGATGGAAATTTCTTATTGACCGACCTGCAATACCAGGATTCGGTGTCAGTTACACTCACTGCAGAAGACCTTCGCGCGCGAAATTTTATCAATCTCTCCATCGCCGTTCCGCAACTTCCATTCACCCAACTGAGTGGTGTGTATCCCGCAAACAACAGTTGGTCCAAAGGACTGGCAGCAACGGTGGGCGAACGAAACTTGATGCAACAGCTCAACTCCAACCTAGAAGAAAAGGAACTCGAAGGGATCACTGTAGAGGCGGAGACACTTCAGGAGGAGCAGACCCAAGCCCGAAAAATCTATGGAGAAGGCGATGCCGTGATTAAGCCCGAGGATATTCCTGGGGGGCAAGGATTTATCAACATTTTTCAATTGATCCAAGGACGTGTGGCCGGAGTACGTGTCACCTTTGATGGATTCAATGCCACGGTACTTATTCGAGGCGTAGGCTCGCTTCAGGCAGGAGTAGAACCTATGTACATGCTCAACAATGTGCCGGTAGATGCTGCCACCCTTGCCCAAATCAGCCCTCGTGATGTGGAGAGCGTGGAGGTATTTAAGGATCCTGCACGAACAGCAATTTTTGGTTCCCAAGGAGGAAATGGCGTCATCGCCGTCTACACCAAGGCAGGTACAAGCACCGTTTACAGCAATGTGGGAGGCACTTTGGTAACCAAATACAGCGGCTATTCCATCCCACGTTTTTTTTATTCGCCCAAATACGAGGAAAACTCCTCCGCCAATCGACTGACTGATAAGCGGGCCACCTTGTACTGGAACCCACTTATTCAGACAGATCAATTCGGAAAGACCTCCCTGTCCTATTTCAATTCTGAGGCTGCGAGCAGGCATTTGCTGATCCTAGAGGGTATTGATTCGCAAGGAAGATTGGGACGTTTGGTCAAAGTGATCGAATAATTTGGGGTATTCGCGGGATTTGGTAGCTTCGCAAAAAATGATGCGATGAAAAAGCTTCTCCTAGTCACTTGTTTTCTTATTGGCTCAATTACTATCCTTCAGGCACAAGAGCAGGGTGACTCCAGGCTTCATGTCTTGGGGCAGTATGGGTTGCGTATGGATGAACCCGGAATCGGATTGGGTTGGGAGTATTTTTTCGCGCCTCAATTTGGACTGATGCCAAGCTATACGCAGATTTTTCCAGCTGTGGGAAGAGCTAACAACTTTAGCGCTGACCTGCGCTACTACCTCTCCAAGGACAAGTCGCAAGTTTATGTGGTGACAGGCTATAGTCTAACTTCAGAAAACCCTCAAGCAGCTACTCCAGGAACAAAGCGGAGCTACAGTGGCGCAAATGTAGGGGTGGGAGCTGTAGTTCCACTCACAGATTGGGTGGGACTGAGTACTGAATTCAAATTTCAAAGCCAAGGCATTCAGCAAACCTATTTTCGCTTCGGTCTCGATTTTCCACTTGGAAAGTAAGGACTGTTAGCTGTTGACTGATTGCAATTACTTCTTACTGTACTCAAACAGCTTTCTTTTTTCCTCCTTCGTGAGTCCCTCGTAGCCCTTATCGGCAATTTTATCAAGGATTTTATCCACTTCCTCTTGGCTGAGCATCTCCTTGGTTACTGGATTTGTACTGGGAGATTTGCTGGAGGAAGGCCTTCTGTAACTTACTTTTGGAGCACGTCTACTCCCCAAATTTTCAAAAAACATCCCCACTTTTTGGATAGGGATGCCCAAATCCCAGCCTTTTCGCAACAAGTAGATGTAGCCAAAGCCAATCATCGCCCCGCCCAAGTGTGCTATTTCACCCCCCGCATTTTCACCAATTGAGTTGGCAAAGGATAGGATGACATAAAATGCAGCGATGTAAACAATTTTGACTGGCCCTAGAAGAAAAAGTACAAAAGTAGTTTGTGGCGCAAGCGTAGCCGCACCTACTACCACAGCAAATACCCCTGCACTGGCTCCAAGCATAAAAGAGGTATCCACTGAACCTGAAAAGTAGGGAGCGATGTTGTACATCAACACATAAAAACCTGCTCCAAACACTCCGCCGAGCACATACAAATTGGTAAGTTTCCTGCTCCCTAAATATTGATTGATGAGGAGTCCAAAGTAATACAAGAAGAGGAGATTGAATAAAATATGAAACAACCCCTCATGCAAAAAGAAATAGGTGAAGAGAGACCAGGGTTGCTTGGCAAAAGTAGAAACGGAAGCAGGCATCATGATCCACTTGAGTCCTTCCTTGTAGAGCTCCCCAAAGCCGCTAAGCGTCAGCACTACTCGTGCAATCAACAGCACAAAAAAAGCAATCAGGTTGATGGCCATTAGCTTGTATAAGCTATTGTCCCGCCGGTTGAATGCGTTTTTTAAATTGTCCCAAAAGCTTGAATACATATCAGTAGAAGCTATTTCTATTTTTTTTCCAAAAGTAAACTAAGATTGCACCGACCACAAGACCACTGAGGTGTGCAAAGTGGGCCACGTTATCGGTAGGACTTGTCAACAGCACATTGTACACCGAATAGAGCCCGTAGAAAAGCACCATGTACTTCGCTTTAATCGGTATTGGTGGAAAGAGCAGGAAGAGTTGGGTATTTGGAAACAGCATGCCAAAAGCAATTAATATCCCAAAGAGTGCTCCTGAAGCGCCGACCATCGGCTGGTTGACTTGCAGCTCCAAAATGGTATTCAAGGTTTGCTCAGCGCGTTCGATATTCATGGGATCTTCCGGATTTCTGCTGTACTGATCCACAAAATCAAACACTTCAGGAGAGAAGTAGCTCCGATTCTCGATAACTAGGCGGTTAAAGTACTCCGGATCTGGATTGGCTTCAAATGCCAATACCTTCTCCTCCATCGTTCGGTACTGGACCAAGGTATACCCAGAGTAGAGCACTCCTGCTCCCATTCCAGAGACCATCCAAAGGATAAACAATTTTTTGGGGCCAAGAAACTGTTCCAACAGGGGACCAAAAATCAGGAGCCCGAAGAGGTTACTGAATAGATGCCAAAAGTCGGCATGCATAAACATGTAGGAAAGGAATTGGAAGGGCTTGAAGTAGGAACTCTGGATATTGTAGAGGGCAAACCATTGGTTCAAGGGAGGGAACACAAAATTGGCCACCAAAAAAACAGCGATGTTGATCAGCAATAGATTTTGAACGACCGGAGTGATGTTTCTAAACATATTATTTTGCGAAGAAGGCGTGAATGCTAGTTAAATCCAATTTCACGAAGGTTTTGTTTCCAGAAGGGGAATAATTTGGGTTTGGACAGGCAAAAAGCTGCCCAACTAAGGTTTCCATCTCTTGTGCATCAAGCTTCTGCCCTTTCTTTAGACAGGATCTTTTGGAGAGAGAGCGGGCTAGATTTTCTTTTTTATCTAGGGAAAGCTCGTTTTTAAAATTTTTATACTGCTCAAGCAATCCTTCAAAGAGTTCCTTTTGATTTTTCACTTGAGTTTCTGCAGGGACCCCTCGGATAACCACTGAGTCTTTGCCAAACTCATCGACAAGAAAGCCAAGGCTTACCAGTTCCGGGAGGATGTCCATCACCAAGGCAAAGTCTGCTGGATTCAGAGTCAATACCGTCGGAAACAAGCATTGTTGTGAGGCCCCATGAGTCGTTTGCAGTTGCTTGAGGTACCGCTCATAGAGGATCCGCTCATGCGCCAATTGCTGATCGACGATAAGTAGCCCGGTAGACATTTGGGCCACAATATAGCTTCGTTCTACTTGAAAGGTCGTTCCTGTGCCGGCTTCCTGCTGCAATACCTTGGAAACTTCTCCTGCTGTAGCTCTACTTTGGAAGGTCAGTAGCTCTTGATCATCCCCCGAAAAAGCAGGAGATTTTTGGGAGACGGAAGCTGGAGTATCTCCTTCAAAAAGTCGCTCCCAACCAGAGACAGAGGCTCGCTGAAACTCAGGAGTATTGTAGGTTTTGTAGCTGTATTCGCGGTCTACATCCACAGAAACCTGAGGGTTGGTCGTCCAATTTTCTTGAAAGTTGACATCCATGCTGAAATCCAGGGCAGGCATGACCTGATGAGCCCCCAAGGCTTGCTTGACAGCCGAACGAATCACTGCGTAAATGGTTCGCTCGTCCTCAAACTTAATTTCAGTCTTGGTTGGATGTACGTTGATATCGATGGTAGCAGGATCTATATCCAGAAACAACACATAAAACGGGTGTTGATCTGCTTGAATCAATCCCTCGTAGGCAGTATTTACTGCATGGTGGAGGTAGCTGCTTTTGATGTAGCGATTGTTGACGAAGAAAAATTGCTCCCCACGCGTTTTTTTAGCGTATTCCGGCTTGCCTACATAGCCCTTGATGCTGAGATGGGGAGTTTCTTCCTCACAGGGAACGAGTTGATTTTGGATTCCTTTCCCAAAAATCCCCACGATGCGCTGGCTAAGTTTGCCTGGAAGCAAGTTGTAGGTTTCCAAATCTTGCTGGTACAGGGAAAAGGCTATTTCTGGGTAGGAAAGGGCCACCCGTTGGAATTCATCGACGATATGCCTCATTTCCACGGGATTGGACTTCAAGAAATTCCTTCGAGCAGGCACATTGAAAAACAAGTTTCTCATGGCCACAGAAGTACCCACGGGTACCGCTACGGGTTCCTGCTTTTTGACCTCGGAACCTTCGATATGAATCAAGGAACCCACCTCAGCTTCCTGGGTTCGGGTTTTTAGTTCGACCTGCGCCACTGCGGCGATAGAAGCCATGGCCTCCCCTCGAAAACCAAAAGTTCGAATGGCAAAAAGATCTTGAGCAGTACGGATTTTGGAAGTAGCGTGTCGCTCAAAACTCATGCGTGCATCGGTGGGGGACATTCCTTTCCCATTGTCTATCACTTGAATCAGCTGCTTCCCAGCATCTTTGACTACTACCTGAATTTGTGTGGCTCCAGCATCAACGGCATTTTCGAGCAACTCTTTGAGTGCAGATGCAGGCCGTTGAACTACCTCACCCGCAGCAATTTGGTTGGCAATGGCATCGGGAAGAAGCTGAATGTAATCAGGCATTTTTCCTTTTTTTGAGGAATTTCAGTAAAAAATAAAAACCCCCTCCTCCGATAGCCACATAGCTTAGGTAGGTAAAAATGGAGGGACCAATGTAAATGTATCCAAATGCTGCTGCGACCATGCCCAAAAAAAGTAGGGTACGGATAATTCCAGTAGAATTGAAAACAGCAGTGTCTCGTGTTTTCATTCCCCGATAGTTAGAAAATGATCCCTTCATAGCTGACCTCCTCGGAGACGCGGAGCCGCTCTCCTCTTCCGCCTCAAGCAATCCTTCTTGCTCAAGCTCCTTTTTTATTCGAGAAGTTCGCTCTTCGATCTCCTCTTTTATCGGATCATAGTACCTAGGCTTGATGGAAAAACGCTGGTGAGAGGCAGTCTTAAATATGGAAGGGAGTTTCATGTTTTATTTCTGTTTTTCGATCTACGGCACTTGGATTTCTGATCCATTAGATGGAATCCCTTGTTGGGTTTTGGTTTTTAGTCCCTAGAAAATTCCAAAGTCGGGTTGAAGTTTTACAAACTTTTGTATCTTGAATCTTCAGGCCTTTTTTTAGAGACTTAATCGATAGGAAAGCCTTTACTCTAACTAAATAGCCCTAAATCACTGGGTAAATTTAGGTAAAAATACAGAATTAAATGTATTCTATTCCATGAGAACACTGCATTTGCTCAACCTACTCTGGGTCCTTTTGTTGGGAATTTTTATTCCTAATAAGCGGGTTTCTGCTGAGGTTCTTAAGGACTCATTGGAAACAAAAAAATCCGATCACCAACAACTTTGGGTGGATAGTGTGTTTGATGCACTCAGCTTTGAAGAACGCCTGGGGCAGCTCTTCATGGTGGCGGCCTACTCCAATAAGGATCAGCGACATGTGGAGGAGGTCAGTGCGTTGATCCAAAAAGAAAATTTAGGTGGACTTATTTTTTTTCAAGGAGGGCCTAACCGGCAAGCCCGCCTCACCAACTACTACCAAGCACAAGCCAAGACCCCCTTGATGATTGCGATGGATGCGGAATGGGGGATAGGAATGCGACTGGATTCTACCCTCAATTTTCCAAAAGCCATGACTCTGGGAGCCATCTCAGATCCGAACTTAGTTCAGGAAATGGGGGCAGAAATCGCCCGGCAGTTTAAGGTATTGGGCATGCATGTGAATTTTGCCCCTGTGGTAGATGTCAACTCCAATCCCGAAAATCCTGTCATCGGCTTTCGGGCCTTTGGGGAAGATAAAAATCGAGTTACCCAGCGAGCAGTGGCCTACATGAAAGGACTTCAGGAGAATGGGGTCCTTGCCAATGCAAAGCATTTTCCTGGGCATGGAGATACAGAAACAGACAGCCATTTTTCACTGCCCTTGATTGCTCATGAAGAAAAAAGAATTTGGGAGGTAGACCTGTATCCTTACCAAGAGCTCTTCAAAGAAAACTTGATGTCTGTCATGGTGGCCCACCTGAATGTCCCTAGCCTCAATCAAGGATCTGCGATTTCAACCAGCCTATCCAAACCCATTGTCACCGATTTACTGCAGCAGCAGATGAATTTCAAAGGCTTGATTTTTACCGATGCCTTGAACATGGAAGGGGTAGCCATCCGAAATAAACCGGGAGAAGTAGAGTTGCAAGCACTACTGGCTGGCAACGACATCCTCCTTCATTCGGAAAATGTAGCCAAAGCAAAGGCCCTGATTCTAGATGCCGTGGCTCAGGGGCTCATCAGCGAAGAAGAGATCAATCGACGGGTAAAAAAAGTCTTGAACGCCAAGTATTGGGCTGGGCTCCATTCATTTTCTCCACTAGATACCTACAAAATTGCGGATCGCCTGACGACCTCAGCTACCTCGGAAGTCATCGAAAACCTCTACAGTGAAGCCATCACGGTAGCGGCAAATAAGGGAGATTTACTTCCCCTAGGGCAGCTAGATCAGCGGAAAATCGCCAGCCTAAGTATTGGCGGTTCTGGCGAGAATTTCAGCAACTACCTCAACCGCTACACCCAGGTAGACCACTTTGAGATTGCGAAGGCTTCCGGTGAGTCTGCGCACTACAACTTGATGAAGCAGTTGGAAGACTACGAGGTGGTTGTAGTGGGTTTGATGGGCATCTCCAATAGCCCCCAGCGTGGATTTGGCGTCGCTCCAGGGGATTTGGAGTTGATCCGCACTTTGGAAAAAAGACAAAAAGTGGTAACGGTACTTTTTGGGAATGTTTATGCAGCCAAATACCTGGAAGGCTTGGAGCATGTGGTCTTTGCCTATGAGAATTCTCCTTTTACCCAAAAGCTTGTGCCCCAGATTTTATTTGGAGCCAAGCCCGCCAAAGGAATCTTACCCGTGACAGTAAGCGAACAATTTACGCAAGGTGTAGGTGGGCTCTTAACCCCATCAAATCGTTTGGCCTATGGAAGTCCAGAAAGCGTAGGAATGAATGGGGAAAAATTGAATAAAATTGATGGGGTAGTGGCTGAAATGATTGCTTCCAAAGCTGCCCCAGGAGCACGAGTCCTCGTTGCGAAGGGGGGAACGGTCATCTTTGATCGATCCTATGGGCATTTGGATTACGAAAAATCTGCTCCCGTAACCTCAGGAACTGTCTATGACCTGGCATCAGTCACCAAAGTCGCCGCTACCACGCTTGCCGCCATGTTTTTACATAGTCGTGGAGAACTTGACTTAAGTAAAACACTAGGAGATTACCTACCTGAACTAAAGACAACAAATAAAGGAGGCATCATTTTATCGAATCTGCTAGCCCATGAAGCCGGGTTGAAGGCATTTATTCCACACTATACCAAAACGCTGACTTCTGGAAAATGGAATCCCTCCTACTACAAGGATTCCATCAGCGAAGGCTATACCCTCCCTGTCTCCAATGGAATGTTTGCCCAAACGAGTTTGCGGGATAGCTTGTGGAAATGGACCGTGGAATCCGAACTTTTGCCCAAGCCTTATGGCTATGTCTATTCCGACCTGACCATGTACTTCATGCAAGCCGTGGTCGAGCGCCTCGTGAACCAGCCTTTGGACGAATTTGTAGTGCAAAATTTTTATGCCCCCCTTGGGCTGCAAACGCTTACTTTCAAACCATTTGAAAAAATACCGCTGGCGCAAATCGCCCCCACTGAGAATGACCAGACCTTTCGAGGTAGGCAAATTCAAGGTTATGTCCACGATCCAGGTGCTGCGATGTATGGAGGGGTGGCAGGTCATGCTGGCTTATTTGGCACCGCACAGGATCTGGCTGTAGTTCTCCAGCTTCTTTTGAATAAGGGAAGCTACGGGGATGTCAGCTTACTCAAGCCCGAAACCATCGCAGCATTTACCAAGAGACAATCTAAACTAAGCAGGCGAGGCTGGGGCTGGGATAAGCCCGAACCCGAAAAGGGAAAAGGAGGATCAGCAGGGAAGTTGGCGCCCAAAAGCACATTTGGACATACAGGATTTACGGGCACTTGTGTTTGGGCGGATCCTGAAAATCAGCTCACCTATATCTTTCTCTCCAACCGCGTCTATCCCTCTGCTTCTAACAACACCCTACTTGATTTAGGTATTCGCACCCAGATTCATGACCTCATCTACCAGGCCATCGAAAAATAAATGGAGAGCACCCTCCCCTCCCGAGAAACCCAATTGAAAAAGAAGTAGGAAAGGAGCTCCAGCCTAGGAAGCCTTATTTCCTAGTTCACTTAGTTTCCTTTAATCTCAATTACTTTGAATTCCGTGCGTCGATTGGTTTGATGCTCCTCCTCGGTTTGCGCATTTTGGATTCGAAGCTGCGTTTCTCCATAGCCCTTCGCCACCAGACGATCTGCTGCAATGCCCTGCGAAACAAGGTAATCCACAGCTGATTGAGCCCTTATCTGAGAAAGCGTTAAGTTGTAGTCGTCTCCAGATCTTGAGTCTGTGTGCGAACTTAACTCAATGCGGATGGTTGGATTATCCTTTAGAATTTTCACCAATTTATCCAATTCGAGCGCAGCATCAGCACGAATATCTGACTTAGCCAAATCGTAGTAAATATTTTCCAAAACAGTCACTTTTTCAAGAATCAGCTGATCCAGGAATACGGTGGTATCTAAAGAGATGTTGGTCACGTCCTGGATGAGCGTAGCAAGATCAGGAGTCTTTCCCTTGGTGCTGTAGGTGAAGGATTTTGAGAAATACCCATTCCGTGAGGCAATAAGGCTGTATTCACTTTCAGGAGAAAGCGTAAATCGAACTCTTCCTTGTGCATTCACCATGTCCCCACCCAATGGGCGCTTGTCTCCACCATACAAGACCACGCGGGTTTGAGGCAAAATTGCTTCTTTGCCATCGGCTTTGATTTCCTTGGTGTAGACATTGAGCAGGACATTGAGGATTTTTGGCTTAGGCGTTTTGTCTTCGAAAAAATAGAGGTCATCATCCCCTTTTCCCCCTTCACGATTGGAGGAGATAAAACCCGCTTTTGGATAGTCTGTAAAGAAAATCCCAAAATCATCTCGATTACTATTGAAGTTTTTCCCTAGGTTGGAAACTACCTGTTTTCCATCGCTATTTTTCTCCGCCACAAAAAGGTCGAGTTTGCCAAACCCTGGATGTCCATCTGAAGCAAAGTAAAACTTCCCATCCTTTGCAGGACGTGGAAATAATTCGTTGCCAGCGGTATTTACAGTAGAACCTAAATTCACTGCATTGCCAAAGTCTCCATTGGCCATCTTGGTAGCTTTGTATAAGTCTACTCCTCCATATCCTCCTGGTCGGGTAGAAGCAAAGTAAAGTTCAGCCCCATCTGGACTAAATGCAGGGGTAGAATTCCACCAGGTTTCCTCTTCATTCACAGGCATCCAAATGGGTTGGGTAAATCCCGCCCCTCTGAAATAGGAGACAAAAAGTGTAGATTCTGGATAATCTTTAGCCGATGTAGAATTTCCCCTTGCGTAGATCAGGGTATTTCCGTCTGGACTGATGGCCAAAGCGGCCTGGTTGAGCCCTTGCTCATTTTGAAATTCGGGTAACAGTTGAACCGCTGCAGCATCCACTTTTAAACCCTCGGCGCGCGTACGAAAGAGCTGGTGGTAGGAAGTGCCCGTTGCGGCATAGAGGCCGGAAGCAGCTCTTCCTGAGGTGAAATAAAGAAAGTCTTCACTAATTATCGGAGCATAATCTGCTCCTACCGTGTTTAATTCTCGGTAATTAACCAATTGGTAATTTGGGAAATACTCTCCTATCGCAGGCACCAAAGTAAGCCCTTCAACTTCTTGCTTGACGCGAGCGAGCAGGCGGTCATCAGAAGTAAGCAAGGCTGCCTGATCAAAAGCCTGCTTTGCCTCCTCCACTTGTTGATTGGCTTTGAAACTTTGGCCGAGGTGAAAGTAAGATTCAAAGGTCGGTTCTGCCGCTACCAGCGCTTGGTAATGTGGGGTAGCAGCTTCAATGCGATTGGATAGTCGGTAGCTCTCAGCCAGGACTTGCCGAGCACGCAAGTTGCTGCTGTCGTTGGCTAAAATCTGATTGAAAGTGCTGATGGCATACTGGTACTGGCCAGAAAGAAATTGTTCGTTTCCTTTTTCCAAAAGGCTTTTACACCCACCTAGTGAGAGGAGAAGGCAAAGAGCTAGGTGAAAAAAAAATGGTTTCATCGTACAGCAGCTGAAATCTTGGGGTGAATATGGGTAATTAATTTGGAAAATAGTTGGACAGCCAACTTTTTCGTACGGGCTGCCACAGGCTCTTTAGATCTGCTTTGGTGTGCAGGGAGGGCTGCATCACGTCTAGGTCTGGCGTAATTTCTCCCATTGAAATTTTGGACTTCAGCCCCAGAGCGGGCAACACTCGAAGCGCTCCATGGGCATCTTTTAGGGTGACTTTCCCCTGGTTGACCAGGTCCACACCAAGGGCTTGTTCCAAGGTTTGAAGGGCACGCACCGAAGAGTCTATGGAGCAGCCAGAGGCTCCCAATTGACTTTCATCCACAGCCATAACGAGCAGCTGCTCGTGTAAAATTTCAAACGAGCTGGGCATCTCCTTGCCATGGGTAGCCCATCCCCCACAAAAATCTTGCAGTGCTTCTCGAATCAGCAACTGCTCAGCAGCTGAAAATTTCCGAAAGGAGGCATAAAGCCAAATGCGGGAAGAGTCTGGTAGTAGGTCAAAAGGTTGATACATAATGCAGCTTTTGGGTTCAAAGAAAAACCCTCTCTGCATAACGACAAAAAGGGTCTTTTGGATTTAAATCTAGAAATTAAATTCCCATATCCTTCGCGATCATTTCGGCAAGATCATAGACTTGTACTTCCGCTTCCTTGTTTTTGTTTTTGATACCGTCGGTCATCATGGTCAAACAGAAGGGGCAACCCACCGCGATAGCCTGTGCTCCTGTGGCCAATGCCTCTTCGGTCCGTTCGATGTTGATGTCCTTTTTGCCAGCTTCTGGCTCCTTAAACATCTGTGCACCTCCTGCACCGCAGCAGAGTCCTTTGGTACGGCAGCGCTTCATTTCTACAAGCTCCACATCCAGGGCCTTGATGACCTCACGGGGTGCCTCATAAACCTCGTTGGCTCGTCCGAGGTAGCAAGAATCGTGGAAGGTGATTTTCTTTCCTTTAAACTCTCCTCCACCTTGGAGTGCAACTTTTCCTTCATTGATCAGCTGCTGGAGAAACTCGGAGTGATGAATCACCTCGTAGTTACCTCCCAGGGCAGGGTATTCGTTTTTGATGGTGTTGAAGCAATGCGGGCAGGCGGTCACCACCTTTTTCACTTCGTAGCCATTCATCACTTGGATGTTGGCCACAGCTTGCATCTGAAAAAGAAATTCATTGCCTGCTCGCCGAGCGGGATCACCTGTGCAAGCCTCTTCAGGGCCTAGCACTGCAAAACTTACCCCTACTTTAGTCAGTATTTTTACAAAGGCCTGGGTAACGGCTTTGTATCGGTCATCGAAGGAACCGGCGCAGCCCACCCAAAAGAGAACCTCGGGTGTTTGGGAGTTGGCGGCCATTTCGGCCATGGTAGGAACTTGGTAGGTAGACATGTTTTTAGCTACTAGACGTTAGACACCAGATACAAGACCTAACCGAGAAAAATCTTCAACGGTAATCGGCCCTCAAGCATCCGATATTCCCTTATTTTATTTCCTCTTCTTTTAGTTTATCCGCCCAGTTGAAGCGGTCACTCGGACTAAATTTCCAGGGTGAAAAGCTCGTTTCCATATTTTGGAACATTGCATTCCACTGTGCGGGCGTGCCCGATTCCTCCATGGCCACGTAGCGACGCATCTGCAGAATAATCGACAAGGGGTCAATATTGATGGGACAGGCTTCCACACAGGCATTGCAGCTGGTACAGGCGTTGATCTCTTCTTTGCTGATGTAGTCTCCCAAGAGTGACTTTCCGTCTGCTAGGCCTGGACCGCCAGTATCGAGGCTTTTGCCCACCTCTTCGGCTCGGTCGCGGACATCCATCATGATTTTGCGAGGCGAAAGTTTTTTGCCAGTTATGTTGGCAGGGCACTCGGAAGTGCAGCGGCCACATTCGGTACAGGAGTAGGCGTTGAGCACATTCACCCAGCTCAAGTCATTGATGTCTTTGGCTCCAAAGCGCCCAATCTCCGCTGGAGGGGCGGAAGGATTTTCAACGGGGATCCCCAACATCATGTTCACTTCTTGGGTCACCTCGGGCATATTTACCATTTCTCCTTTTGGCTTAAGATTCGAATACCAGGTATTCGGGAAGGCCAAGAAAATATGCAGGTGCTTGGAATAGGTCACATACACCGCAAAAGCCAATATACCGGCAATGTGAAACCACCAGGCGAAACGCTCTATGGCTACCAAAGCCCCTGTTGAAAAACCCTCAAAGAGTGGCTGGAGGAAGCTGCTGAAGAAAAGCGGTCCCAGAACGAGGTAATGTGCATCTCCTCGGCTAGCTAAAATCTGATCCGTAGCATTCATGGTCAGAATGGCAAACATGAGAATGATCTCGATCACTAGGATCAAATTGGCATCCAGCGCCGCCCAACCTTTCAATTCGGGTTTGGTAAAACGCTCCACTTTCATCACGTTTCTCCGTACCAAAAAAGCAACACAAGAGACCAATACCGCAACGGCTAGAAATTCAAATACATTAATCGCTACCGTATACAATCCACCTAAGACTGGAGCAAAGAGGCGGTGGGTGCCCAAAATTCCGTCGAGCACAAACTCCAGTATTTCCAAGTTGATCACCAGAAATCCTACATAAATCAACCCATGTAAAAATGCGGGCACCAGGCGTTTGAACATTTTCTGCTGACCCAAGGCTACAAGAAGCATGGCTTTCCAACGGTTTTCAGGTTGGTCATTTCGGGTCTCCGCCTTGCCGAGCAGGATGTTTCTTCGAAGAAATTGGATCCTTTTAGCCAAAATAAAGCCCGCAACACCCAGAATTAGGACAAACGCGAGTTGTGGTAAAATGCTCATATTGATCGGATTAACTAGTTTTTATAAAATTTGGGTCTATTTTTTCTGAAAAGGATTTGTAGAGAATCCTCATTTTTCTACATTTGCAATTCTTAAAAGGATGGTGATATAGCTCAGTTGGTAGAGCATCGGACTGAAAATCCGTGAGTCGGTGGTTCGAGTCCACTTATCACCACAAACCCGGTCTTCACAGATCGGGATTTTTTTTGCCCTAAATTTCCTGCCTTGCTACTCATCTACCACTTTTTTTTGAATTACGAGACCAAAATATAAAATAGTCTGCATGCATACTATTTTAGGAATGAATTTAAAACTATTTCGGATAATTCCGGTCCTAGAATCTTCCCTTTTTTTAAGCCCCACAATCTAGTCCTGGATAAGAGGAAGAGCAGGTCCATCCTGCGATTCAAGTTGGCATTCTTGACATCCAAAACCAAGGAATAACTTTAGATTCCATAAGCGAGTTAGCGGGCAAATGGTTTAGTTACACCCTAAAAAATCCAGGATAAACGCTAGAATTGAAAATAAATAAAAAAAAAATTAGCAAACTATTCGTTCATTCAATCGATTCCGAAAGGCCTTTATTGGAAGACTAAATCAATTTTTTATTCTGTAAAAATCAGATTTATCAACATATTTTTTCCTTAAAATCAAAATTTCCAAGGTATCAACTGTTCCGCAATCGTTTTCAAACCTATTTTATATTTTTTTTAATTTTTAAGTATTTTTTTTGCCATATTTATATTTATAATTCATTTTTTTTGAAATTTTTTCATTTTTAATGCCGTTTAGTATATTTGTAAAGCAATTCGATTGCACCGATTTGTTAGTAGCCCAATTTACCTCTTGGCAAAAAATGATTTGCCAGGCTCCTCACATAGCTTATCAAAACCTACTAAACCAATTAAAAAATGAAAAAATTATTTATCCTGCTATTCGTTGCCGGGATGGCAACAGCAGCAATCGCAAACACAGAAAATCAGGTGGAAATCAGACAGACTGAAACATCAAAGGTAGTAGTAACAGTACCTGCTTCCCCTCAAGGAGGAGTAACTGTTCGAATCCTGGATGGAGACAAGCGCCTGGTCCTTCGTGATCGGATCAATGCCACCGAAGCTTTCGCCAAAAGATATGATTTGGCTTCACTTCCTAAAGGAGAATATTCCATTGAAGTGTCCGATGCGCAAGGCACCTTACGTACTGCAACTTTTTCTACCCTAGAAAAAGAGTCTAAGACCGTCTTTTCCAGAGTAACTCCACTTGGACAAAATCAATTCAGACTATTGGTAGCCAACTTGGATGCCAATGCGGTAACCGTTCAGATTTTCGACGGCAACCAATTGATCCACACGGAACTAGTAGAAAATCCCCAAGGACTTCACAAGATATATACCATCTCTAAGCCTGGCTTCCCTGATGCCATCAGCTTCAGAGTGTCCTCCACCAACGGATTTTCTTCTTTTGTAGCATCCAACTAAGCTAAACCAACTGTTGCTACTGCCCCGCTAAGTTCTCTTGGCGGGGTTTTATTTTTTTATTTGTTTAGGATTAGCGCCTTTTCGGCGACTCTTTTTCCCAAGCCAAATCCCTTGGCCAAAAAAATCGGATCTAGAGTTCCTCCTACAAAAGGCCCTTCTCCCGTGATGGCAGAAGCTCCAAAAGCAGCCTCTACCTCCTCTCCTCCTAAAACCACCATCCCCTGGATCAGCATGGCTCTCAAAATATCTAACATCACGCCCTCCTCCCCTATAGAAATGCCTCCTCCTGTCACAAAGGCCGCTCCAAGCTTATCTTTCATTGGCCTTCCTTCAAAAGGCCAGGAATTGATAAACTCCTGCACTACTGGAGCAATATTTCCATTGTAAACCGGGGAACCAAGGAGGATGGCTTGGGCATCCAACAGGTTTTGCGGACTTACCTCTCCAATCGGAGCGAGGACTACCTCCACCCCTTCCACTGACCTTGCTCCCTCCCCAATGGATTCCGCCAACTTTTTGGTATTGCCCGATGGGGAATAGTAGGCAATCAAAACCAGGGGTTTATGCTGCCCATACACTGACAGAGACAGAAAAAAGAGCCCAACAAGCAAAGAAAGTATCCGTGGCATACGATTTAGTTTACAGCTCCCAATTTGAGAAAAAAAATCCCCATCTCAATTACTGAGATGGGGATTAAAGGTTGCTTTTCGGCCAACTTATTTCTTCCAGCTTGCCTTTCCGCCCTTGGCAGAATCCACAGTAACACTGTAAGCAGATCCTGAGGAAACAATCCATCTTACTTGTACTGCGCCCATACCTGGAATATTGGCTACCGCCATTTTTTCTGGTGAATGGGTCTGCTCCTTGTACTTCTTCATGTCTGCGTCTTCCACCACGAATCCTGCCACCACCTTAGCACCAGATAGCGTCACATAATCTGGACGCTCGATGCGGTACTTCAAGTCTTGGCTGGCGTGGGTTGGCATCATGCGCTCGTTGAAGATGGTGGCCGTAATGGCTTTCAATCCTCCTCCCAACTCTTCTTCCTTCACCTCGGTGATGGAAAGCTTGGGCGTATGGTAGGCATGATAAATGGTAAAGGCTGCATTGCGGTGTGCATCCTGCTCCAAAAGGAATCCTGGATGCGCACGACCAAAGGTCTTTTTGAAGCCGCCAATCTCTACCGTACCAAACTGCGGATGCTTGTATTCTTTGTAGTTGACAAAGGCATCACCAAATGTCAACAGCTCGTCCACTTTGAGCTGCTCCTCCTGGTTGCCTCGTCCTGCCTCTTTATTGAAGTACAGATAAGAGACCATCAGTTCATTGGTGTAAGTGAAGATTCCTCTATTGCCATAAAACCAATCCAGCTCCCCGCCAAATACCGAGTACAAATCCTTGTAAACGGTCAAGTAACGGTAGCCTGGAATCATTTCTTCTCCTTTTTTGCCTATCGCATCGTAGATTCGAATATCCTCTCGATTGTAGGTATTGAGATCTTCTTCAGCACCAGGACCACGAAGGATCATCCCTCCTGAATTGTGGAAACTTTGGGCTCCAGCAATGTTGGAATGCTTCCAAACAAACTCCATCACTGCACGATTCTCAGGTAGCGTAAATGGATAGCGCATGGCACCGCGTTGGATGTAATCCGGCTGCCAGTTCCAACCCCAATCGCGGTTGGGATCGTAGTAGCCAATCCCATCTTCGTTGACTTCACCATCTCCATCGTTGTCGACACCTTCTTGACCGAGCATTTCGTACTCTCCTACCTGGTCAGGGCCCACTTGAATCAATCTTCTAGGATCAAGTGGATCCTTGATAAATCTACCCGTTGGAGACTTGCGAATCATCATGGTAATGTGACCATCGCCGTCTAGGTCGTCCATTCGATCTTCTCCATTTTTGCCATCGCCATCGTTGTCCAGCACAAGCATTCCTGAGCGGGGCGAACTAGCCGTATTGGGCTCCTTGAAGAAGTTATTTCGAGCATCAGGATTGATGGTCGGGGTGATGTAAAAGGTCTTGTCTTTGAGCAGTTGCTTCACAAACTCATTGTCCCCATGCATCTCGGTCAGGTACCAAGCGACGTAGAGCGAAAATTCTCCTCCCTGCACCTCATTGGAGTGGATGTTACCATCGATCCACATGGCTGGCTTGTCGGTATCTTTGCCTGTAGCAAAGTCGGTGATGGTCAAGGTCAAAATGTCTCTTCCCTCCACAGACTTCCCAATAGACTCGATTTTGGCAATTTTGGGATGTGCTACCGCGATTTTCTTCATCAAATCCCAAAGCCCTTCTGCGCTGTAATAGCGGTTCCAAGCAATCTCCACTTTGGGCTGGTGCGGCGTGCCGATAGCCCGAAAATAATTTTCTTGTTGTGCACTTAGGTCAAAGGAACTTAGCGATAAAGCTCCCAAAGCCAAGGCAGTGACGGTATGTTTGATATTCATGATCTTCATGGCTTAGAATGTTACAGTTTGGGTAGCAAAACCGGCATGCGGAGCACCTGCTTTCAGTTGCACCGGACCTTTGCTTCGCACGATCCAGCTAAAAGTTGTCTTTTCAAAGGCTCCTAGCGAATCGACGAGCTTCATCTTGTCTCCAGAGATCAGTTGATCTGCGGGCACATCAATGTCTACCCTGAGTTTTCTGAGCCAACGCGACCTACTTCCCATTTCGGAGTGCGTAGGTAGTGGAGAATTATTGAATAAATCTACCGTGATACGAGTGAGCCCATTTCCCAAAGACTCTGATTTGAGTTGGTGGAACTCCAATTTTGGCTGCATTGCGGCCAGCTTCAGGATAAAATCAGTGTGCTGCTTGGCAATTTCTCCTACTTTTTCAAAGGGAGGGTTGACCATCACAAATGGCTTGATGCCACCCACTTCTACTTGTTGATTGGGAAAATCAGGATGCTTTACTGCAGTCCAGGGCACAAAGGTATCCTGCTTTAAGGAATCAGACCAAGCTAAGAAATTGGCTTCAGCGTTGGTTTTACCCTTGTATTCAGGGTTCCAGTAGGCTGGCGTAGAAAAGCTGTAGCGCGCAAAGTGGAAGTAGGCCCATTGGAAAAAATCCCCATCTGTACCTTGGTTGGTTTGCTGAAAGGCTTTGGCAGGAACCGTTTTGGTGTAGAGTTCAGACACCATAGCATTGGTAGCCTGATCTTTTTCCAAAATAGAAGTCACTACGCGCTTGCGAGCGTCTCCTGCCGAATACTTCAGCGGGGCACTCAAATTATTGGCTGGTGAAAAGGTCACAAAAGCAAAAATATTCCATTGCTCAAAGAGGTAGTCCAAGAGGGCTCTGCTTTCGAGTTGAGATACTGCTATGTCTCCTGCGAGGGGCTCAAACACTGGAAACTTGTACGAGAGGGACTTATTGAAAGCAATGCCTTCGCTCAGATCTTCGGCAAACTTGCCGTCCTTGTCGCTGTCTACACTTTCCTTAAAGACCCTGTATTTTCCTGCTTCTCCTTTGGCTCGGTCTGCTTTCACCAAGACGCGGGCATCTTCTTTGGAAGTCGTCCAGTCCCCCATGGGATCTGCAATACGCATCCAGTTGATGAGTCCATCTCCATTTAGGTCGCGGTATCCGTTGTCTCCCGCTACCCCATCACGGTCGTGGTCGATGGCTACGGCATTGCCTCGACGCTCGTACTTCAAGGCATCGTGGTACTGCGCATAGGCGTCAGGGGAAAGGTTGGGAAATACATAAAACGTAGTGGATTCAAGTGCCTTGGCATTCTCTCCTACGAGCTTTTCGGCAAACTGAAGCGCAAGCTCCACGCCGAGCACATGAAAACCTTCTACACCGCCAACTACTGCGATTGCGGGCTTCTGGTCTTTGTTTCCAGTACCGATTTTCAAGGCATAAATTTCCTTACCGCCAGCGGTCTTGGTCAGCGTCTTTAACTCTACTGCTGGATTGGCACTGAGTTTCTGGATACGTTGAGCGCTTTGACTGAGTGTGGGGTAGTCGCTTTGGGCAAGGGCTTTGCCGCAAATCGTCGTTGCCAACAACAGTCCAAAATAGAGGCATTTTCTCATATTGGGTTGTGTTTTTGGATGGATTCAAAGAGTAAATGAAGGAAAAGTTTGGGAAAAATAGAGGAATTCTCTCCTGGAGTTTTTCTGAACCCCGAAAATAAAGGTAAGCGGAAGTCGTAGAGGATGAATGGTGAACGGAACAAAGGAACTTGCTCCTTTCACAAAAAATGACGTATTTCAAGGATTAATGCACTAGCCATGTACAGAAAACTTGCCCTCGCCATTGCTTTTTCTCCACGAATGGAGGCCTTAATTGCTGAAGCCCGAAAATTGATTCAAATTTTTGAAGGGGAATTGATTTTAATCCATGTTGGAACCAAGACTCCGGAATTGGAAGCGCAGCTGTCAGAAGTACTTTCCCGTCATTGTGGGGATCTACAACGAATCAAGACCATTTGGAAGGAAGGGAAACCCACGAAAACCATTTTGAAAACCTGCGAGGAGGAAAAGGTGGATTTATTGGTCTTGGGGGCATTGAAAAAGGAAGGATTACTCACCTATTACATCGGCTCCGTTGCAAGAAAAGTGATCCGCAAATCCAAATGCTCCGTATTGACCTTGATTGAGCCCAAAATAGAAACCACTCATTTTTCGAAGGTAGTCATCAATGGAACTGAGCTAGAAATCACCCCTAGAGTCATTGCTAGAGGCCTAAAATTCTGCCAAGCAGAGCAGTCCAGCCAAGTCCATATTCTCAATGAAATCAAGTTATACGGCTTTCAAATGGCTACAGCCGGAGAAGGTACCGAAGCTGAGGTAGCGAATACACGGAGGAAACTGGTGCAAGAAGAAATTAACTATGTGCAAGGGATCTTGGACAGCCTAGAACCAACCGATCTCAAGATCAACATCAAAGTGACTGCTGGGAAATGGGCAGTTGAGCTCGTGCGCTTTTGTGAATCTATCGAAGCAGATCTGTTGATCATGGGAGACGAACAAGGCCTTTCCTTTATTGACAGACTATTTCCCCATGATTTAGAGGGTGTTTTAGAAGTGCTTCCGTGCAACTTATTAATTGTCAAATAGGTCATGGAAAGCCTGGCACATAATGATGTAATCAACTTACTGCTCAAGCTAGCAACGATGCTACTGGTGGCACGGATATTTGCAGAGGTTGCCCAGAAACTAAAGCAGCCTGCGGTAGTAGGCGAGATATTGGCAGGAATCATCCTAGGACCAACCGTCCTTGGCATGATTGGCCCCGATTTTTTCGAATTTTTATTTCGGAGCAACCCATCCGCAAATTTAGCCTTAGATGGAATTGTTCAAGTGGCAGTAATCCTCTTGCTTTTTATTGCAGGTCTGGAAGTAGAGCTCCATCTCGTGTGGTCCCAAGGAAAATCAGCCGTTAGCATTAGCCTCTTAGGTCTGGTCGTACCTTTTGTTTTTGGTTTTTTAACCCCCTATTTTTTCCCTGGGCTATTTGGCCTCACCGAGGAGAAAAAAATGCTTTTCTCCCTATTTATGGGTACCGCCTTGTCCATTACTGCCTTGCCTGTGGTGGTTAGGATTCTGATGGACATGAATTTGTTTAAGACCAAAATGGGGATGGTCATCGTTGCAGGAGCCATGGTGAATGACCTAATTGGCTGGTTAATTTTCTCTGTTATTCTTTCCTTTATGGGTAGAGCAGGAAACTTCTCCCTTATCAATACCATTGGCATTACCCTGTTATTCACCGTTTTCATGCTTAGCATCGGAAAGGGCTTGCTCAATAAGGTGCTTCCATGGACGAATAAAAAATTGGCTTGGCCAGGGGGCGTTCTCTCTTTGTCCATGGCTTTTTGCTTTTTGGCTGCAGCATTCACCGAATGGCTGGGAATTCATGCCATCTTTGGAGCGTTCTTATTTGGCGTAGCATTGGGTGATTCAGATCACCTGTCTGAAAAGGCGAAGGAGATCATCCACCAGTTCATCAACAATATTTTTGCCCCCTTATTCTTTGTGTCTATTGGGCTAAAAATCAACTTCTTTACCAATTTTGATCTCGGCTTGGTGTTGGTAATTCTGGTTATTTCTTTTGCTGGAAAGATTATTGGAAGTGGATACGGCGCATTTCGCTCTGGATATACCCTTAAAGATGCCTTAGCCGTAGGTTTTGGAATGAATGCTCGAGGAGCAATGGAAATTATCCTGGGCTTGATTGCCCTAGAAAATGGGTTGATTAACGAGAAAATATTCGTTGCCCTAGTCGTCATGGCCTTGGTGACTTCCATGACTGCCGCCCCACTGATGAAATGGGCGCTAAACAAGAAAGCTGAAGAACCTGGCTAATCCCTTCTCCCCAAATTATCTTTCACTTTTCACACCAATCTTCCCTCAATTAATTAAACAAAGGGACTATTTTTGGGCTTTTCATAGGAAATAATACAAGTCCATGTCTACAAGTCAAGCAAAAATAGGAGTCTTATTGGTCAATTTGGGCACCCCAGACAGCACCAAAACAGGGGATGTCCGCAAGTACCTCCGGGAGTTTTTGATGGATGGACGCGTGATTGACTTCCCCTTTATTCCTAGATGGATGCTGGTCAACCTGATCATTGCACCCTTTCGCTCCCCAAAATCTGCCGGTGAATACCGGAAGCTATGGACCGAGCGGGGCTCCCCACTACTTTTTCACACTCAGGACTTGAAGGACAAGCTCGTTCAAAAGCTTGATCCCAAAAAATACCTCGTGGCCATGGCCATGCGCTACCAAAACCCCAGCATAAAAAAGGCCTTGAATGAGCTAAATAAGGCAAACGTTAAGAAAATTATTGTGCTCCCATTATTCCCCCAATACGCCTCTGCTACCAACGGATCCGTGATCGATCGGGTGATGGAAATAGCCCGTGGCTGGCAGATTATCCCGGAAATGACCTTCGTAAGTAATTACGTAGATCACCCCTTGTTTCT
>CAMDLI010000027.1 GCA_945901615.1 Spirosoma fluviale
CTGAAAATGGCGGGCATGAAGGAACGACTAAATGTTGAGTTTGATATTGAGTTGGAGACCCTCATGGCTGAAAATCCCCTGGTAGATTCTGAATTTGAAGAATTTAAGGAGGAGAACTTAAAAGAGATCGTACAAAAACATAAAGAAAAGCTGGATAAAATAGGGCCAATCAATCCCATGGCAATGGAGGCTTACGATGAAATCAAGATTAGATACGATTTCATTACCTCCCAAAAAGAAGACTTGATCCAGGCCAAGGAATCGCTCCTATCCACCATTTCAGAAATTGACTTGGTTGCTCGAGAAACCTTCCTGGATGCTTTTGGGAAGATTAAAGAAAACTTTGTGCGCGTATTTCGTTCCCTATTTACCGAGGAGGACGATTGCGATCTAACTTTGGTAGACCCTGAAAATCCACTAGAGTCCGCTATTGAAATTATGGCCAAGCCAAAAGGAAAGCGCCCCCTAACCATCAATCAGCTTAGTGGAGGTGAGAAAACCTTGACCGCCACATCCCTACTTTTCTCTATTTACCTTCTAAAGCCTGCTCCATTCTGTATTTTTGATGAAGTGGACGCCCCTTTAGATGATGCCAATATTGACAAGTTCAACCAAATCATCCATAAATTCAGTGCGGAAAGCCAGTTTATCATCGTAACGCACAACAAGCGGACCATGGCGAGTACGGACATCATCTATGGCATTACCATGATTGAAGCGGGTGTATCCCGAGTAGTTCCGGTAGACCTAAGAGAACTTGATTAATTCCGATTAGTCTTTTCAAGTGGATTTATTTATCCAATGGATAAACTTAATTTTTTCTTAACTTTTGAGCACTAATTTTAGTTAGCCCATTTGATACTTTTAGGAATGACAGTCAAGAACAAGAATAAAGCATCAATCCTTGCAACTTACTTTTTGGTTATTCTTTGTTCTGGACTAGCGCTACTTCCATTTTACGATAAAGGCGCTATTGAACTAAAAATAAATCAATTCCATCATCCAATTTTGGATACATTCTTTGCGAATATCACCCACCTTGGAGATGGTTTGATTTTGATTATCCCTCTTGTCTTCTTTATTTTTAACAAGTACTGCTATCTACTACTCCTTGCCATTTCTTCCTTAATTCATCTGGTTCTGGTTCATATCGCAAAAAAATGGGTGTTTCATGGAATGCCAAGGCCAGCAGAATTTTTCAAGGACATACCCTTTTATGAAGTACCCGGTGTTGAACTCCACCAATGGGGAAGTTTTCCTTCGGGCCACACCACTACTGCCTTTATGCTCGCCACATTTTTATATTTAGTACTTCCCAAAAAAATGAAAATCCATTGGTTATTGATGGGGATTGCATTTTTAGTTGGGTTTAGTAGAGTATATTTGATGCAACACTTTTTGATGGATGTCTGGGCTGGTGCACTGCTTGGAATTTTTTCCAGTTTGATTAGTTATTTTATTGTTTTGAAGGTTTTTTCTAAAAAAATATATCAAAAAAGTATTTTGCAGAGTCTAAAGCCTAAACCTTCCTATTGAAATCTAGTCAAAGGCGTAGTGAAAAATTAGTTATTTCGCCCCCTAAGTTTAAAACCATGAATAGTAAGTTTTTATCCTGCTCTTTGGTAGGCTTTTTTCTAGTCGCTTTTTTATCCAGTTCCACAATCGTCCAAGCTCAGGCTCCAGTTCCTCCCATTCCTATGGAATTGATGTTTGGCAATGATCGATTGGATTTCCAATTGGTGGTCAAACGGAATTTCACCCAACAAAGTAAGTTTAGCGTATTGGCAATTGCAGCCTTCTCGGAAAATTATGGGAAAGAAAAACAATTGGGTGATGCCCTAGTAATCCCCTTTCAACTAAACTATGCATTAGGGAAATCCGGACTTTCACTTGTAGCTGCTGGTGAAGCAAATTCAGTGGCAGGCTTTGGAACCGCCCTTGGACTATCGCATAGCAAGGCTTCTAAAGAGATTCTAGCAATTAGCGTACTTTCCTATCAATTGAGTAGCGATCAGAATATAAAGTTTTTTGGACTGTACGAGTACAAACCTGCTCTTACTGAAAAATTGTCAATTTACAGTCGTCTGCAAGTCACCTACAATCAGGGTATGGCGGAAGGCTTTCACAACAGAAGCTTTCTGTACCTCCGTGCAGGTTTGAAAAAAGGCCCTTTTGGCTTTGGATTAGGTGCCAATTTTGATGCCTATGGACCATCCAAAGTGGCGCGAGAAAATTATGGCGTATTTACTCGCTGGGAATTTTAATTTTCCAAGGGTAGACAACTCGAAATCATTCCTCCAAAAGTGGACAATGGAGCGAATAGGCGTTCGATTACGAACAGCCTATT
This sequence comes from Spirosoma fluviale, assembly GCA_945901615.1. Lineage (GTDB taxonomy): Bacteria > Bacteroidota > Bacteroidia > Cytophagales > Cyclobacteriaceae > Algoriphagus. Next base: position 2,348 of record CAMDLI010000027.1, read on the forward strand.
TTCTTAAGTAAGCCCAAATCAGGCTAAAAAAGGGCTTTTTTTTATTGGTCTATTTTTCGCTAGTCAATTCTAAACTACACACTGCTATGAAAACCATTTTCAATTTCCTCGCCATTCCCCTACTCCTGCTTTTCTTCTCTTGTGAGTCAAGCAACTCTTACAGTTCGGAGGACGAAATCCAAGAGAAAAAAGTACTCAGTGGAGTGACACGATTGCAAGTGGATGGGGTATTTAACCTAACCCTTACCCAATCCGATGACGAATCAATCGAAGTAGAAGGGCCATCAGCGCTAATCGATAAGTTGATCATAGACCAACAAGGTGATTTACTCGTACTTAAAATGGAAAAAATCGATGGGTTCAATTTCAATAAAAGTGATTTCAAAATCAGAATATCGCTTAAGGACCTAAAGGAACTAAACTACGAAGGTGTTGGCAACCTCAAAACGAATGGGCTATTCAAAGTGGAAGATCTCAAATTGCTGGGTAATGGGGTAGGAAATCTAGAATTGGAATTGGAAGCCAAAGAAATAGATGCGGATTTGGATATGGTCGGAAACATTACACTTCGAGGAAAAGCCAATCGGGCAATTTTTATCAACAATGGAATTGGAAACTTGGACGCATCCGAATTGATTGTTCAGAATATGGATGTAAACAGTTCGGGCATTGGAAAAGTGGAAGTACACTGTGCCGGTGAGCTGTCACTTGTCGTAGATGGCATCGGAAAGGTGAGCTACTCCGGAAATCCCCGAATCATCAAAAAGGAAGTGAGCGGAATTGGGAAAGTAGAAGAAAATTAAATTTTCAGGTCCCCTCTCTGGTCAAAACGAGGTCAACAGTTCCTAATCATTTTGATTTTTCCGAGAATAACTTGATTTTAGGGCAATGGCTTCACCCAATGCGCTAGATTCAGTACAACTCAATTTTTCTCCAGACAACTTGCTTGGGCTCAATATCGCGCTGGCAATCATCATGTATGGGGTAGCCTTGGAGTTGAAATGGGCAGATTTTCAATACCTTGTCCAAAACCCGAAAGGGTTTGTAATCGGAGTATTCTCTCAATTTTTCGTGTTGCCTTTTTTCACTTGGGTGTTGGTTACGCTACTAAATCCCCCACCCAGCATCGCCTTGGGCATGTTTTTGGTTGCCGCTTGCCCAGGTGGAAATGTTTCCAATTTCCTAACTAGCCTTGCCAAAGGAAACGTGGCACTTTCAGTTAGTTTAACTGCCGTATCGAGTGTGGCTGCCATCTTTCTTACCCCATTCAATTTTTCCTTTTGGGCGGGTACCTATGCTCCTACTGCCCAACTTCTACAAGAAGTTCAACTAGACACCGTAGAAGTCTTCTTGACCATAGGACTCATCTTGGGCATTCCCTTGCTTCTGGGAATTATGACGACTTCCAAATTTCCAGAGTTAGCCAAAAAACTAGCAAAGGCTATCAAACCACTCAGCCTGGTCATATTTGGGGCCTTGGTGCTACTTGCTCTTCTGGGCAATTTCGAACTCTTTAAAACCTATATCGGCGCCATCTTCCTTTGGGTACTGGCACATAACTTCATTGGTTTAGGAGGTGGCTACCTGACGGCTAAACTTGCGCGATTGCCCTTTAAAGATGTGAAGACCATTGCCATCGAAACAGGAATCCAAAATTCAGGACTAGGGCTGGTTCTTATTTTCAGTTTCTTCGCTGGAATGGGTGGCATGGCCTTAATTACCGCCTGGTGGGGAATTTGGCATCTCATTTCAGGAATTATTGTAGCCGGTTTTTGGAGAAAGTATACATGAAAAAAGGCATTTACATCTTCCTAAGGTTCCTTATAAAAATAGCCTTGCACCTTTATTACAAACGAATCCTGGTCGAAGGGGCTGAAAACATCCCCAAAAATCAGCCTGTAATCCTGGTTGCCAATCATCAAAATGCACTAATCGATCCTCTAGTGGTCGGTGCCCATATTTCAATTCGTCCCTACTTTTTGACTCGTGCTGCAGTATTTAAAAATCCAGTAGCTGCGTATTTATTGAATCTCGTTCAAATGCTACCCGTCTATCGAGTTTTGGATGGTTTTTCCACCATTCCTCAAAACCAACGAACTTTTCAAAAGACAAATCAAGTCCTACAGCAAAATGGGTCCGTACTGATTTTTGCCGAAGGCAACCACAGCATCGTTCGTAATATCCGCCCGCTAAGCAAAGGATTCACCCGGATGGCTTATGGGGCATTGGCAGAGGCGCCAGAAATTAAACCTGTTGTGGTACCTGTTGGCATTCAATACAGTGCTCATAAAAAATCTGGAAGCGTGGTGAGAATTAGCATTGGAAAACCAATACCAGTAGATCCTGATCCTGCTCAGGCATTAAAGCTCACCAGGCAAGTGGAAGCCGCTCTGAAATCATTGGTGGTAAACCTTCCAAATACCGACTATGACGAAACCTTACAGCGCCTGCTTTCAAACCAAGTAGATGTCTGCAGCAAAGAAGATGTGGAGCGATTTTTAGTTGAGAATCAAGTTGCTACCAAAGTCAAACCAGCTGGCTACCTCATGAATAAAATGATGAAACTTTTTCATCTCCCCTTGTATTGGATTTGGCTCTTTGGAATTGCCCCAAAAATGGAAGATGAAGTGTTTACCAGTACTTGGAAATTCGTAATAGGAGGAGTATTGGCTCCCATTTACTACGGTTTGATTCTACTTTGTTGCTTTATTCCGGGATATGGCACCTGGGCAATTTCCTTTTTACTTATGGCTTGGATTACTGTTTATTGGAATGAAAATTCCCAGGAATAGTCATCCTTGACTAAAAACTTTCTGACTGGACTTTTTTACCTTTACCACATGAATTAACCCAAATACAACCCATGACTGAAGACTTTCTCCCCATCAATGGTACGGATTATGTGGAACTCTATGTTGGCAATGCCAAGCAGAGTGCACTTTACTACCAATATGCATTCGGATTTGAATTAATCGCCTATGCTGGACCAGAAACCGGCGTGAAGGACCGAGCATCTTATGTGCTCAAGCAAGAAAAAATCCGTCTGGTGCTCACTTCTCCCCTTTCTTCGGATCACCCCATCAATGCACACATCAAGCAACATGGAGATGGCGTGAAAGTACTCGCGCTTTGGGTAGATGACGCGGAGAAATCCTGGAAAGAAACGACTAGCCGCGGAGCAGTATCAGTAGAAGCACCAAAAACGCTTCAGGATCAGAATGGAGAAGTTCGGGTAGCAAGTATCCAAACCTATGGAGACACCATCCACACCTTCGTGGAAAGGAAAAATTACCAAGGTTCCTTCCTACCAGGCTACCAAGCTCGTAAAAGTAGCTTTAGCACTCAAGAAATCGGCTTAAAGTATATCGATCATTGCGTCGGAAATGTGGCGCTGGGTGAAATGAACCGCTGGGTCAACTTTTACGAGGAAGTGATGGGCTTCAAGTTGCTCTTGACCTTTGACGACAAGGACATCTCCACGGAGTACTCTGCCTTGATGTCCAAGGTAGTTTCCAACGGAAATGGATACATCAAATTCCCCATCAATGAACCTGCTGAAGGAAAGAAAAAGTCACAAATTGAAGAGTACCTTGACTTCTACGGTGGACCAGGCGTGCAGCATATTGCCATTGCTACCTACGATATCATCCATACCGTTGGAGAATTGAGAAAAAGAGGTGTTGAATTTTTGGAGGTTCCTAGCTCCTACTACGATGATCTACTGGACCGTGTAGGGAAAATCGACGAAGACCTGCAGCCACTCAAAGAGCTCAACATCCTAGTAGATCGCGATGAGGAAGGCTACCTCCTCCAAATTTTCACCAAACCCGTTCAAGATAGACCTACGCTCTTCTTTGAGATTATTCAGCGAAAAGGAGCCACCTCTTTCGGAAAAGGAAATTTCAAAGCCTTGTTTGAATCCATCGAACGGGAGCAACAATTGAGAGGAAACTTGTAAATCTTATTTGGATCAATGAAATGGGCCATTTTGATTCATGGCAACTCCATAACATTTTTCTTAACTTGTAGTTCTTAACCTAATTTTTATATCCCATGAGTAGCATAGAACCTTCGATTTTAAAAAAGGCAGAAAGCTGGTTGGCTAGTTCCATTGACGAAGCCAGCAAGGCAAGCATTAGACAATTGATTGCTACGAATTCTACCGAATTGGTAGATTCCTTTTACCAAGATCTCGAATTTGGTACAGGAGGATTGCGCGGACTGATGGGTGTGGGTACCAACCGGATGAATGTATACACCGTTGCCATGGCAACGCAAGGATTGGCCAACTACCTTATCGCCTGCTTCCCTGGGGAAAAAATCAAAGTTGCCATTACCCACGATAGCAGAATCAACAATACACTCTTTGCAATGACCACTGCGGATGTATTTACTGCAAATGGTATCGAGGTCATGTACTTTAGAGAGATGCGACCTACGCCCATGCTTTCTTTTGCTGTACGCCACTTTGGTTGCAAATCAGGGGTAATGATTACCGCTTCACACAATCCCAAAGAATACAACGGTTACAAGGCCTACTGGGAAGATGGCGCTCAAGTAGTAGCCCCGCACGATACCAACATCATCAAAGAAGTTCAAAAGATCAGCTCTTTTGAGCAAGTCAACTGGAATAAGCAGGATCACCTTATCCATTACATCGAGGAAGATTTTGACGCGATTTACTTGGAAAGGGTAAAGGAATTGAGCCTTTCGAAAGTAGCAATTCAGGCCCAAAAGTCCATGCCTATTGTCTTTTCTCCCATACATGGTGCCTCTGGCAAAATGGTTCCTGCTGCACTAAAGGCCTTTGGATTTGAAAATATTCTAGTGGTAAAGGAGCAGGCAGAACCCGATGGAAACTTCCCAACGGTAATTTATCCCAATCCAGAAGAAGCTGAGGCGCTTACATTAGCCGTAGCCTTGGGTAAAAAAGTAGGAGCTGCCCTTGTCCTTGCCTGTGATCCAGATGGAGATCGCTATGCTGCAGTGGTTCCCAATGAAGTGGGTGAGTACGAGTTGCTCAATGGAAATCAAACAGGGACACTGCTTGTCTATTACTTGCTCTCCCGCCGAAAAGAACTCGGACTTGCCAGAGCAACTGACTTCATGGTAAACACCATCGTGACTACTGAACTGATCAATAAAATTGCCGAAGGTTTTGGAATTCCTTGTTACAATGTGCTCACTGGATTTAAGAACATCGCTTCCATTATCCTTCAGAAAGAAGGCAAAGAAACATTTATTGCTGGAGGTGAAGAATCGTTCGGTTTCTTGGTAGGTGACTTCGTCCGAGATAAGGATGGAGTGAGCGCCTGTGCACTCGTGGCAGAAGCGGTCGCCTACTACAAAACTCAAGGCAAAAATGTCTTTGCCGTGTTGGCAGAAGTTTACCAGCAATTTGGGTTTTACAAGGAAGCCCTCATTTCAGTGACTAAGAAAGGAAAAGATGGTGCGGAGCAGATTCAAAACTTGATGAACCAATTCCGAACCAATCCACCACTAGAGATGAATGGATCTGCGGTAGAGAAGATTTACGACGTTAAAAATGCCAGCATCCACTATCCAAAAACGCAAAAAACGGAAGTTTTGGACTTGGATAAATCCAACGTCATGCAATTCTACCTTGCAGATGGAAGCAAAATTTCTGCGAGGCCATCCGGTACGGAACCCAAGATAAAGTACTATTTTTCAGTAAACACAAGTTTATCAAATACAGGTGATTACAGAATTGTAGAGAAAGTATTACTTGAAAAATTAGAGGGTTTAAAAACCTACTTCAGTTAAGCAAAAAAGTCCTCCCACAAACGAGGCTTTTTTTGGTTTTGGGGAGTATCTAATTTTACTCTTCTCCTATGTGAAGCAATGCATCACCTACATTCACCACAGGATTGTTATTTACTCCTATCAAGTGCCCGGTGGTCGTGGCTTTAATCGGAACCACTACCTGTCCATAAGGATCTGAAATGGAAGCCAACACCTCCCCTTTTCGAACGAAATCCCCGAGTTGAGCGACACATGAAAATATCCCCGAAGCTTTGGCACGAATCCAGGTACTCTCTTTCAACACGAGCGTGGTTTGAATGATTTGAGGGGAATGGATCATTTCTAGGTGGTGCAAAAGACGCTTGGTTCCCGTAATCGCTTCTTCTATGGAATAGGGATCCAGTCGCATGGATTCCCCTCCTTCATAAACTAACAAGTGCTTTTTGTTCTTGTAGGCTGTCTTCCGAAAGGATTTATCGATGTGCTTGGAATGAACCACATAGTGCGTACCAAAGGCCTTGGCAAGTTCAACTCCAACTTTATCTTTAAAATCAATACGAATTTGTGGGTGATTTGAAATCATTCGACCCCCAGTATGGAAGTCTATCCCAAAGTCAATATGTGGTAAAATTTCTTCGCTTAGAATATGGGCAATTCGCGAAGCCAACGATCCCTTCTTACTTCCTGGAAAACTTCGATTTAGGTCACGACCATCTGGAAAAGTACGACTATTGGATAAAAATCCATAGATATTAACCAAAGGAATGACGATGACTGTCCCACGCAGTAAATCCAGTTCTTGGTCAAAAGCATCCAGGAGTTTCTTCGCTGTTGCGATTCCGTTAATTTCATCCCCATGCACTCCCCCACTAATCAATACAACGGGTCCTTCTTGCTTAGAGGAACGGATAAAAATAGGTAAATCAATGAGCGTATGTGTGGGAAGTTTTGCAATTGGGATTTTAATGTTTACTTTTTTCCCTGCGGGTACTTGTACTCCTTGTATAATTAATTCTTTCATATTTAAATAGATCCTTCAGCGATTCAATTTCACAATGGCGCAAAAACTTCTTTAATTCGCAGATTAAGTTTTGGCCCATGAAGATACAAGAAAACATTTCTTTGAAACCATTTACCACCTTTGGTATTGACAAAAAGGCCATTTTTTTTACTACTGTAGAGACTTTAAACGAATTAAAAGCTGCCTTACTTGCTGCAAAAGAAAAACAGCTACCGGTGTTCATTTTGGGTGGAGGAAGCAATATTTTGTTGACTCGAGATATCGAAGGGCTAGTGATCAAACTAGAAATAAAAGGCATCAACCTAGTCAAAGAGGAAGGAGACCAACTTTGGGTAGAAGTAGGTGCTGGAGAAATGTGGCATGGGTTAGTACTGCACAGCATCGCAAAGGATTGGGCAGGATTAGAAAACCTCTCCTTAATCCCAGGAACAGTGGGTGCATCCCCCATGCAAAATATTGGAGCCTATGGCGTGGAGATTAAGGACGTGTTTGATAGCCTAAAGGCCATGCACAGGGAAACCTTGGAAATGCAGTCCTTTGATGCAGAAGCATGCCAGTTTGGGTACCGAGAGAGTGTATTCAAACATGCTTTTAAAGACAAATTTGTCATTACCTCAGTTACGTTTCGCTTGTCCAAAACTCCGAATTTTCACTTGGAATATGGAGCCATTCGAGAGGTACTTGCTGCCAATGGCATTGACCAGCCAAGCATTCGTTCGATAAGTGATGCTGTCATCCAAATCCGGCAGTCCAAACTTCCAGATCCCAAGGAGATTGGAAATGCGGGTTCATTTTTCAAAAACCCTACTATTCCAAACGCCCAGTTTGACGAGCTTAAAGCCTCCTATCCCAGCATTCCTGGCTATCCAAGCGCAGAGGGAGTTAAGGTAGCGGCTGGTTGGCTAATCGAACAAACAGGATGGAAAGGCAAACGTATCGGCGAGGTCGGGGTACACGCCAAGCAAGCCCTTGTTTTGGTCAATTATGGAGGAGGAACTGGTGAAGAGATCAAAAAGCTTTCGGAGCAGATCCAGGCTTCGGTATATGATAAATTTGGGGTTCAGCTCCAGGCAGAGGTGAATTTTATCTAGATCAACTGATCGCTTACTTCCAATTTTTTAGCGTATCGCTGCACTTTTACCCCAAATTTTGCCAAAAAGTCTACCCCTTCATCCGAGCCAATACCCTTGTACTCTGCATAAGAAAAAAGGTAAACAACCTTAGAAATACCCATTGAAAAAATAATTCGGGCACAAGCAAGGCAGGGAGATAAAGTTACGTAGAGCGTAGAACCCTCTACAGAGGTATTGTTTTTTACGGCATAGAGAATGGCATTTTGCTCTGCATGCAGAGCCAAGGAGCAACTTCCTTTCGAATCCCGTGCACAACCCTCAGCTGGAAATTCCACATCACAATTGTGCGTTCCAGCTGGAGGACCGTTGTAGCCAATCGAAATGATTCGGGTATCCTTTGTCAATACGGCTCCTACATGCTTTTTGATGCAATGGGATCGCTTGGCGAGATTTACCGCCAATTCCATATAGATATCGTCAAAATCAGGTCTGCTCATGGTTACAATTTGTCAAAAATAGCATTCATTGCGGTAGACCGAAACACATTCTTCGTAATCCTCGTATTTTTTTCATGAAAAAGATAAATTAACTTCACCTTTGGCTGGCAATCAAATGAAATCCATCCCCTCCCCAAACATGAAAACTGCTTCCCTGTATGTCTTTTTCCTAGTTGGATTGTTGTTTTCCTGCAACTCGGCTGAGATATTCGTGGAAAATAGAGAAATCCCTTTTCAAAAAAGGTATCAGAGTTTTGTGTTGGTGAATAAGGAACTAGGCATTCCAGGCTTTTCGGACCCCAAATTAGACCTGCAGGTGCAAGAAGCACTAGAAACCCAGTTGCTGGCTGCAGGGCTCGTGTACGATGGAAGGCAGCCTGATTTGGTAATCCGATACCACTCCAATGAAGATCTAAGGCAGCGGGAAAGTGTCAATACCATGAATCCCTATCCCTTCTGGGGAATGCGCATGTACGATCCTTGGCTATTCAATCCGATGATGAGAAACTATCGTTCTACTGTAACTACCACCAAGTACGAGCTACTTCAAGTCATTCTCGATATCATTGATCCAAATCAAGAAAAGTCCTTGATGACAGTTACAGGTGTTACCGAAGTCACCTCACCAAAGAGTAAAGCAAAAATTACCTTGAAGGCATTAGAAAAAACAACCAACACCTTTCTTGAATTTAATTACACCCAAAAGAACTAAGCATGGAAAAGAAGTACAGCTCCTTAAAAGAATTTTACCCCTATTATTTAACTGAACACCAGAACCCTACTTCGCGCTTGCTCCATTTCATCGGTACGGGCTTGGTTTTGGTGGTGCTAGGAGCAGCGCTAGTGCTGGCACAGTATGCCTGGTTAGCCGCCATTCCAGTAATTGGTTATGGTTTTGCCTGGGTTGGGCATTTCTTTTATGAAAAAAATAAGCCCGCTACCTTTACCTATCCCTTTTACAGTTTGGCATCAGATTTCCTTTTGTTTTTTGACCTGCTGCGAGGAAAAGAAAAATTTTCCTAAGAATTCTTTGGGGTATTCTTTTTATTTAAGATCTAGCGTAAATTTAGGTCAGAACCTTAATTTTGGTGAAAAGATTTAAAACCATCTCGATTGAATTGGGTTAAACCGAAAAAGTAAAACATGGCAACAGCTAATCCAGAATTAATCGCAGCATTGGAACGGACAGCTTCCAAACTTCAACACGGTGCATCTTACCAGTGGGGACACATGGGCGCCTGCAATTGTGGGAATTTGGCCCAAGAACTCACTCCGTTTTCTCGAGCTGAAATTCATCAGTATGCCATGCAGCGCCATGGAGATTGGAATGAGCAGTTGATCGATTATTGCCCGACAAGTGGCTATCCGATTGATTTGATTGTTTCCAAAATGCTTGAAAATGGATTAAGTCTGAACGATTTGGGGCACTTGGAGCGCTTGTCAGATCCTCAAATCTTGGCTCAAATGGAAAAAGGAAGGAGAGATTCCCTAAATAAAAATTCACGAGAAGATGTGATTTTTTACCTGCAAGTTTGGGCTAACTTATTGAGAGAAAAGTGGATTGCTTCTCAGCCAAATTTAGAAGTACTAGAAATTGATAAAAAATTAAAGTTACCCTTATTGGTCTAATTAATTTTTTGGTTTATTTCGTATCGTTGAATCATAAAAACCCTTTTAAATAAAGTTATGGAGGATTTTGAAGAAGAATTCGAAGAAATGGATGAGTTTGAGGAGGAAGAGGACGACTTTGCAGACGATTTTGAGGACGGCTATGACCTCGATGAAGACAATGAGTTTCTAGATGATAACATTGTTGACTTCGACGAAGAAGAAGCAGACGAAGATTTTGATGACTTCGAAGATGAAGAAGAGTCGTTTGAGGACGACTTGGATTAAAAGGTAAGTTAGGTTTCATCTACTTTCTTGTAATTCTGTAGGCTCTAGTCTATATTTGTACGCTATTCACCGAGATAATTATTCCTATGTTACTAGTTAATATCTTTAGTTCTTCGATTATGCCCGGAGCACAGTTGTTTTTTTTGATTGTTTGCATCCTGATCGGGTTGGTCGCAGGAATATCTGCAGCGGATGCACGGAATACTTTTGCCAAGAAAAAGAAAAGCGACCATTAATATGTCATATCAAAGGAGGTTTCAAGCCTCCTTTTTTTATCCCTACCCATGAAAAATCAAAACTACGGGAACCATACACGGTACTACCCTTTTCACCATTTCTTCATCACTCCACTCTCTACTCTTTTTTTAGTATTGACTCTCGATAAAATTGATTACTTCTCCCAAGAAACTGACTCAGAAAGTGGCTACCTCTTTATTGGAGCAGTTGTGTTGTTTTTACTCCCAATTCTCGCTCGGGTATATGCCCTCAAACTTCAAAATCGCATTATTCTCAACGAGATGCGAAACCGCTACTTTCACTTGGCTGGAAAAACCTTTGATGAGAAAGAACAAGACTTGAAGTTGGGTCAAATCATTGCCCTTCGCTTTGCAGGGAATGATGAACTACTTGGCTTAATGGACCGCGCTATCGCAGAGAAACTAACGGCAAAAGAAATTAAGAAGCAAATCAAAAATTGGAAAGGCGACTACATTCGCGTGTAGTTAATCGAAAAGACCAGTTGAAACCGCTTCCCTTAAAAGCCCTTGAAATTCTTCTTGGGCTTTCTTTTTGTAATCCAAATCCGAAAAATCAAGTGCTGGCAACTCCAGAACTGCATCAAAGCCAGAAGCGTACCCTTCTTTTCCTGAAGCAATCAACGCAATTTTTTTACCCTGCTTGTGGGCCATTTGCTTCAATTCAAAGCAAGCCTTACCCTCCTCACTTTGTAGGTCGTACTGCCCCTCTCCTGTAAGGATCCAATCGACTTGCATTACTTTCACCTCGAGGTTCACCTGCTTAAAAAAGTATTGGGCGCCGTACTCCATGGAGCAGGGGAAAAATTGTGCCAATCCGAAAGCAATCCCTCCTGCCGCACCAAAGCCTGGCTGATCTAAAACCGGACTGGGAGATTTCCGAAGGAGTAATTCCACCATAGCGGCAGTACTAACTTCTGTGGATTCTATCTCTGCTTCCTTCACCCCTTTTTGAGGCCCGAAAACACGAACAGCACCATTCAAACCAAAAAATGGGTTTCTCACGTCACAAAGACAGGTAAATGAAACTTCAGGGATTCGCAACGGCCGTTGGATATGCCGGCATCGTTTTAAAAACTCAGGAGAAAAAGCAGGAAGCTCCCTTCCATTTTGATCTAAAAACAAAAAGCCCAAGGCCTGCAAGATCCCAACCCCCAGATCAATGGTCGCAGAACCACCCAAACCTAAAATTAGGTGCTTGGCTCCTTTTTGGATCGCATGCTGAATGAGGATTCCAGTTCCAAAGGTGGAAGTCAAACTGGGTTCTCTTGCATGGGTTGGTAAAACCCCCAATCCTGAGCAGGTGGAAACATCCAAATACGCGGTTTTTGAGGACGCATCCCATGCATAGAATCCAGCTATGGGTTGTCCAATCGCATTTAAGGAGAGGCAATCTATTCGTTCCAAACCCAATGAATCCGCAAGCAAGGCACAGGTTCCATCTCCCCCATCTGCTACCGCTTGGCAACTACTAATGGAAGATGGACGCAGTTCCATCAAAACCTCTTGAATAAGTGCAACTGCTTCTAACGCGGTAAACGTTCCTTTGTAGGCGTTGGGAGCAATCAAAAATCTCATGCTGGATTTTGCTTCATTCGGGCAAAGTAATCCTTTGCAGCTGCTTTCACCTTAGGTGCTAAATACAGCGCCGCAATCATGTTGGGAAATGCCATCACCGCGTACATCCCATCGACCAAGCTCACAACCAAATCCAAAGAAACAACAGCGCCTATTACGATTGTAACTAAGTAAACATAGTTATAGTACCCCGCAATCTTTGCCCCGAAGAGGTAACTGGCGCATTTTTGACCGTAATAGGAATAGGTAAACATCGTCGAAAGCGCAAATACCAGCGCCGAGAACATCAAGAGGTATTTGCCAATCACCGGTATCCCCAGTTCAAAGGCTTCAAGCGTCAATTTAACCCCATCATTTTCAGAGTTTTGCCAAACTCCCGTGAGCAATATGGCAAACGCTGTAAGTGAGCAAACCACCACCGTATCGATGAAAGGACCCAACATGGCAATTAAACCCTCTCGAATCGGCTCTTTGGTCTTGGATTGACCATGAACCATGGGAGCAGTACCCAAACCTGCTTCATTGGAAAATAAGGACCTTCTCGCGCCAATAATGATCACCGAACCCACGGCCCCACCCATGACTGCATTACCTGTAAAGGCGTCCACAAAAATGAGTTGAAACACTTCAGGAATATTTCCAAAATACTGCACGATAATGATCAACACGGAAACAAAATAGATCCCCACCATGAAAGGAACCATTTTGGATGCAGCTGCTGCAATCCGCTGAATTCCACCCAAAATCACCACTGCCGTCATCAACATCATGATGGTCCCAATGATCCAATTATTCCGAGTTGTTTCCGCTGCAGTTTCAGGCTCCAGCAGCACTGCCTGAACCACAGCCGCCAACTGATTGGAAGTAAACACGGACAACAGACCGACGATGCCTGCTATACAAAAGATATAGGATAGAAATTTCCATTTCTTACCCATCCCGTGCTCGATGATGTACATAGGTCCCCCTTGGATTACTCCCGCAGTATCTTTACCGCGGTACATGATGGACAGGCTACAGGTGTAGAACTTGGTAGCCATGCCCACAAAAGCAGCGACCCACATCCAAAAAAGTGCTCCTGGGCCTCCCATATTGATGGCAATGGCTACTCCAGAAATATTTCCCAATCCCACCGTAGAGGCAATGGCTGACATCAATGCCTGTTTGGAAGTGATTTCACCTGGAGCTAATTTATCCTCGTATTTCCCTTTCAACAGTTCGATGGCATGTCCCATTTTGGTGAGCGGAACGAAGCCAGAATGGATAAAAAAAAAGGTACCCCCACCCAAAAGCAAAATCAAAATAGGTGGACCCCAAATCCAATTGCTAAAGATGATGATGCCTTCTTCGAAAGCACTCTTTTTCTTGGTTTCCCAGGTGACTTTAGGAGATTTGTAAAAATCTATGCCCTGAATAGTCCAGCGATCTCCTTGAATTGGGATTCGTGATGCAAACCCTTCCCAGCTCCGCTTCTCCTTGGTAGTCCAAGCCACCTCAGCCAAAGCGGCCAAACGTGGAAATGCCAAGTAGTTAATGTCTTCTCGGTTGGTCACGGTTTCAGACCAGAGCGGAGCCTCAACTCCTAAAATATCGTCTTTGGAAAGCCCCTTCACATAGGTAGCAGGATCCCAGAGGTAAGCAGAATCCAATTCAATGTAAGCAGCCCAGTGCAATCCAATTCGAGAAAGGCTATCGTATTGCATATCCAAATAGGTCTTTTTTGCAGGTGAGAGCAAGACTTTGTTCCCTTGGTTTTTGGCTAGGAGAGCATTCTCCTCTTTGGCCCAGAACTGCGCCACATTCCCAGGAAGCAATTTTGCCGTAGCCACCTCATCCCAACCCATGCTGGTTTTAGTGTATTTGGACACGATATCTTGTACGCGCTCTACAAAATAAACGTAATCGTCTTTTTCAGTTACATGTGACTCATCCCCACCAATGTGGATGTATGGACCAGGTGTAATCTCGGATAGTTCCCGAACCACACTATCCACGAAAGCAAAGGTAACCTCGAGTTGCGGTGCAAAGGTGCTCCAGCCCACTTCGATGCCCGTATACATTTGAGAGGCTTGAGGAGCCGTCAATGGCAATTGGTAATCCAAAGGTTTTTTATTGAGCGAGTCTAATCCTTGTCCTACAGGTAAGTTTACACCTGGGTTTAGCTCGGCATAAGAAGCCAAGGCCGAATTGGTGTGGCCTGGCATATCAATCTCTGGAACGATGGTAATGTAACGCTCAGCTGCATAGGCCACCAATTCCTTGTATTCCTCTTGCGTGTAAAATCCGCCTTTGCCACCACCTACTTCGGTAGCTCCTCCGATTTCAGTTAATTTAGGCCAGGACTTAATCTCAATCCGCCATCCTTGATCATCTGTAAGGTGAAGATGAAGGTAATTCAACTTCAAGCCGGCCATCTGGTCGATGTAGAACTTGACATCTTCTTTGGATATAAAATGTCTGGCTACATCCAACATGGAACCTCTATAAGCAAAATCAGGGGCGTCGGTCACCTTTCCTTGAGGAAGGATCCAATCCCTACTTTGAACAGTTGTCTGTGCGATATCAGCTGGAAAAAGTTGGAGGAGCGTTTGCACCCCATAAAAAAGGCCTGACTCTCCAGAAGAGGTAATTCGGATTCCCGCATCAGAAATTTCAAGTTCATACGCTTCCGAAGGCCCCGATCCAGTCAATTCTAAGGTAATTTCTCCAGAATCCTTGGAAACAGGAAACTCAAATCCTGTAGCCGGGCGAAGATTATTGGCTAAGATTTCACCTATCGAAGTCAATTTTTCAGGGGTACCTACCAATCGGATCCCTGTTTCAGAAGTTACTTGAAAGGTCCCAGTTCCATTACTTATCTCCTGAGGCAATGGAATCAATCCAGCTTCCGAGATGGGTGCAGTTTTTTGACACGATCCTAAAACCAGTAGTGTACCAATAATGAAGGTCCAACGTAAATTTTTCATGGAGTTGATTTTAACCAAACTTAGTTTAAAATATCAAAAGTCTATTTTTTGAGCAGCTTAAAAATATACATTTTTCAAAGGTTATAAGGGTTCAGAAGAAACAATTGAACCTATTGGAAGAAATATTCTTTTTGATTTCTGACTTTTTCAAGTTTTTAAACTTACTTGAACCTTTGAAATAAGACGATTCATTTTCCAATGAAAAATAAAAAACAAACTCAACTAGAAACCTCAAGAAGAGACTTTATCAAAAGTTCCGCTCTTGCCTTTGCAGGGATCACTTTAATCCCTCGACACGTACTCGGCGGGCCAGGATTTATAGCTCCTAGTGATCGACTTCGCGTCGCTTCCATCGGAATCGGAGGCATGGGATATGGTGACTTGAGCGGTGTTCATAAAAGCGGCAAAGTAGACATCATAGCCCTCTGTGATGTAGACGATACCCGTGCGGCAAAAGGAAGACAAGATCATTCCAAGGCAACCTATTACAAAGATTACCGTGTGTTGCTTGAAAAAGAAGAAAAAAATATAGACGCCATAACCGTTTCGACACCTGATCACATGCACGCTGTGCAAGCGATGATGGCTATGAAAATGGGTAAGCATGTATACGTTCAAAAGCCACTTTCTCACGACATCTATGAAGCTCGAATGCTCACCCAAGCAGCGGAAAAGTACCGCGTAGTCACGCAAATGGGTAATCAGGGTTCATCGGGAGATGGGGTACGCAAGATGGTGGAATGGTATGAAGCAGGATTAATTGGAGAGGCTACCAAGGTTTGGTCTTGGACCAACCGTCCCGTATGGCCTCAGGGCATTCCATGGCCTAGCACACCCATTGCTCCTCCAGCTGATCTAGATTGGGATCTTTGGTTGGGCACAGCACCCTACAAAGATTACGTGGGCAATTTGGTTCCCTTCAATTGGAGAGGATGGTGGGACTATGGAACTGGAGCTCTTGGTGATATGGCTTGTCATATTATGGAGCCACCATTCCGGGTTTTAGGACTTGGATATCCTAAATCCGCCGAGTGTTCTGTGGGTTCGGTATATGTAGGAGAGTTTAAGAGAGGGCATTTTCCAGAAAGTTGTCCTCCATCTTCACACATTACTTTGCGATTTGATCGTCCTGGAAAGGATGATTTGGAATTCCATTGGATGGATGGCGGGATACAGCCTACCCGACCAGAGGAGTTGGGTCCAAATGAGATGATGGGTGACGGTGGCAATGGTGTGATTATCGAAGGAACAAAAGGGAAAATGATGTGCTCCACTTATGGCGCAAATCCCCAGCTATTGCCTACTTCCAAAACCAAGGATATTACAGTAAAAGAATCGCTGTATCGAGTACCAGGAGGTGACCGAGGCCACTATGACAACTGGGTTAATGCTTGTATTGCAGGTTTTGGTTCCACTGAATTTAAGCAACTCAGCTCACCTTTCTCCATCGCTGGACCGCTAACAGAATCCGTATTGATGGGTAATTTGGCAATTCGTAGCTACGACTACCAAGTTCCACGAGCAGGTGTTGCAAATCAAATGGATTACCCTGGTCGTGGCATCAAACTACTTTGGGATGGTCCAAACATGAAAATCACCAATTTTGAGCCAGCAAATCAATTTGTAACTCGAAATTATAGACCTGGATATACCTTGTAAAAATAATTGGTAGTAAAATATGGGTTATCCCTAGAAAACCCATCTAAAAACAAAAAAGCAAGCCAAATGGCTTGCTTTTTTGTTTACTTGAACCCAATAGCTTACTGGTCCAAAATAATGGCAAAAATCAAGGGCGCTACAATGGTTGCATCGGATTCAATGATGAATTTAGGCGTTTTCATGCCCAGCTTACCCCAAGTGATCTTTTCATTAGGAACCGCTCCTGAATACGATCCATAAGATGTAGTAGAGTCAGAAATCTGACAGAAATAACCCCATAGTGGAACATTGGTCCGTTGCAAATCTTGGTGAAGCATGGGTACCACACAGATTGGGAAATCACCAGCAATACCTCCTCCAATTTGGAAGAAACCAACGGTACTCGCATCGGTAGCATTTACGGTATACCATTCAGCCAAGAACATCATGTATTCTATACCAGTGCGAACGGTATGTACATTCTTTACATCACCTGAAATTACGTGGCCAGCAAACATATTCCCCAAGGTAGAATCCTCCCAACCTGGAACAATGATCGGTAGGTTTTTCTTTGCGGCTTCTAGTAACCAGCTATTTTTTGGATCAATCTGGAAAGATGCATCCAACTTGCCCGAAAGCAATATTTTGTAGAAAAACTCGTGCGGAAAAAAGGCTTCTCCATTTTGATCGGCCTTCACCCATTCTTCAAGAATCACATTTTCAATTCTTCGCATCGCCTCCATTTCAGGAATGCAGGTATCTGTCACCCGATTCATGTGGCGCTCTAGCAGGTCTTGCTCCTGCTCTGGAGTTAGTTCACGGTAGTTTGGAACACGCTCGTAGTAGTCGTGGGCTACTAGATTAAACACATCTTCCTCCAAGTTAGCACCTGTACAAGAGATGATTTGCACTTTGTCTTGACGAATCATTTCTGCCAGGGAAATTCCCAATTCGGCAGTGGACATTGCGCCAGCAAGCGTGACCATCATTTTTCCTCCCTCATTCAAGTGGGTTTTGTATCCTTCGGCGGCATCAATAAGTGCTGCAGCATTGAAGTGACGGTAGTTGTGTTTTAAAAACTCAGTAATTTTCATGTCAATCGGTTTTTCTAAAGCTGCGCAAAATTACCTTTTTTTGCGCACAAAAAAACCCGGAGGATGTCCGGGTTTCTAAACAGTTACCTATTTACTTATTTTTTCTTCGCTAGTGAATCTGTTGCGGCTGGTTTTGTTTCAGCTGCTGCAGGATTTGCGTTGTATTTCTTATTCAATCCCTCGGTCACAGATTTGGTCACATCGATGGCATCGGTTGCATACCAGATCGCTCCTCCTCGAGTGTGGCTCAAGATTAGATCGATGCCGTTATCTTTTGCGTATTCCTTCATGTATTCTTGAACCTGAGTGTATACGTCATTCAAAAGTGTAGACTCGTCATTGGAAAGTTCACGCATCAAGTTGTCTCTGTAGCCCACTAGGTTTTGTTCCTTCTGCATCAACTCATCCTGCTTGGCACGAATCTGATTTTGTGTCAGGTTGCCACCATTCTGCTGGAACATGGCCACTTCTTGCTCAAAACCCTTGGCTCTAGCTTGTAGATCCAAATCCAACTTCTTTCCTTTTTCAGTAATCTCTTCAGATTTCTTTTTGAAAAAATCATACTTGTTGATTACTGAATCGGTATGCACGTATGCAATTTTCAGGTCGCCAGCGGCAGCACCCTCTTTGGAAGAGGAAGCAGCGCCAGTAGAATCTGATTTTTTACCACAGGAATAAACCACTACTGCTACTAGAGCAAGAACAACGAAACGTGCAAAAATTTTTTTCACTTGGATATAATTAGGGTTAATAGGTCGCAAATATAGATAAAGTATTCATTTTGCAAGAATCACAGAAAATTTCCTGCGTTAAAATCAGTTAAAGCACTAAAAAAAGAGATCTTGAGCCAATCGAAATACTTGGGCATGCCCTTCCACAATATCTTTTATTCGTTTGGAATAACCTCCCCCCATGCAACACATAATTGGAATTCCCAGAGTCCTCGCAGTTGACAGCACCAGCCGATCACGAGCTTGAACTCCTGCTAATGTCAAGGATAGCCGCCCCAATTGATCTGTTGCCAAGACATCTACTCCACTCTGGTACAAGATAAAATCAGGTTGCTCTAAATCCACAATACGCTTAAAGTGCAGATCAAGAAGGGATAGGTAGGTTGCATCATCTGTGCCATCTGCTAATCCAAGGTCGAGGTCAGAGGTTTCCTTTCGGTGAGGGTAGTTTTTCTCCCCATGCATGCTGAATGTGAACACGGATGGATTGTCCAGAAAAAGTGCCGCAGTTCCATTGCCTTGATGCACATCGAGGTCCACAATTAATACTTTTTGGGCCAATTTGGTCTCCAACAAGTAATTGGCTGTAATCGCCAAATCATTGAGAATACAAAAGCCTTCGCCTCGATTGAAAAAGGCATGGTGCGTTCCACCAGCTACATTCATCCCAATTCCAAATTCCTTTGCATAGCGGGCAGCTTGCACAGATCCTCCTGCAATACAAATATCCCTTTCGATCAAGGGCATGCTCAGCGGAAAGCCAATGGCACGGATTTCAGCTTTAGTTAATTCCAGGTTTTTTAATCGAGTCAAGTAGGTGTCTTGATGGGTAGTAAGAATCAACTCGTCATCTAAGGGCTGCGGTATAAAAAAATTTGATTCAGTCACCGTCCCTTCAAATAGAAGCTGCTCAGGAAGCAAGCTGTATTTTTCCATTGGGAACCGATGCCCTTCAGGTAGTGGATGTGCAAAAATCGGTGAGAGGGCAATTTTCAGCATAAAAAAAGCGCTAGTAAACTACTAACGCGTTCTAATCAGTAAAGCTTTTGTATCAATCTTCGTCTTCAAAGTCTTCATCCTCAGTCATAAATGAATAGAGGGTATCATCCAGTTTTAAGGTATCGTCATTGAATTCAGATATGAATTTTGCAATCACTTGTTCGTCTATTTCATCCACATTTAAGGACACATCCAAGCCAATCCCATAATCGTGATGGGTATCAATATCAAGAAATTCCTGAACTTTAACCGTTTCCTCTTCTTCCATCTCCATGATTAGTTCGGTGATAAACCAACCAATTTCCTCTTCTTCAGGAGTCAATGGCTTCAGGTTGCCATTTTCATCTTCTTCGTAATTGATGGCCTTAAAATTGGGAAACTTTTTGGCAGCCTCATGCTCCGCCAATTCGTATACTTCACTGGCATGGTGAAGACGAAGGGTATAGAGCGCAGTATCGTAAATGACTTCTTTTCCCTCATAGGTACCTACAAAATAAAAATTGACGTATTCCTCTGAATTTTCTTCGTCAGGAATTATTTTGAAAGACATTCCTGTTTCTTGCAACTCGGCTTTGAGTTGGGCAACAGTTTCTGGGTCAAATCCTGGATTAATAAAGTTCATCTCTGGTAGATTTTGAAATGTTAGTTGGAAGTTTCAGCTTAAACGAATATGGAAGAATTCCTCGTGTTAAAGAAAGAATATGGCAAAAATGTTTCCAAAAAAAATAGATCAAGATTTTGTGAACTTACTCTTAAAGGA
>CAMDLI010000028.1 GCA_945901615.1 Spirosoma fluviale
CAAGGTGTTGAGCACTTGGGTCAACGGACACTTGGCTTACGCGGACGGTGTATTTCACGAAGAAGTCAAAGGCAAAGCCCTGGAAGTTCAATCCAACTAAACCCACATGCTGGGATTTTTTGAAGGGAGGCAACTCGTCATCGCCAGCATCTGGGCAGCAGGAATTCCGAGCGACCTTTCACCTACCATCGATTTTTCTTTACTGACGAAAACACCCTTTGGGGATCGGATGACGATACGGACATCGAGTGCATCTACAAAGAACTCCTCCTTCAAAATCAAATTTCATTTCTTACTGGCGAGCAAATTCGCAACGGATAGATGAAACACATCAAAGGAGAAGAAAAAAACTACCTCTGGGTGTCCAATCAAAAAGCAATGGATCTGATGAAGTCCGGCCTGGTTCCTCCAGCCAAGGTCGACCCGAAGCATAATCCGGAGTACGAGGGATAGATATGTTTGAATCCATGGCTCAAAAAAGACTCTGGATCATCGATCGCGTGGTGCAAGAAGAACTCAAGGGAGGCGTGGACTTAGGTAGCAACAGCTGGTATATCCCCAAAAAGTAAGCTTTCTCCCTAGTACAACTACTTACATCCCGTGCTTTTCACACATCCCTTTGATGAGTTGGTAGCCCTGCTCCGCCATCTCCCAAGGAGCGGAAAACTCACGCCACACGCCGATGGCATTCGCAAAAGCAGGATCGTTTCTGGTGAAACCCTCAATCGTCAACCAGCCTGTAAAGCCTACTTTTTTTAAGGCAGCAAAGGTTTCATCAAAGTTGACATGCCCTGAGCCCGGGGTGCCTCGATCGTTTTCAGAGATATGCACATGGCCCAAGCGTGGCGCAATTCGTTCGATGGCAAGGCCCAGTTTTTTCTCCTCCATATTCGCATGATGCGTATCAAACATCGCCTGCACGTTGGGATGCTGCACCTTGGAAAGTAAATAATCCAGCTGCTCCATGGTGTTGGCGAGGTAGCATTCAAATCGATTCAAGGCCTCTGGAGTAAGCAGTATCCCCAATTGCTGTCCATAATCTCCTGCTGACCGAAGCACCTCTGCCGACCAAACATACTCCTCCTCGATTGGAGCACGCGAGGCAAAGGTGGCGAAAGCGGAATGAAAGGGTCCACAAAGCACTTGAGCACCTAGGTCAGCCGCACGGTCAAGTACCCAATGCAGTTTTTCTTTGGCCTTCTCCCGAACGGCTGGATCTGGGGAAATGGGGTTTTCAGCAGCTCCCATTACGGTTACTGCCGTTACTTCCAATCCTATTTTTTTGCAATAGTCCCCCACCAATCGACAGGATTTAGCATCCGTATCTCCAATAAAAAACTCAGCTCCATCGTAGCCAATGGCCTTCAGGCGATCTAAAATCGGGAAAAGCTGTTCGGAAATTTCTGCTGACCAAGCCAGCACGTTGAAACCTATTTTATTCATGGGGGAACGGATTAGGAATGGAAAATTAAGTACGAAATACGAGGTACGAAATACGGAATCAAATTAATTTCGAATACCGAACGCTGATTGAAGAATTTCGAAGTGAAACGTCTAGGTGCATTGTACTTCGTACTTGGTACATTGTACTTGGTACAACTCCCTACTTAAAATCCGACACGCGCATGCCCTTGCGGAAGGTATCAAATCCAAAGGGAGTGGGCTGAAAGGTGCCCACATAGTCCACATTCAAATCCGCAGTCACTGCATCTCCCATTCCGAGAAGCCAGAAGGACGCATTGAGAACTAGGCGTCTCAAGTCTGCACTCTGAAAGTCCAAGGAAGCACCTAGGGTTGAAGCAAAGGCCATTCCGGGTTTCCCACCTTCAAGTTGATAGGGCTTGGTCCAAGCGATAGGCATCACCGACTTCTCCCAGATGAGTGGGGCTTGGTCATTCATGCCCGCAGTAGACTGTCCATACACCAAGACCTCTGCATCGGCAGGCAAACTCTTAATTCCATACACATCCGATGGCCCCCAGATGTCGTTGACACCGCGAAGAATCGGATGATTGGCACTTTGCTTCACGCCGTCTACTAGCGCTCTTGTTCCTTCCTTGGCATGTATCCCATGGTGGTTGATCCAAGTTTCTCCAAAGATGCGTTTTCCAAAACCTTGCTCCCATCCGGGCACTTTACTCATCCAGTCCCATTTAGCAAATTTGGAATCCTTATTTTTCTGATAGGCAAAGCCATGTGTGGAAGTTCGCAAGCCGATAATGGGCTTGCCTGCCAAAAGATAGTCCTCCAAGTACTTTGCCTGCGCATCAGGCAACTCCCGGAAACGAATCAATACAAGTACCAAATCCGCTGAAGCTAGTTGCTCCAGTCCCGGAATGTTAGTTTGATAGTTGGGCACCACATCCCCCGTGCTTGGGTCAATGGGAAAAAGAACAGTGGTTTTAAAGCCATGACGGGAGGATAAAATCTTGGCAAACATGGGCATAGACTCCTCCGATCGGTATTCGTCGTCCCCAGCTACCAAGACAATGTGCTTGCCCTGTCCTGGACCTGGCCCGCCTGGAAATTGAAGATAGGATTGCCCAGGTTGCGCCCCAACCCATAAACTCACTAAAAAAAAGGGAGTAAATGCCAAAAGCCTGAAAAAAGAAGAAGTCATAAGAAATGGATTAGTACCTCGGAAAATAGGCAAATCCATTGACTTACTAAAAATGATTAGTGCGATTTTTTTCTTATTTTTTGAATCACCAAGATGGGGAGCAGTACGACGATACCCACAGCCAACCCAAAAAGAAATTCTTTCGCCATATCTGGCCAGGTAGGCAGAAGGTGATGGAAAAAGGGAATGTTGTGCGCAAAAATGCCTCCTGAAACCAGCAATAAGGCAAGGGTACCTATAAAACCAATCCCACGCACAAAGTGAGGCAAGGCATTGACTAACATCCAACCAATCTTGTCTGAAATACTATCTTCCCGGTCATTGAGGGCAATCAATCTGAATCCAAACTCATCCATGCGCACCACCAAAGCCACGATGCCATACACACCGATAGTCGCAATTAGGGCGATAATGGATACCACAGCTATTTGATTAAGCAATGGTTTATCGACCACCGTACTCATTGCAATAATCACGATCTCCACCGAAAGTATAAAATCCGTGGTGATGGCAGATTTAATTTTCTTTTTTTCCAGCGCAACAACCTCTTCTTTGGTAATCCCCAAATCTAATTCTTCCTTCTTTTCAACAGGATGAGGAAAAATGAAGGCATGGATTTTTTCCGCCCCCTCATAAGCCAGATACAAACCTCCAGCTACAAGAATCACCGTGATGGCCGCTGGAGCAAAAGCACTCAGCAAAAAGGCTACTGGAAGAATAATCAATTTATTTAAAGCAGAGCCCTTGGTAATTGCCCAAATCACTGGAAGCTCTCGGTCGGACACAAAGCCAGATGCTTTTTCGGCATTCACTGCCAGGTCATCACCCAAAATGCCAGCCGTTTTTTTCGCAGCTACTTTACTCATTACCGCCACATCATCCATGAGTGAAGCAATGTCATCCAATAAGGCAAATAATCCAGAAGCCATGTATAGGGGGAAATAAAACCAACCAAATGCTGGACCCCAAACTGAGGTCTCCTGCATCATCAAACCTGCTTATTTCTTACAAAAGCAGCAATTGAAGCTCGAATTTAGTTGTTTTTGGGATCAAAAATCAAAGGAAAGAATTTACCTCCCATTTTTTCTCCTTTTGGAATCACCGGCACTCCATTAAGCAATGGTTCATCCGAGTCAGAAATAGTGCCATCCGCAAAAACATTAAGCACAAAAGCCTTTCTCGAACGTGGAGAATAATTGGCATAGCTCCCATGCACCAGCAAAGGGTGGTGAAAAGCCGCATATCCGGCTTTTAAGGGAATGGCTACAGGTGCAAATTGGGCCTTCTGTTCTTCTGAAAGCATCCCCATCAGCCCATCCATAGCTCCCGCAAGGGAAGGCTTCTCCAAAAGCCCCCAACGATGGGAGCCAGGCACATACTGCAAGCAGCCATTTTCCTCCGTAGCATCATCTAAGCCACACCAACAGGTCAAATGCTGCATCTCTACCGTCCGAGTCCAGTAGGAATAATCCTGATGCCAAGCTACTACTCCCCCGTGATGTGCAGGCTTGCAAAAGAGTTGGTCGTGCCAAAACCGAACCCCTCGATCTCCAAGAAGCTGGCTGGCAACCATCCGAAATGCTGGATTCCAAATTGCATCGTGAAAAGCCGCTGCAATGCGCCAGTGGCCCAAAGAGTGGAAAAGCACCGTATTTGGATCTGCTGATTCATTGCTATGAAACTCGTGAAATAAGCCGTGCAGTGGATGCTTGGGATCCATCACCTCATCCAAGGCCTGGGATAAAACAGCAATCTGCTTTTCATCGAGGAGCTGAACTCCCGCGAAGTAGCCGTTTTCATGGAAAAAATCAATCTGTTCTTGGCTCAACCGGTACCTATCCCACTGATCGGAAGAGGTAGGCTGCGCAAAAAGATCGGTTAATGGATAGGCGTAATCAGCAAGGTCTTTCATGGGTTGCAAGAATAAGGAAGAAATGTATGAAAATTTAGAGAAAAAAATACCATTTCTTTCGCTCTTCCCTGATTCGTTTAAACTCACCAGCCGCTACAAAAGGTATGCAAATAGCAGGAGGTAAGGCGTAGTTAAGGAAAAAGTAAGGAAGTTACTCCAAGAGCCAAAGCGAAATACCCCCACAACTAGGCAGGTCAAACATTCTAGTACTTCTGCTTAGAATTTTGGGCAAGGAAGAATCGTATCTCGACCGAGAGGCTTTCCTTGATTTAGGCTGGGAATGGTCCAGGAAAGGCTCAGCTCATGCGCACCTCCACTTTGGATTCCTAGTTGCGAGACGGTATAGTCAAAACTATAACCAATACTCAAGCCACTCAACAAGTTGACTCCCACCATCACCACGATGGCATCGCGGTTACTCTGCGTTTCTACAGGCTTGTAAGGCAAGCCTCTGTACCAGAGCCCAAGTAAGATGGGTTCTACATAGAAGTATGCCCCTAGATCCAGCTGCTCAAAAGGTCCTTGCCTTTTGTAGTTGATGGTCGGAGTCAAGTACCTCTGCTTGCTCATGTGGGTAAAATCCCGCCGCATGCTGCCCTGACCCAACGAAATTCGGTAACCCGCATGAAGGGACAACTTCCTTGGCAAGGGGCTCAACCCGTCCACAAAAGATTGGTTAGGCTGGTTGAGGTGGTGGGCAGTAAATCCTAACCAGGCATTATTGGTAAACAATAAGCCTCCTGCAGACAATGAAAACAAGCCTACAGGATCTCCTAGGCCTGGAATAGTTGCGCCAGGAAGTAAGGGCCCTGTGGGATCAAGCGGGTCAATTTGGTTGGCAAAAACGAGGTTTTCATAAAACCCTATTTCCCTTCGAATGTAGCTGGCTTGAAATCCAGGTCTAAAATACAGCTTGTCCCCCAGCCGCAATTCGTAGGAGTACATGGCAGAAACCGAGGTAGATCTCAACTTGGATGCTCCTTCCGAATCTTGCATCACATGAACTCCTATCCCCGAGTTGTATTCAGGCAAATAGGTGTCATAGTAGGCGGAAAAAGTGGTAAATTGGGCCTCAATAGAGGGCCACTGGTTACGGTAATTAAATCCTACTCGTCCCATTAACTCCGCACCAGCAAAGGCCGGATTCAGGTAAAGCGGTGCTGCATAATACTGGCTGTATTGGGGATCTTGAGCGAAGACCCGAGAAATTGGGGCCAAGCTCAAGGCAATAAAAAAAACTAAAGGCAGCAGAGACCGTAACACGAAATAGTTCGTTTATTTGAATACGCACTTGACTTCTAAACGTAAGCTCCGATTGGATGTTTTAGAAGTAGGGCTAAAAATATGAAAAGCAAGGCTAATTCCATACGTTTCATCCTTCTATTTGCAGGCATCTCCCTGCTACTAGGTATGTCTTGGACTGAGTCAGTTTTGGCGCAAGGATACAATAACAACGAATGGATTTTTGGAAATTGCAGCACTGGAGGCCATCCCTACCTCTCCTTCGGGAAAGGAGAAACCGCTACCGTTCAAAGCCTCCCCGCTTCCGTCATCGGAGGAGCCTTCAACAATGCCATTGCCATTGACCCCATCACGGGCCAACCCTTATTTTACACCAACGGGGAGTTAGTTTACGATTATTCGGGTAGTCCAATTGAAGGTTCAGCACCTGGATTGAATGGCAACTTTCAAGGAAGACAGACCGTGGCCACCGGCATTTTGGACTACAATCCTACAGGCAACAAACTTTTTTATATTTTTTACTTATCGCTTGCTGGACAACTTCAGTATGCACTCGTAGACATGAATGCGCTCGGCCAAGCGACAGGTGCACAGCCCCCATTTGGGAAAATCACGACTAAAAACCAAGTTATCGGCCCCGCGCAAGGAGCCGTGTTGGTAGTCAAAACCCCTAGCTCACCTTCCTATCTGATTAGCTTTGCAGGGGGAAATCTGCAGTCCCGCAGATTAGAATCGACTGCAGGGTCATTTACCCAAACAGGTACAGCAGCCATTCCCTTCGCTCCCAAAGCAATAGTTTTTGACGAGGCCAGCAGCAGTCTACTGCTTCTCCCTCCCAACCCGGGAGATGACTTAGTACTGCTTGACTTTAATTCGAGTACGGGCAGCTTTGGCAGTCCCGTGACTCTAACTAACTCAGGTGGAACGGATGCTATTTTTGGAGCAGCTTTTTCTCCTGAAGGGGATTTTATCTTTTTTTCGAGAGGAAATAAACTTTTCCGAATTCCCAGAAATTCTCCTACGGCGATTCCGGAACAAGTTCCTACAGACCCAAGCATTCATCAAATCTACGATGTCAAAACAGGGCCAGATGGTTCCCTGTACTACCTCTACGAGGAGCGTCCAGGTGGACCACAATTGATTGGCAGGGTGAATAATCCGGATGCAATCACCCTTGCTACGCTGGGATTGGAAGAAGATCCCTTTGCTGGAAGTGATTTTTGTGGCCGCGTCTTCCCTGTTTTTGCTCCCAATGCCGATGTAGAACCTGCTGTAGATTTTACTTGGGATCCTGTGGAGCCCTGTGCCAACAATCCCGTACAACTGGTCAGCGAAATTACTCCTGCCAACTACCTTCCGCTTTCCTTTTCCTGGGAATTCTCACCTCCACTGAGCGGTGCCAATGGCAACCCGTTACCGGCAGACTTTAATCAAGAACACTTTTTGGTGCCTGCAGAAGCAGCCTCAGGAACCAGCCTAGAGGTCACACTCACAGTTACTTTTCCAGATAGTACCACCAAAGTGGTGACCAAAAGCATCACGCTTACTGAAAATGAGTTGCAGGCCAACTTTAGCCCTTCAGATACTACCCTATGCGAGTCCTGCATCGACCTAGATCCCCTCCTGCAAGCGCAGTCTGGTGGTGGTGCCGGTGGAGGAACTGGCGGAGGCACGGGTGGCGGCACCAATTACGAGTACTTTTGGTCCAACAAGCGGGAAGATGGCTGGATCGCTAAGGGAGCAAATGAAGTATGCAAACCCGGATTATACTGGGTGCTGGTACGGGAACCTGGAAAATCCTGCTATGCCTATGCAGAAATACGAATCAAGATGTGGGACATTCCCGACCAAACCAATAACATCTGGTATTTTGGAAATGGGGCCGGATTAGACTTCAATCCAGACCCTGACGATGAAAACGCTCCGGTACCACGTCCCATTGCAACACCACATTCACAAAATATTCCCGCCGGCACCACCACGGTCTCGGATCAAACAGGACAAGTGCTCTTCTACAGCGATGGCCAATCCGTCTGGGACCTCAACGGGGACTTAATGCAAAATGGCAGCGACATTGGAGGCAGCAACACTGCTAGCCAAGGTGTATTGGCGGTAGGCGTACCTACCCTACCCAGCCTTTTCTATCTTTTCACAACGCAAGCCTCCACAAGCGGCAGCAATGTCGTTAGCTTTTCCCTAGTAGATATAAAAGCTGAAAATCCCACAGGTGTGGGAAATGTGATTACCAAAAACAACTTCCTGTTCAGTCCCTCCACCGAGCACAGTGCAGCACTTAGTGCAGGAGATACTACTTGGGCGATTTTTCACGAACTAGGCAACAATACCTTCCGTGCCTACCCCGTATCCTCTCAAGGCATCGGGCAACCCGTCAACAGCTCTGTTGGAAGTGCCCATGGCTACAATTCCGGTGTGGGAACGATGAAATTTAGCCCAGATGGTAGCAAACTTGCCATTACCATTTTCGAAGATGGGTGCAACCGAACCGAAATTTTTGAATTCGACCAACAGACCGGGAAACTTACCGAATATGCCCTCCTAGATCTTGGATGCTCAGGTGAAATTTATGGGCTCGAATTTTCTTCAGACTCCGACCGCATCCTTGTATCTTACCTTAATGGGGGCCCAGGTATCGAGGAGTTTATCATCAAGGAAGTGACTTCGGGCTGCCCTTCTTGTTTTGCTACAGCCACAACTGCAGCTGCACGAGCTACCTGCATCCTAACTACCAAAAAACAAATTTCAGGAACCTCAGGTCTCAACTTAGGTGCCTTACAAATCGCGTCGGATGGTCAGATCTATGTAGCCATCGTGGGAGATAACCGCATTGGTCAGGTCCAAGTAGGCTCCGGTTGCACCGCAGCGAGTACCTTCAACCAAAATGCGGTAGCAGCCATGCCGGGCACCTCCAATTTAGGATTGCCTTCCTTCGTTCAAAACTCGGGTAGCTCTATTCCCGAACCCGCCTTGGGCATCCCTTCTGCGCTCTGCTTGGACCCAGTATCTGGAGCGACCGCTACACTAGAAGGAGGAGGCGAACCCGACATTGACTCCTATTTCTGGACCATCACCCATGAGGATGGAACGGTCATTCGCTCCAATTTTGGAGGTCCAGGGGATCAATTTCAAAACTTAGAGCAACTCTTCACCAAGACAGGCACCTACACCATCGAGTTGCGCGTAGACCGATGTGCAGAGATTGGCTATTTCACCGATAAAGGAACCCTTAAAGTCATCGCTCCCCCAGTCCTAACCCTGGCATCTGATGCCACCCTCTGTGAAGGCACCCCAATCACCCTCACCGCTATCAATGGCTACGACCCGAGTCAAGGTTTATATGATTTTCTATGGACCAATGCAGCAGGAACTATTTTTGGAAACAGCAACTCCAATACCATTACCGTAACGGAGGAAAGCATCTATACCGTGGTCGTTCAATACCGCCCAACGGCAGCTGGAGGGGATGACGAGGAAACACTCTTTGAAACCTGTACTACTACCTCCTCCATTTTTGTAGGCCCAGCCTTTGAATTTGACTTGACCCAAACGGCAACTGTAGTCTGCTACGAAGAAACTTCCGTCACCTTCGCCCCCAACACGCCCGTCACCGGGGAATGGTTTTACGAGCGCAATGGCAATGGAGTTAAGGTCCCCTTAGGTCCTTTCTTTGAGTTGGAATTGGAAATCCAAAGCCTACCTGGTCCAGGTCAATACACCCTCAGCTTTGTTGCCCAAGACCCCATCCTTCCAGGCTGTAAAGTATCCAAATCCCTTAACCTACTAGTCAACGAACTGCCCATCATCGAAGCCAAAGCCATCAAAGGCGCCACAAGCTGTGCTACCAAAGATGGAGCCATTGAGCTGAGGCTGCTGGCAGCAGTAAGTAGGATTCGACTGGTAGAACTGGGTTTATCCTTCCCTGCAGCTCCGGCAGGTACCCTGATCCCCATCTCGGGCCTCGCACCTGGCGTCTATACCCTTGAAGCAGAAAATGCAGCAGGCTGTACCTATTCTACCTCTGTCACGGTAGAAAATTTAAACCCTCCTGCAGCCTATGCATTTACAGTAGTGGCAAAGGACGAAAGCTGCTCACCTACTGGAGTGGCAAAGGGATCAATTCAAATTAATTTAACTTCTGGATTGCCCAGAGTAGGTACTTACAAAATCGTCCGACAGGGCGATGGACTCGAGCTGAGTGGTCCACTTCCTAATCAAGCGAGTTTTCAGATTCCTGTATCCTACGGAAGCTATTTGGTGGAAATCCTAGATCCTAGTGGCTGCTCCATCCCAAATAAAACGGTCTATACAGTAGCTCAAAAGTTTGAAGTTGAGTTTTCCGTGCCTCCAGTGGTTGAAGGCTGTGTTTCCTACTCCTTCACACCAAGTGGCCCTAAGCCGCTAAACTACCTGATCACAGGACCAACTGGCAACGCAATTAATCCTCAGGCAGGGGGATCCTTTCTACTTACCCAAGCGGGAAAATATGTCATCCTTGGAACCGATCCTACCGGAGTCAACTGCCCCAAAATACTCCAAATGACTGTGAATTTGAGCCCAGCGCTTGACTTTGAAGTTTCTCCTCCCATCGTGGATTGCCTTACCGGGATACGATTTGAGGCCATCCTCAAAAATGCCCTCCCCGCCGATGTGATCTTCCTCTGGCGAGATGATTTGGGAATCATTGTAGGGCGAAGACAAGAATTTGTACCGAGCAAGTCCGGAAACTATACCTTAGAAGTCCAACCTATTTCTGGGGTTCTTTGCCCACCTAAGAAAATTCCGTTTACCGCTACCTTACTTCCGAATCGACTGACGGTAAGTTTGGATGCCAGTCCTTTTTGTGTGGATCAATCCAAGACCACGATTGAAGTGAAGGCCAATTTAACCACCGTAAACGGCTTTGAATGGTTTTTGGTAACTGGAGGAACGCGTACTAGGCTCCCACAATTCACGACAAGCCTCATTGAAGTTAGCCAAGGTGGTACCTACGAGGTACTTTTGCGCAGCCAATTTGGATGTGAGATCGGTAGAGCCAATGTAGTAGTGGTCAAATCGCAACTTATTCCTCCTGTGCTTCCAAGCGAAGCGCTACTAATCTGTGCGGTAGAAGGAAAATCGGTTGCCCTCAACCCTGGCAGCTATGCTAGCTACTCCTGGATTTTGGATGGGAAGGAAGTGTCCAAGGATGCTAGCTTCAGCCCTGAAAAGGGAGGTACCTACACCCTTCGTGTGGGAGACGCATTGGGCTGCGAATGGGAAGGAACCTTTACGGTGGTCGAAGACTGTACCCTCAAGGTGGTCTTCCCAAGCGGGATGGTGCTGGGAGACCCAAGCCGCAATTTTATCCTGTATGCCAACGAGTACATTGACGAAGTAGATGTGTTTATCTACAACCGCTGGGGGGAACTTATTTTTTACTGCGACCATGAAAATTTGGAGCCCAAACAGCCATTCTGCCCTTGGGATGGGCTTGTGAATGGAAAATTAGTTCCTACCGGAACATACGTGGCCGTTGTGCGGTTTACCTCAAGAGAACAGAATATCACCCAAACTGAAACCAAAGCCATTACGATTATCCAGTAGCCCATGTTGATTGTCATTTCTCCTGCCAAAACCCTAGACTACAGCCATCCTGAGTACAGCGGAAATACCCAACCTGACTTTCCTGCGGAAGTCAAAGACTTGGTGGGGGTCCTGCGCAAGAAGTCAGCTTCTCAAATTTCGAAGTTGATGCATCTCAGCGATTCGCTTGCCACCTTGAATGAGGAACGCTACAAGACCTTTACGGAGACTTTTAGTTTGGACAACTCCAAGCAGGCGATTTTGGCATTCAAAGGAGAAGTCTATGCAAAGATGGAGGCAGATCAATTCAGCGAAGCAGAACTTGAATTTGCTCAGCAGCATGTACGCGTCTTGTCAGGCCTCTATGGACTATTGAAACCACTGGATTTGATCCAGCCCTACCGATTGGAGATGGGCACCAAGCTCAAAACCAAAAAGGGAAACTCGCTGTATGACTATTGGGGAACCAAGATCAGCAAGGCTTTGAATGCCGTAGGCGAGGGCAGAACTTTAGTCAACTTAGCCTCTCAAGAATACTTTAAGGCAGTAGATAAAAAGACCTTGAAGATGCCTGTCATCACCATCCATTTCAAGGAACACAAGGAAGGGAGC
Source organism: Spirosoma fluviale (assembly GCA_945901615.1). Taxonomy (GTDB): domain Bacteria; phylum Bacteroidota; class Bacteroidia; order Cytophagales; family Cyclobacteriaceae; genus Algoriphagus. Next base: position 11,967 of record CAMDLI010000028.1, read on the forward strand.
TACCAGGTAGTTGGGTTCTTTGCCAAGCAGGCAAGAGGACTGATGACTCGCTTTGCGATCCAAAATAGGATCACCGATCCAGAGCAGCTCAAGGTTTTTCAAGAAGATGGCTATGAATTTGCCGAACGCTTGAGCAGTGCCCAGGACTGGGTTTTTGTGCGGTAAATCCAAGTTTTTTTCCTACTTATTTCCCGCCTCGAACAGGGTCTTAGGAGAAGTTTGTCTATTTTTTTTTGAATTCAGGATAGCTGTTTTCATTTTTTTGTCTACTTTGAATGTGTCAAAAGTCACTTAACGCAACCCATAAACCTAAAGCACTACCTTATGACACAAACCATTAACCGTGGCGCACTCTTCAACGCAAGTTGTTTGGCGCTCATCACCACCGCATTTTCCTTCTCTATTCGAGCAGGTATCCTTCCTCAGTTGGGAGAACAATTCGGCTTAAATGCAGAGCAATTAGGCTTTATTAACTCTATGTGGTTTTTAGGATTTCCTATCTCCATGATTCTTGGAGGTCTTTTTTACCACATCGTTGGCCCAGCCAACATCATGCGCATCGCATTTGTGACCCACACCCTTGGGATTCTAATGACCATCTTCGCGGATGGCTACACCACCTTGTTGATCTCCACCCTATTTATCGGTTTCGGCAACGGCTGTACTGAGGCTGCTTGTAATCCGATGATTGCCGACATGTATTCTGGCACCACGCTAAACAAGATGCTCAACCGCTTCCACATGTGGTTCCCTGGTGGCATCGTTTTGGGAAGCTTGGTATCCAAATTCATGACTGATGGAGGCTTTGCTTGGCAAACTCAAGTTTGGGTGATGATGATCCCAACCATTGCCTATGCAGTACTTTTCTTTGGTAAAGCCTTCCCTAAGCCTTCCGTGGAGGGAGCAACTTCTGTAGGTTCAAACCTCAAAGCCATGTTAAGTCCAGTATTTATATTCCTATTCATTGCAATGGCACTTACTGCGATTTCAGAATTTGGACCATCCCAGTGGGCTAACGTTGTGTTGAGCTCAAGCGGAGCATCTGGCATGTTGATTTTGGCCTTGACCACAGGCGTAATGGCAGTGGGCAGATTCTTTGCTGGTCCTGTGGTGAAAGCCTTGGGACAGACAGGCGTACTCTTGGGAGGCGCTATCTTCACGACAATTGGTATCTTCTTGTTTAGCACGGTGACGGGCAACATGTCTTATGTGGCTGCTCTGATCTTTGCGCTTGGGGTATGTTACTTCTGGCCAGTGATGGTCGGTGCTGTAGCCCAGCGTGTGCCGCTATCCGGCGCCTTGGGAATGTCCATTATCGGAGGAGTAGGCATGTTTTCTACTGCAATCTTCCAGCCAATCATTGGAAGCTGGATTGATGCTTCCAGAGCAACCCAAAGTGCTGCTGGCTTGGTAGGAGAATCCCTTGAACTCGCAGCAGGTCAAGCTACACTAGAAAAAATGATGCTTTTCCCAGGCATCTTGATAGTACTCTTTGTGATCTTCTTTATCTGGCAGCGCGGTGTCAAACCCGCCGCTTCAGCAGGACACTAAAAATTGAAAGCAGCCTTCGGGCTGCTTTTTTTTGTTTAAAAACGCCTGACTGTTTAAAGCTTGGCCATTCTATGCGAAGACGTTAAAGCAACCAAGGGGTATTACCCTAAACAAACTGTATCCGTTAGGTTAAAGAGTTCTTTCCATTAGGAACATTTTTCAGTCAACGGCTAACCGTCCACTGTCGACAGCCGAGTCGTTGTTGGGACGAATTTAGGATGTAATTTTAACACGTTTTTTGTAGCATGCAGCAACCGACTGTGGTCCGTCGACCGTCAACTGTGGGCCAGTTGATCAAAGAAACTTTGAAGTTTCAATTTCCTAACTAGTTTAAATTCGTTAATTTTCTGAACTAATTTGAATACAAGAAAACGAATTGGATATGAAAAAGACGAATAGATTCGGTTTACCAACCTTTGCAATCCTCTTGATTTTGGCAGTAATGGGGATTGCGGCATGGAATTATTTTTTTGGTGACGGGAGTTTACCCTCCATGAATTTCATGTTTTTTTCGCTAATCCTTTTCGGAGTTATTCTCCTACTTGTTATCCTCAATTTGGATAAGATCGTCAAGTTGTCAAATCCTGAATCAAAGGTAGAAAACACCCCTTCACCAATAGAAGAAAACAAGGCGATAGAAGAAATTGTACCTACCGCACTAGCTGAAGAGAAGGTGGAGGAAGAAATTGTACCTACCCCTATAGTAGCGGAAAAGCCAAAGGTGGAAGTAAAAAAAGCACCGGTTGAAAAACCTGCTAGTTCGAGTACTTCAAAGCCCTATGGTCATTCTGGAACTAGAAGAAGTGGAGTTTGGATAGATGAGAAATAACGGAAAGCAATAATTTAATTAGGAAGTTGACCTGCATAAAAAAGACCTAAAGTACTAGGAGATTTTCACTCAAATAATCTACCTTTGATTCAACAGTACACGCCACGCTACCCGTCAGATCAGCGTCCCAGGGCGTGTCTTTTTTTTTAAGGGCTTTATTTTTTATTCTCCGCCATGTTCGAAAAAAAACCTACCACTATTTCGCAGCAAGTTGCCCTATTGAAACAGAGAGGGCTACAAATTGAATCAGATAACGATGCCGTTCACTTCCTATCGCATATTAGTTATTATCGACTAGGAGAATATTGGCACTCGATGCAGTCGGATCAAAAAAATCATATTTTTAAACCTGAAAGTAAATTCATAGATGTCATTGCATTGTATTGCTTTGATAGAGAACTCCGAATTCTCCTTTTTGAGGTAATCGAAAAAATAGAAATTAGCCTTAGAGCAAAGTTGATCTATCATCTTTCGCATGAATTTGATCCTTGGTGGTTTCAAAATTTTGAACTTTTTTCCGATAGTCTTGCACTAACAAAAACCCTTTCTGGGTTAGAAGAAGAAATAGCTAGGAGCCGAAAAGAAATCAGCCTTAAAAACCATTTTAAAAATTATAGAGATGATGGAAGATTTCCTCCAGCATGGAAAACATTGGAACAAACGAGTTTTGGAACAATTTCTAAACTTTACGGAAATCTAAAAAACTCAATCAAATCTAAAGACATAATTGCCCAAGAGTATGGTGCAGTGAATCACACCTACCTTCCAAGCTGGCTCCAATCTATTGCACAAATCAGGAACTACTGTGCTCATCACTCTCGGCTATGGAATAGAAATCTTCCAAGTACTGTAAAACTACTACCAAAACCACCTTTACCTTGGATAGAAGAAGTGCCCAAGGAAAATGAATTTCAAAAACTTTATGTACACCTATGCCTTATGAAGTACCTGCTGAATATTGTTACCCCAGGAAACCATTTCACGATCAAACTTGAAGAGCTATTCGACAAATACCCAAATGTGGTTCCTTCGGCGTTAGGGATGAAAAAGTACTGGCAAAATGAGTCCCTTTGGTTAAGGTAAATAGGTGATGAAACAACAAAAAACCCTAACTTCTTATATTTAAGAAAGTTAGGGCTAGTTTTTGTGACCTCGTCAAGATTCAAACTTGAAACCTCCTGAGCCGTAATCAGGTGCTCTATTCAGTTGAGCTACGAAGCCAGATTGGATTGCAAAAGTACGTAATAATTTTTTCCCTCCAAAAAGTTCGCCCTAAGAATTCCATAAAATCCAAGAATTATCCCTCCCCCATTTAAGAATAATTAAGCCAAGTAAGCGGGTAAATCCTTGCGAATTTTATATTTTTGCCCACATCCTCTTGAAAAGAAGCTTCTTTGATGAAAAAATTACTCACGCTTGCCTTGCTCGCATTTTCTCTAAATGCTCAAGCACAAGATTCCGCTCCCACTACTCCCAAAACACCTATTGGTGGACGACCAAACATCCCCAATGACTTAAGCATTGAGTTTGGATTCAACCAATTGACCAATCGACCTGCGGACATCGCACTCAATTTATTTGGATCGCGGACCTTCAACGTCTTCTATCAAAAACCATTTAAGATTTTTGGGGATCAGTCTGGCTTCGTGCTCAGCCCTGGTATCGGAATCGCTACCAATAAATTTTCCTTCAAAGACGATGAAAACTTATTCCAAAGCACCACACTAAAAGCTGAATCTTCCGTATTGAAGGACGTAAAAAGTGTTTATGGAACCAGCATCGAGGTCAAAACCAATAACCTGGCCGTCAACTATCTAGAAGTGCCAGTAGATCTGCAGTACAATGTCAACAAAAAGGACTACAGCAAAAGCTTTCGCGTGAGCCTCGGCGCCCGAGTAGGATTCCTCTACCAAGCACATACAAAAGTTTCTTACGACTCCCCTACCGCCGGAACAGTTAAAATCAAACAAGCCGAAAACTACGGCTTAGAAAAAATTCGCTACGGCCTAAACTTTAAAGCTGGAAGCCCAGGATTTTACGTATGGTCTACCTACTACCTCAATCCTTTGTGGCAAGCCGACAGAGGTCCATTCAAAACTGCAGCCAATCAAATTAGCTTTGGCTTAGCCATCGGACTTTTCTAAAAAAATCTTTCCACAACTAGAATCAACAAAACTCCCTTAGCTAAGGGAGTTTTTTTTTTGTGAATCGGTTGTTTGGTTTGAAATTCTAGGCTGATCTAAACTCCATAAATCCACATGAAGCCCATCCAGCAGATGCCAAAGCCAACCAAAAGGCCAGCATAGACTTCAGCAGGACGATGGGCATCCAAATACAACCGTGCAGAGGCTACTACGCCTCCCAACAAGAGGGTCGCCACTAACAGGTAAGCCAGATTCAAGGAAGGAAAATAAATTCCCAAGACTCCCAGTACGGCTAACAGCCCACCAATACCGGTCATGTGCGCAGACATCTTCCAAAAAAAAGTGACCCCCGTCAGCAAGGCGACTGAAAGAGTAATGACCCCCATCCCCTGCCACAGAATTGGATCCAGTTCGGTCTTTTCCTTCAAAAAATAGGTGGTCAGCAGGTAAAAAAGCGTGACCAAAATAAAGGGAGTCCTACGCTCACTTTTCTCCTCAAAATGCAAACTTTTGACCATCCCACTCCAACGAAGACCCAGCATCAAGACCATGGGAATCAACAGGGTGGAAGTCACAATCAAATAAAAAAGCCGAACCTTGAAAGATTCAGGAATGCTGCTCGCCTGGGGTACCCCGAAAAATAGTAACCCAAACACCAAAGATGGCATCAGCAAGGGTTGAAACACTACCGAAAGGAAAAGGGCTAATTGGCGTACCACTAGAGTTCTTTACGTAGTCTAGCCACCGGAATCTGAAGCTGCTCCCGGTACTTGGCAACTGTACGGCGGGCAATATTGTAGCCTTTTTTGTTCAACATCTTCACCAGCTTGTCATCAGACAAGGGCTTCTTTTTGTCCTCAGCATCCACCATGCCCTGAAGCACCGATTTTACCTCTCGGTTACTGACGTCCTCCCCACTATCTGTGGCGATGCCCTCAGAGAAAAAATACTTCAAAGGAAACACACCAAATTCGGTTTGAATGGACTTACTATTCGCCACTCGGGAAACAGTAGAAATGTCCATATCAATCTTTTCTGCAATGTCTTTTAAGATCATGGGACGAAGGGCTGCCTCATCTCCATCTACAAAAAAAGGAGTTTGGTACTGAAGAATCGCCTCCATAGTTCTGAGCAAGGTGTTTTGTCGCTGCTTGATCGCATCAATAAACCACTTGGCAGAGTCTAACTTCTGCTTGACAAAAGACACGGTCTCCTTGAGTTTTTTATCCTTCTTATCGCTCTTGTCGTAGGTATCAAAAAGCTCCGAGTAGGAACGTGAAATCCGAAGCTCTGGAGCATTTTTTGAATTCAACAGGATCTCAAACTTTCCTCCATTGATCGTCAAGATAAAGTCAGGGATGACGTACTGGGTGAGTACTAAGCCATCTGCAACTCCTCCAGGCTTGGGATTGAGTCGCGTGATGAGCTGCACAGCTACCTTGATCTCCTCCTCATCTAAGTTGAGGCGTTTTTGAATTTTTGGATAATGCTTTTTTGTAAACTCCTCAAAGCAATCCTGAATGATGGCTAAGGCATGTTGCACGGCAGGATCATCGGGATGCTCCTTGCGTTCCAACTGGATGATCAAGCACTCTTGCAAGCTTCGAGCGGCAATACCTGCAGGATCAAAAGTCTGGATTTTGCGTAGAATTTCTTCAAGCTCATCCAGGTCTGTTTCCACATTTTGGGAAAAAGCCAGGTCATTGATGATAGAGGTTAATTCACGTCGGATATACCCGTCATTCTCAATGCTGCCTATCAGTTGCTCTCCAATGAGTCGCTGCCGCTCATCCAGCTTCAAAAAATTCAGTTGTGTGATCAGCTGTTCGTGTAGCGAACTGGGCGCGGAAAAGGGAATCTCGCGATCCTCATCGTCTGGGTTGTAGTTGCCATCCCCCTGCATTTTATAGCCTCCGTAGTCGTCGTCCAAATAGTCGTCCACATTGACATCGCCAGAGTCGCTTCCAAACTCATCTCCATATCCCTCATCGAAATCCTCCTCACCAGAAGATTCACTCTCCTCTACCTTTCCCTCTTCCAGGGCAGGGTTGATTTCAAGCTCTTCTTCGATACGAGCATCCAACTCCGCCGTAGGTACCTGAAGCAGCTTAATAAACTGAATCTGCTGCGGGGAAAGTTTTTGAGAGAGTGACTGAGAAAGGCTTAACTTTTGCATTGAAATGATTCAAACCACTTATTTGCGAAAAAAGAGCGGGCTTCCTAAGAAAACAACGCAATCAAATTTAGGAAAAAGTGTCAATTTTTTGATAAAAAGGTGATTTAATCGTTTTTTTGCATTCCACTAAAATTAAAGAGGAGGTAATTCACCTTCCTCTACCCCAACGCAAATGGCATTTAACAAACGGGTCAAAATCAAGACCATCCTGGAACAAGACTTGATCGGACAAGAACTCACGCTCATGGGCTGGGTACGCACCAAGCGAAGCAACAAAAATGTTTCTTTTATTGCGCTCAATGACGGCTCCATCATTACCAACTACCAGGTAGTGGCCGACCCCAATGTCATCGCCGAAGAAATCCTCAAAAAGTGCAGCACTGGCGCCTGTTTAAAAATCACCGGCATCGTGATTGCCTCCCAAGGCGCTGGTCAGCATTCTGAACTGAATGCGACACGCATCGAAGTTTTGGGCGAATCAGACCCGGAAAAATACCCACTGCAGCCTAAGAAGCACTCCCTGGAATTTTTACGTGAGATCGCACACCTCCGCATGCGAACCAACACCTTTAGTGCTGTATTCCGTGTGAGACATGCGTTGGCTTATGCGGTACATACTTATTTCAACACCAAAGGATTTTTCTACATCCACACGCCGATCATCACTGCCTCCGATGCAGAAGGTGCCGGGGAAACCTTCAAGGTAACCACCCTCAACCTCAGCAATCCTCCCAAAACCGAAGACGGGAAGATCGACTACAGCCAGGACTTTTTTGAGAAGGAGACCAACCTGACGGTTTCCGGCCAGTTGGAAGGAGAACTTGCTGCCATGGCCTTAGCCGAGATCTACACCTTTGGACCTACCTTCCGTGCGGAAAACTCAAACACTACACGCCACCTTGCGGAGTTTTGGATGATCGAACCTGAAATGGCATTCTATGATGCAGAGGACAACCAGAACTTGGCCGAAGATTTCTTGAAATACGTCATTCGCTACGCACTTGACCATTGCGCTGAGGACTTGGCCTTTTTGGATCAGCGCGCTGCAGAAGAAGAGCAAACCAAGCCTACCGAACAACGTGCGGAATTGGGTCTTCTGGATAAGCTCAAGTTTGTAATCGAAAACGACTTTGTGCGTCTGACCTACACCGAGGCAATCGATATCCTACGCAACTCCAACCACAACAAAAAGAAAAAATTCTCCTACCTCATCGAGGAATGGGGTACAGATTTACAATCCGAACACGAGCGCTACTTGGTTGAAAAACATTTCAAAAAACCTGTCATCCTCACCGACTACCCGAAAGGCATCAAGGCCTTCTACATGCGTCAAAATGAGGACGGAAAAACGGTAGCTGCCATGGACATTTTGTTTCCTGGCATTGGAGAAATCGTAGGTGGATCTCAGCGGGAAGAGCGGCTAGATAAACTCAGCCAACGCATGGAAGAAATGCACATTCCTACCGAAGAACTTAGCTGGTACCTTGATACTCGGAGATTTGGCGCTACGCCTCACGCAGGCTTTGGACTCGGGTTTGAGCGCATGGTATTGTTTGTCACAGGCATGGGAAATATCCGTGATGTGATTGCCTTTCCAAGAACCCCTGGAAATGCAGAATTCTAAGGAATCCCAATCACTTGAAGCGCCTCCAGAATTCAATTTTGGAGGCGTTTTTTTTTAGCTGACTACCTTAATCCGCCAAGCTAAGGGAATGCAAATCAGGCTGAAGAAAATCGCCAAGTAACCCACATAATTGAAATTAGTCAGCTGCCCCAACTCATTCTCTCCAATCAAGAAGCCAGCTAGCAAGGAAGCAAAGCCAGCTGCCAGCTGCTGCACGGCCGAATTGAAACTCAAAAAACTCCCTCGATTTTCAGGTTGCGCGGTGCCCGTAACCAAGGCTGCCGCTGGGACATAACGCCCGTTGGAGGTCACAAAAAACAAGGTGGTCACCACCAGCACCAAGGCTATCGGGGTCACACCCAGGTGGGTAATGATCGCAATCGGAATTAGATTGAGTACCATGAAAATCGTAAAGATCTTCAACTTTCCGTGCTTATCCGACAACTTCCCTACCCAAGGAGAGGTAAACATGGTGAAGGCTCCTCCTGCCATGTAGACATAGGTGAGCTGTAATTCCGTAAAACCCACATTGGCTACGTTGTAAGGACTTAGAAAAGGGATGATCATAAATTGCCCGAGCATCATCATGATGGAAAGGCTGATGGCTCGCATTTGATTTGGATTGCTGGTAACCCGCCTGATCACGGCAAAGGGATGGGGACGCTTCACATCACTGTTCACGTGTCCTGTGATGGAAGGAATATACTTTACAATCATTCCCATGCTCACAATGGACAAAGCGGCTAAAATATAGAAAGGCGTATGCCAATCGGATAAGCTTGCCAAAAAGAGTCCCAAAGGTACGCCCATCACTGAGGCGAAGGAAAAGGCAGACATCACCAAACCCATGGCTCTTCCACGGCGCTCATCGGGCACCACATCCCCAATGATGGCTAAAATCAAGGCAGAGGTCAGCCCTCCAAAAATTCCAGACACCACCCTCGCCAGCAGCAAAATAGGGTAACTTGGAGACAAGGCACAGGCAAGTGTCCCTAAAGTGAAGCCCACATACACCCAAATCAAAATCTTTTTCCGGTCAAAACGATCCAAGATAAAGGCTCCAAAGAAACTGGAGGCTCCAGCACTGAAGGTGTAGGAAGAAACTAAAAGAGCAAACTCACTGGGACTGATTTCAAACAAACGCATCAGTTGCGGACCGAGTGGCATCAGCATCATGAAATCCACGATATGGATAAAGTTGATGGCTGCCAGGGTCCAGAGTAAGGCTTTCTCTTGTTTCATGGAAAAATTTAAAAATAGAAATAGGGTAGAAATACGATGGAAATAAGGTGGAAATAGAAGGGAAATAAGGTGGAAATAAAGTGGAAATAGATTAGACTGAAGCTAGTCCAGGCCGATGCGAAGATAGGTTTGTGGAATGGCATCGATCAAATCCCAAGCCATCGTGCCACGAAGGTAATTCTCACCAGCTAGCTCACCTGCCAATCCATGGTGAAACACCGCGCAAAGAACCGCATTTTCTGGGGAATACCCTTGACCCAAGAAGGAAGTCAACATACCAGTCAATACATCACCCATCCCAGCAGTGGCCATGTACTTGCTTCCGGAAGAGTTAAATACCTGCCGCCCATCTTCAAGGCTGCATAGGGAATTAGCCCCTTTGAGGACAAGATTCAGCCCGTATTTAAGGCAGCAGGCTTTGGCTTTAGCCATCCGCTCGAGATGCGTAGTAGATGTTCCAAACAGGCGGTCAAATTCCTTCAAATGAGGAGTAAGGATACTCCCCTTGGGAATCAGAGCCCAAATGCTCGAATCCTTCGCCAGGCAATTTAGCGCATCGGCATCCAGTACGACTGGCTTGTGGATAGCGGAAAGAACCTTCTTAAGTGTTTCGCCTTGATTCAAGCCTAAACCTGGTCCAATGCCAATCGCATCGTAAGCAGCAACATCAGACAAGTTGTCAAATATACACATGGCTTCAGGCACCGCTGCGGCAAGGGCACCACGTTCCTCCTCAGGAATCAAACAAGTCACCAAACCCGAACCCGCACGAAAGGCTGCTTTGGCAGCCAAAATCGCAGCCCCTATTTTTCCTTTGCTGCCCGCTACCAAGAGCACCTTTCCAAAATCTCCCTTGTGTGCAAAACGGTGGAACCTACGATGGAGCTGCAGAATATCCTTCTCTTCCATGAAAAAGGTAGTAGACGAGAATACCTCCAGTTCCTCTTC
>CAMDLI010000029.1 GCA_945901615.1 Spirosoma fluviale
CACCGAGGCCAACAGCTGTACTTACTTTTTTGGAAACGGCAAGGAAAGAGCACATTCCCAAAAAGTACGCGAAAATCATGTTATCAATGAAAATCGATCGAATACCTAAGCTAAATAATTCCATGGTCAGCTTTTCTTAATTAATGTTCAACATAGCCTGTTTTGGTACGTTGTACCCAAACAATCAAACCCAAAATAATAAATGCACCTACTGGTGTCACCATCAAACCATTGGTGGCCAAACTGAAATCTGGGCCAAACCAGCTGGAAACATACTGAAAAACAGGAACACCAAAAACTGCTCCAGAACCCCAAAGCTCTCGGACGAAAGCCACGGTAAGAATGATCCAAGCATACCCTAAAGCAGAACCCAGGCCGTCAAGCATGGAATCGTAAGGCTTGTTGCCCATGGCAAAAGCTTCCAATCTACCCATCACGATACAGTTGGTGATAATCAATCCAATAAATACAGAAAGCTCCTTGTACATGTCATACGCGAAAGCTTTCAAAATCTCACTCACAATCGTTACTAGAGTAGCAACTACCGCCAATTGAACGATGATTCGTACTCGAGCAGGAATGGTATTCCGCATCAAGGAAATCACAAAGTTGGACAAGGCAACCACAAAGATTACAGAGATAGCCATAACCAAGGTAGGCTGCATTTGTGTGGTAACCGCCAAGGATGAGCATATACCCAGTACCTGTACCGTTATCGGATTGTCATCTATAAGCGGGTCTGTGACTAATTTTTTTCTTCTCTTCGAGAGTAAAGACTCTGAAGGCTTAACTACCACTACCTTTTCTAATGTTTCAGTACTCATAAGTAAGTTGTTTGAATGAGTGAATGTTATAGTGCAGCAACAACTGCCTTTGGAGTTGATTTTGCTTTGATGTAGGCTTCATAGTTGCCCATATAAGCTTTCAACATATTGTTGACTCCATTACCTGTGATCGTAGCACCTGACATGCCATCTACCTTGTGCGCATCACCATCGTACTTTTTGCCTTCCCCTTTTTGCATCATCACAGTAACCAATGCACCGGACTCGTCAAAAATTTTCTTGCCTACATAACGCTCTTGCACTTTAGCTTCTGTAATTCGTGCGCCTAGACCTGGGGTCTCCGCAGCGTGAGCAAGTGTAATTCCTCCAATGGTATTCATGTCTGTATCTAGGGCAAGGTATCCCCAAATTGCATCCCAGAGACCTGCTCCATACATCGGGAAGATGTATGATTCAACTTGGTCGGGCTTACCTTCAGCATGAAAAATAAATACCGGATAGGCACGCTCTTCTGCTGGCTTTTTGTAATCCTTTGCGATTTCAACCTTTTCAGCACTTACCCCTTCCTTTGTAATTTCCTTCCCCGTGACATCAACTACTGTAGAGGAGATTCGAGAAGAATAAAAGGCATTCACTTGCTCAGGAGTCATTGCGGCAATTTCTTCAGCTGAAATCACTGCGCCCAAGATTTGCTTTTTCTTATCCAAAGCGATGGCTTCTTGCTGCCATGGTCCGAGTACCTGAGCCGATCCTGAAAGTAACAATCCCAGGATGATGGTCAATACTGCTGAATAAACGATGATGTAAGTATTAGACTGTTGCACGTTGTAACCTCCTTGTTTTATTTGCCTTTACTACATAGTGATCAATCAATGGCGCCACCACATTCATAAAGAGTACCGCCAACATGATTCCTTCAGGATATGCTGGGTTGGTCACTCGAATGATGACAGTCAACACCCCAATTAAGATTCCGTAAATCCATTTGCCTAACTCTGTTTGCGCTGCAGATACAGGGTCAGTAGCCATAAATACGACTCCAAAAGCCAAACCTCCCATTACCAAATGGTAGTGTGCCGGCATGGCCATAAATTCGTTTACTTGCAGGGCATTCATGATTAGGCCCATTGCATAGGCTCCACTAAATCCACCTACAATAATCTTCCAGCTTGCTACACCTGTAGCTATTAGGATCACTGCACCAATCAATGCCATCAAGGTGGAAGTCTCTCCTATAGAACCAGGAATCCAACCCATAAACATACTCATGAAACTGTAATCAGCTCCAAGTGCTGCATTGTGCGAATTCAAGGCCTCCACCACAGGAGTGCCATCGACACTTGAATTGTAGGCTACTGCTAAGGCAGTTGCTCCAGAAAATCCATCTACTGCAGTCTTGTCTCCAAGATAGGTCCATACCAAATCTCCAGAGATTTGAGCTGGATAAGCAAAGTAAAGGAAGGCTCTAGCGGTCATGGCCACATTGAGAATATTCATTCCTGTGCCACCAAATACCTCTTTTCCAATTACCACCGCAAAAATAGTAGCCAAAGCCACCTGCCAGAGCGGAATAAATGGAGGCATCACCAATGCAATCAGCATTCCTGTCACCAAATACCCTTCCGAAATCGGATGGTTACGAATGACACAGAAGGTAAATTCAGTAGCCAAACCCACTGCATAAGAAACAATCAAAATCGGAAGCACGGAAAGTGCTCCAAAAATCGCTTTGTCTAGGAAGGTGCCTTCAGCGCCTGTCGCAATGAAGTGCTGGTGTCCAATATTTAAGATACCGAAAAGTAAAGCTGGGATCATGGCAATCACAACAGTGATCATCACTCGCTTTAAATCTGTAGCATCTTTGATTTGTGCGCCTTTGGACTTGGTAATCAAGTCAGGGGCAAAGGCAATCGTTCTATGCCCTTCATACAGGGTATGGAATTTTTCCCACTTGCCGCCCTTTTCAAAGTTTGGCTTCATTCCATCGAAGAGATTTTGTAATAACTTCATAGCTTAATTATACATTAACAATTCAATCCCGTGGCGAACAAGCTCTTGTAGCTCATTTTTGGATGGATCTACAAATTCGCAAAGCGCCACATCTTCCTCAATCACTTCATACAAACCGAGCTCCTCCATCTCATCAAAGTCCTCGGTCACGATCGCCTTGAATAAGTAGGTAGGTAAAATGTCCATCGGCATCACTTTCTCAAATACTCCAGAAACTACAAATGGACGCTCTTCTCCGTGCGTATTGGTGTCTACTTTGAATTCTCCACTCTTGAGAAACGAGAACATGCCAATCGCCTTGTGAAAGCTAAGTTTGGTAGCACTTGGCTTCAACCAACCCAAGAACTCCTCGTATTTCCCTTCAGGAATTATAGTGACTTGGTTGTGGTAAAATCCTAAGTATCCGTCTTTTTCAACTTTTTCACCTGTCAACACATTGCCAGAAATGATACGTAAAGTCTCAGGCTGAGCTATTCCTCCTAAAAAGGCGCTCACATTGGCTCCCGTGTAGGTTTTTACATAGCCTTTTTGACTCATCTCAGAACCTGTCAAGGCAATTACCTTGGAAGCATCGTAAATGCCTTCCAAAACAAATTTTCCGATTTGAGCCACCCCATAGGGAGAAACTGTCCAAGCAACATCTCCTTTATTAATTGGATCGAGGTGGTGAATTTGAGTCCCCACATTTCCAGCCGGGTGTGGGCCAGAAAACTGGTTGACTTGAGCATTTTTAATTCCTGAAAAAATTGCAGGAACAGCCTTTGAACCGTCTACATTGAGGTGAACTTTTCCAGTTGTCAATTTGGAAAGCGCATCGATCCCCGCCTGAAAATAGCGCTCCTCACCTTGTAGCAAGAATGGAACTTCGGGAGCAAGTGGATGCGTGTCAAATCCAGACACAAAAATGGCTTTCGGGTTGTCAGCAGGATTGGCAACAATGCCAAAAGGTCGCTGAATTACGTTTGGCCAAACACCAGAAGCAGCAAGTTTGCCCGCTAGCGTCGCTCGATCTTGTCCGAGGTCCAAAGCACCTGATTTCTCATGTGTAACTGTGGCGTCGGCAAGAATCTTTATTTCCAAAAGCTTTCTCTTGTCTCCCCTTTTGATCTCCACTATTTCTCCAGAGACTGGAGAAGCATAGATTACCTGGTCCATGGCCTTGTCCATGAGGATTGGAGTGCCTGCTTTTACAGTATCTCCCTCATTAACAAGCACTTTTGGACGCTGAATACCCGGAAAATCCGATGGTTTAATGGCAAAGGTCGTCGCTGCTGCTACTTGCAAAAACTCTAGGGGAGCCTTTCCTACTAGCTTCAGGTCAAATCCTTTTTTAAGCTTCACTATTTTTGACATATCTGTATGGAACTATAAGCCTTTAAAAACGCCACAAATCTAAGAAAAAACCTTTTGAGATGGAGCGCAATGCGCATTAATTGTTGGAACTTTTATTAATGGTAATTGCTGTGGATAGCTAGCCTTAATCTTGTAGCAAATGCTCCTCAATACCATCTACATAGGCCTTCACCTGCTCCATCAACCACATCGGTGTGGATGTGGCACCGCAAATCCCTACACGCTCAGCATTTTGAAACCAAGCGAGCTCAATTTCTTCTTCACTCTCAATGAAATAGCTCCTCGGATTTTCAGAAAGGCAGACCTGATACAAGGCCATGCCATTGGAACTTTTCTTTCCTGAAACAAAAAGGATGACCTCGTTTTCTTGAGAAAAGCGCTGCAGCTGAGGCTCACGATTGGACACTTGCCTGCAGATCGAATCATTGGAATTGAAATCAATCTCGGTCAACTCCCCTTTCGTGGATTTGATTTTTTCTTCGATTTTTTCGGATAGGGCATAAAAGCCTTTGGTGCTCTTGGTGGTCTGACTGAATAAAGTAACCGGTCGGTTGTAATCTATCTTTTCCAAATCAGCATCCCCCATCACCACAATTGCCTTTTCTAAAGTCTGGCCTGTAAGTCCAATGACTTCAGCATGCCCTTTTTTGCCGTAAATGACAATCTGACCATTTTCACGCTCCATCTTATCAAAGGCATTTTTTACCCGATGCTGAAGCTTAAGAACGACTGGGCAGGAAGCATCAATCAATTCGATGTTATTTTCAATCGCCAATCGATAGGTTTCTGGTGGCTCGCCATGTGCACGAATCAATACTTTACAATTGCTCAAACCTTGAAGCTTTTCACGATCAATTACCACCAAGCCCTTATCCGTCAGTCGCTTAACTTCCATGTCGTTGTGGACAATATCTCCAAGACAATACAATGGCTCTTTGTCTTCCATCTCATCCTCTGCCATCTTGATGGCAAATTCTACCCCGAAACAATACCCTGAATTCTTGTCAATGGTTACTTGCATAGGTTAATTAGTTAAGCGTTACTTTTTTTACCAAGTCGATGATTTGTTCCACTTGTTCGGAAAAAGTCAAGGAGCTGGTGTCAATTTCGATGGCGTCGGAAACTTTCAGCAAGGGGCTTTCAGTCCTGTTGGAGTCTACCTCATCTCTACTTTCTAAGTTCAATTTGATCTCTTCTAAGGATGCCTGTTCCCCCTTGGCTAGCAATTCAAGTTGGCGACGCTTTGCGCGTGTCTCTACGTCTGCGGTCATGAAAAGTTTCAGTTCCGCCTGCGGGAAAACCACAGAGCCAATGTCTCTTCCATCCATGACCACCCCCTTCTTTTGACCTAGCTGCTGTTGTTGGGCTACAAGGGCAGTACGAATGGCCTTCACCGTTGCCACCTCACTCACTCGCTCGGAAATTCGCATCGTTCGAATCTCATCCTCCACATTGACCCCATTGAGGTAGGTTTCCTGTTGGGATGTGGTTGGATTGAGCTGAAAAGAAATTTGAAGACCTTTCAAGCCTTTTTCTACATCTTCAGCACGTAGTGGAGATAGATTTTCATTTAAAAAATATAAGGCTGTAGCACGGTACATGGCGCCAGAATCGATGTAGGTAAAGCCAAGTTTCTTGGCTACCTCCTTCGCAGTCGAACTTTTTCCACAACCCGAATACCCGTCTATGGCGATGACAATCTTGTTCATCAAAAAACCTATCTTATTTTACTGCCTAAAATCTGGGCAAATATAGTAGTTTTAGCAGTACCTATCTTCAAAAAATCAAAGATCATTGCTGTAAAATCAATCAAAATAATTTATCCATTGCATCCCCATTCCATGATCCTAGAAGCGCAGCTAATTGACCTCCACCTCCGGCAAATCTACCCGGTTGCCCTCGAGGTGGAAGGACAAAAAATTAAGAAAATAGCTAAAATAGCTTCCAAACCCGGATTACCCTACCTCCTCCCAGGCTTTATTGATGCCCATGTCCATGTGGAATCCTCCATGCTGGTTCCTTCGGAATTTGCTCGACTTGCGGTCGTTCATGGAACCGTGGCCACCATCTCTGATCCTCACGAAATCGCAAATGTCTGTGGCATGCAGGGAGTAGAATACATGATTGAAAATGGAAAACAGGTGCCCTTTCACTTCTTTTTTGGGGCCCCTTCCTGTGTACCCGCAACCCCCTTTGAAACTGCCGGCGGTGAAATCAATGTGGCAGATATTGAAACCTTGATGAGCCGTCCGGAGATTTTATACCTCGCTGAGATGATGAACTGGCCTGGAACGGTAAACCGGGATCCTGTGGTCATGGAGAAAATTCGAATTTCCCAGCACTATGGCAAGCCCATCGATGGACATGCTCCAGGTTTAATGGGTGAATTGGCTGAAAAATACGTAGCTGCAGGCCCAAGTACAGACCACGAATGCTTTACCTACGAGGAAGCACTTGGGAAAATAAAACTTGGCATGAAAATCTCCATTCGGGAAGGTTCCGCAGCCAAAAACTTCGAGGCTCTAATTGACCTAATCGATGAGTACCCCGAGATGCTGCTCTTTTGTTCGGACGACAAGCACCCAGACAACCTAGCCTTAAGCCACATCAACGAGCTGGTTGTCCGGGCAATCGCAAAGGGCAAAAACCTGTTTGACGTGCTGCGAGCAGCATGCATCAATCCAATCCTCCACTATTCCCTTCCGGTAGGGCACCTTCGAGAAGGAGATGGGGCGGATTTTATTGTAGTCAAAGACCTAGAAAAATTTGAGGTGCTCGCCACCTACATTCAAGGAAAAAAAGTAGCTGAAAATGGAGAAACACGAATACCTCGGATTAAAAATGAGGTCATTAACCACTTCAATACCTCAGCCAAAACCCCAAGAGACTTCCAACTCCCAGCGCAGGGCAAGCAGGTTCGTGTCATTGAAGCGCTGGATGGACAGCTGATCACTCCCGAGCTTCAAGGTGAAATCTTAGTGCAAGAGGGCTTCGCGAATTCCAACCCTGAAAAAGACATCCTCAAAATCACGGTGGTGAATCGCTACCAAGATGCCCCACCTGCACTCGCTTTTATTAAAAATTTTGGTTTGAAATCGGGGGCTATCGCATCCTCGGTGGGGCATGACTCCCATAACATTATCGCGGTGGGGGTAGATGATGCCTCCATTTGCAGGGCGGTAAATTTGCTGATTGAGGCCAAGGGAGGCGTATCCGCGGTAAATGGGAACCAAGAAGAAGTGCTACCCCTTCCGGTAGCTGGCATTATGTCTCCTGAGGACGGATACGAAGTGGCGGCAGCCTACACCCGCATTGATCAGCTTGCCAAGGAAATGGGCTCTCGACTCAACTCTCCATTTATGACGCTGAGCTTTATGGCACTGCTCGTGATCCCAGACCTCAAACTGAGCGACAAAGGGCTTTTTGATGGGAAAAAATTTGAGTTTACAGCTGTTTTTAAAGGAGGGTAACTCCAAGATTCTAAATCAAAAACTGGAAAAATATGGAATCTGATTCCATATTTTTCCAGTATTCTAAGCTTTAAACCGGATCACTAGCCCTATTCATTTAAAATGTCCTGCTTCAAGAGAAACAGGATCTAAGAAAATAAATCGTCCGCGGGTTCAGAACCAGTGGCAGATTAATAGCTTTAAAACTCCGAGGTAAAGTGGAATTCGATTTCTGGGTAATTGTCCTGCACCATCTGTAGCCAGGATTTGGACTCCGCCATAAAGACCAACTTGTCGTCCTTGTCTCGAGCGATGTAGCGGTTTTTGGAGCGGACAAACTCATCCAATTGCTTCTTGTCCGCACAGCTGATCCAACAGGCCTTGTACAAGTTCATCGGCTGAAAGGCTACCGTCGCATTGTATTCGTTTTTCAAACGAAACTGGATTACTTCAAACTGAAGTTGACCCACCGTGCCCACTACTTTTCTAGCACCCATCTCAAACGTAAAAAGTTGGGCCACTCCTTCCTCCATCAGTTGCTTGAGCCCCTTCTCCAATTGCTTGGTCTTCATCGCATCCTTGTTGACCACCTCACGGAAAATCTCGGGGGAGAAACTAGGAATTCCTGTGAACACTAGGTTTTCCCCCTCCGTAAGCGTATCGCCAATCTTCAGGTTTCCTGTATCGTACAAGCCCACAATGTCTCCTGGAAATGCCTCGTCAATGATTTCCTTGTCCTGAGCCATAAACTGAGTTACGTTAGAAAAACGAAGCGGCTTCGGTCCATGTACGTGATTGTAAGGCTTGTTTCGCTCAAACTTTCCAGAACAAATTCGCAAAAAGGCAATTCTGTTACGGTGGTTGGGGTCCATGTTGGCATGGATCTTAAACACAAATCCAGAAAACTTGGATTCCTCAGGCGCTACTTTCCGAAGGTCTGTCTCCCTGCTTTGTGGGATCGGAGCAATCTGGATAAAGGTGTCCAACATTTCATTCACCCCAAAATTATTCACGGCAGAACCAAAAAATACAGGAGCGATTTTTCCTTCCAGGTAATCGTTCACATCAAAATCAGGATATACTCCTTCGATCAAATCCACATCTTCGCGAAGCTGCTTCGCATTGCCAGGACCAATCAAGGCATCCAACTGGGGATCATCTAGGTTTTCAAAAACCTGGCGATCGTCACTCAACTTCCGCTGGGATGGCGTAAATAGGTTGAGCTTCTTCTCGTATAAATTATAGACCCCTTTGAATCCCTTTCCCATCCCAATGGGCCAGGAAAGTGGGCGAACTTTTATCTTCAACTTGGCCTCCACCTCATCCAATAAATCATAGGGGTCACGACCTTCACGATCTAGCTTATTGATAAAGCAAATCACAGGAGTTTTCCGCATGAGGCAAACTTCCATCAGCTTCTCGGTTTGGATCTCCACCCCTTTTACGCAGTCAATCACCATGATCACCGAGTCCACCGCAGTCAAGGTGCGGTAGGTGTCTTCCGCAAAGTCCTGGTGACCTGGAGTATCTAAGAGATTGATTTTGATGTCTTTGTATTCAAAGCCCATCACCGATGTTGCCACGGAAATCCCCCGTTGCTTTTCAATTTCCATCCAGTCCGACTTGGTAGCCGTATCAATCTTGTTTGATTTTACTGCTCCAGCTGTCTGTATCGCCCCTCCAAAAAGTAGCAATTTTTCGGTTAAGGTAGTCTTCCCAGCATCCGGGTGAGCAATGATGGCAAAGGTCCTACGTTTATTGATTTCGGTGGTTAAACTCATGACTGCTAAAATTCAGGCAGCAAAGGTAGCTAAAAATGAATCAACCCCATTTTTTAAGTTGTACTTCAATAGCCTTTATGCAATTAGAGCTGCCTTCTGGACTCTGTTGAGGATCCCAATTTCCTCATACTCCATCCCACATTCCTTTGCTTTTGAAGGGAGTTCCTTCCACCAAAGGCACCGGCAATAGAATGCGGAAGGTGGTGCCTTTTCCTAACTCAGACTGCTTGACAAAAATTTTCCCACCATGGTAGCCCTCCACGATACGCTTGGATAAGGTCAGGCCTAGTCCCCAGCCCCTTTTTCTGGAGGAAAACCCTGGGGTAAACACCTTTTTGAACTTCATTTTCTCAATTCCCATCCCTGTATCGCTGATATCGATACCCACAAATTTGTCATTGTCTTGGAAAAGCGAAATGCGAATCATCCCTTTCCCCTTCATCGCATCGACTGCGTTTTTGCACACATTTTCAATCACCCAATCAAACAGCGGCTTATTTAGCAGGGCAACTAATTCTTTCGAATCGGATTGGATCTCCCAATCTACTTTGGTGGAAATTCGAGGCCTCAGGTAGGAGACTCCCTCCTCAATAATTTCATAAACATTCTCTGGCTGGATCACAGGTTTACTCCCAATGCTACTAAATCGCTCTGTGACTACCCGAAGTTTGGTCACATCCTTGTCCATCTCCTGAATGATTTCCTGATTTTCATCCCATACAGGAGAATTTTTGAGGTAATCCATCCAGGCCATGAGCGAGGCAATAGGCGTACCCAGCTGGTGGGCAGTTTCCTTAGTCAACCCAGCCCACACCCGATTTTGCTCTGAAAGTTTACTTTGACTAAAGACCACATATACTAGGAGACCAAAAAGCAAAATCACCCCCAATTGGATGTAGGGATAGTACTTCAAATTGGTCAAAAGAGCTGAATTGCGGTAATAAATTCGAATAGCTGCTTCTTCCAGAACGATGGGTGGATAGTCCTCCTGCATCTCTTGCAACTCCTGATTCAAAACCCGAGTAGAGTCGGCTTGATTCTGGCTGTTATTGAACGAAATATTTCGAAAATCAATTGGATTACCCTCCCCATCGACCATGATGATGGGAAATGAATAGTTCTGCTGAATGATCTCTTGGTTGATAAAAGTTAGATTCTCCGAAGTAGTCGCAGCATAATCTAAGGCCGCTGATAATACCCGAATTTGCCTATCCTCCCGCTCCCGCAGTTCCTCTACAAGTCGGTGCGTATACCCAATCGATCCCAGCCCCAGCAAAAGAGAAATCAAAAAAATCAGCCATTTCACTAACTTTTTGTTTTGATAGAAGTCAATTGAGGCAATATCCTGAAAGCGGTTTTTCATTCGCAAGGCTGGTGTAGTATACTAGTAACTAAAGATTGAAAGTAAAAGTATCTCTAGCTCAGGAAAAATAAGGCTTTCTTGGAAAATCAACTACTTCCCCTCAGAATAAATCTAACCTACACGAGTAGGCTAGCTTATCAATTTGCACTCTTGACCCACTTCCAAATCGTCTTGTAAGAAGGCTTGGTTCCATGCATCAAAATACCAATTCGGTAAATTTTTGCTGCCAGCCAGGTAGTCCCAAAAAATCCCAGCACGAGCAAGCCCATCGATAAGGCCAACTCCCAAAACGGAACCCCATAGCTGATTCGACCCATCATCGCAATCGGTGAGGTGAGCGGAATAATGGAAAGCCAGAACGAAGTGCTACTACTTGGGTCTTGGAGTACAAACACAAATAAGCCCATGTACCCGACCAACAAGGGAATAGTAATGGGAAGCATAAACTGCTGTGCATCTGAAGGCGCATCTACTGCTGCACCCACTGCTGCAAACAGGGCTCCATACAACAAATAACCGCCCAGAAAATAAAATACAAAGGCCGCCACCAAGGACACAAAGTCAATGCCGTCAATGACTTGAAGAATCGCCCCCAATTCCCCCGTATCAGGTGTTGCTGCCATCAGTTCTGGATTTGCCATCTCCATAGCCTGTTGTTGTGGCATTTGCATGCCCAATACACCCATCACCAGGGAAGATAGTGTGCCCACTAGAAGAACCCAAATTAAAAACTGGGTTAGCCCTACAGCCCCAATACCCACTATTTTCCCCATCATAAGTTGGAATGGCCGCAATGAAGAAACCAAAATCTCCACAATCCGTGTGGATTTCTCCTCTATAACCCCCTGCATGATTTGGTTGCCATAGATAAAAATGAAGAGGTAAATCAAAATACCGGATAAAAACCCAAGTGCATAATTCACGGTTGCATCTGTCACTGTTTCTTCCCCAGCATCCCCAAGTGTGAGCGCCTGCACGGATACTTCGGTCCGAATCTCCTTCAGCACCTTCGGATCTATCCCCTTGGCATAAAGTTTCTGGTCCTCAATTTTTCGTTTAAGGGCACCTTCCAAGTAGCCAATTAAAGAGGTGCTTGGATTTTCCAATCCATAAAATTGAATTCCTTGCGGTGCAGAAAGCTCCATCTTGGGAATATACAAAGCTCCATAGCGCTCTCCCGTATTGACCAAAGCTTTTGCCTCTTCCAAATTTTCAACCGAGGAGCTAAATGCATACTGGTCTGAGCTTTCCATAAAAAAAAGCCCAGTCTCGTCCACCACTTCAATCACCCGTAGCGATTGATTTTCTTTTTCCTCCACAGCAATCCATACAAAGACCGCCATGATCGCTGGGAAAATCAAAGGAGTGAGTAAGGTGGCCACCAGAAAGGATTTTTTCTTAACCCTGGCCAAATACTCGCGTTGGATCACTAGGAAAACCTTATGCATGGCCGCTTGCATTTACTTGCTGGATAAAAATTTCTTCCATGCTTGGAAATCGCTCCTGGAAGGAAATCACCTCCCCGAAATTCATCAACTCCCGAAGCAACTGATTGGGAGATTGGCCCTCAAGCGGAATCAATAGATCGACTTTCCCTTCCTCGGAAGCTTCTATTTTCCATGCTGCTGGCAGCTCTTGGTTGAGTTGACTGAGGCTAGCATGAATTTCCAAGGGCCTAAACCTAGATTTTATCTCTCGGATGCTCCCATCCAAAATTTTCTTTGATTTATGGATCATCGCTACCTGGTCACATAGCAGCTCTACGGACTCCATCCGATGGGTGCTCAGCAGAATGGTAGTTCCCCCTTTCTTTAACTCCAGAATTTCATTCTTTAGCATCGCGGCATTTACTGGGTCAAACCCAGAAAACGGTTCATCCAAAATCAGTACCCGAGGGGAGTGAATCACCGTCGCAATAAATTGGATTTTCTGAGCCATGCCTTTGGACAGGTCTTCAATCTTCTTGTTTTTCCAGGAAGAGATTTCAAATTTCTCCAGCCAGTAGGTTACCCGTTGTTTTGCTTCGGATGCAGTGAGCCCTTTAATTCTCGAAAAATAAATCAGCTGATCCCAAACTCCCATCTTCTTGTACAAGCCCCGCTCCTCAGGCAGGTATCCGATTTTGCGAATGGCGTCGCCAGACAACTGTTGGCCATCCAGGATCACTTCCCCACTATCCTGCTCTATAATCTGATTGATGATGCGAATGAGTGTGGTCTTACCTGCTCCATTGGGGCCGAGCAAACCAAAAATTCCCGCTTCTGGAATCACTAAATTTAGGTCCGTAAGTGCCTGATGACTTCCATAGGTTTTGTTGAGTTGGCGGATTTCTAACATACTTACTCTACAGTAATGGCACCTACTCCCACATCCAAAACAAACTCCAATAGCCTTGGGTCTGAGGCAGAATATCCTTTCGTCACAAAAGTATCTTCCCCTATGGCCCGTAAATAATCTGGCAAGGAGGTTCGGCAGAGTGGGGTTGTTTTCATTCGAATCTTTACGGGACTAGATTCAGGCGGAAGCTTTAGGTAAATCGTCCCACCAGCTACTGCAGCGATCACCTGCCCTTTAAAGGTCTGAGATTGCCCATAATTCAAACTTATTTGCCCGTAATTCACTTCAATGATCACCTTTTTGGCTTGTGTCAATTGGGCTTGATGCAGGTCAACGGCCCCCATGTTGACGGTGACCAACAAGGTGTCCATTCCGACCAGGTTTGGCAAATTGGTGCTGTAATGAATAAAAATATCTGCACTTGCACTTTTGATTTTGAGGGTGGAGACTGCCAGCTGGGCGAGATCAAAATCTGCAGTTCCTAGGCCAAGATTAAAATCCAAGTCATAGGCATAATTACTTGCCAGCGCCACATCCCAACTGTGATCAAAGCCTGTTGAACTTGAAAATAATTTGGAAGTGATACTTTTTCCGAGGTTGTCTGATTCAATATTCTTGTGAACCAGGCTGGCTACCACTTGATTTTTTGAAGTAGCGGATCGGAAATCAGGGAGAATATTCGCCTGCAAAAGGTGTCCATGTATTCGTAGTGGATCCAATCCAGTACTCCGCTTTACTTGGGTTTCACTTTTGTAGGAGCTGAAATTCAAACTTACCTTTTCAATTCCAGCCTTTTCGGCCACCCGATATTCCTTTACAAATTGTGCGCATACCCAACTACCTGTGAGGGGTAATAGAAAAAGAAAAAGGCACAATTTTTTAAGCATAAGAATAGGGTACGGGGGAAGCAAAAAAAAGGTTCTTTAAAAATATAAAAAAAGCCAGAGCTTGACTCTGGCTTTTCACTTTTTTAAAAAAACTCTTTCATCCGATCAAAGAAGGACTTCTCTTGCTTCCCTGGGTCGGGCTTGAAATTTTCAGATTCCTTCAAGCCTTCCAAAACAGTTCTTTCCTCTCTTGAAAGTGTAGTTGGCGTCCAAATATTGACCATAATCAGTTGGTCACCTCTACCATAACCATTGATATCTTTAATCCCCTTGCCTTTCAGTCTGAGCATTTTTCCACTTTGAGTACCCGGATCAATTTTGATTTTTACTTTCCCATCAAGGGTAGGAACTTCCACTGACTCCCCTAGGGCAGCTTCAATAAAAGAAATATGTAGGTCATAGATGACATTGTTGCCTTCACGTTGGAAAACTCCATCCTCAGCTTCTTCAATTACAATCAAAAGGTCACCAGGAATTCCTCCGGGCATTTCGTTTCCTTTGCTGGACATGCTAAGTTGCATGCCTTCACCCACACCGCCAGGGATGGTGATGGAAATCACTTCTTCTTTCAGTAAAAGTCCACGTGAATCCGCATCATCAGGCTTCTTATCAACCAATTGTCCAGATCCTGCACATACCCCACAGGTACTTGCTGAGACCATCTGGCCCAACATGGTATTGACAACTTTCTTTACTTGTCCACTGCCTTGACAGGCAGAACAAGATTTGAAAGTCACGCCAGGGGCGACTACCTGCCGCTTAACTTTAATTTTCTTTTCGACGCCATTCGCAATTTCACTCAAGGTAAGCTTCAACTTTACGCGTAGGTTCGTGCCTTTTTTGGTTCGTCTACCTCCCCCGCCTCCGCCAAAGAAGGATCCAAAGCCACCACCGCCGCCAAAGATGTCGCCAAACTGGGAGAATATATCCTCCATATTCATGCCTCCGCCGCCATAGCTGCCGCTACCTCCCATGCCTTGATGGCCAAATTGGTCGTAGCGCTGTTTCTTTTCCGGATTGCTCAATACCTCGTAGGCTTCAGCCGCTTCCTTAAACTTATCTTCAGCTTCAGGATTATCTGGGTTTTTGTCAGGGTGGTACTGAATCGCAAGCTTGCGATAGGCTTTCTTGATCTCATCTGCGCTAGCAGATTTTGAAACTCCAAGTACTTCGTAATAGTCTCTTTTTGCCATAATTCTGTTATGCTCCAATTACTACTTTGGCGAATCGAACAACCTTTTCGCCCAAGAAGTAACCTTTTTCTACCACGTCCACCACTGCTCCCTTTAGCTCTGGGCTTGGGGATGGAATTTGCGTAATCGCCTCCTGAGTGTCCGGGTTAAACGGTTGTCCAATCAAATCTTCCATGGGCTTCAAACCCTTGGATTCAAGAATTTTCACCAATTTCTGGAAAATAAGCTGGTTTCCTTCCTGAATTTTTTGTGTATCTGCTTCCTTTTCAGCTGCTTTGAACGCACGTTCAAAATCATCTACTACAGGAACAAGATCCTTCAATACCTCTTCTGAGGCTGTTTTAATCAAATCAATTCGCTCTTTAGCAGTTCTTTTTCTGAAATTTTCAAAATCAGAATAGAGTCGGAGGTATTTCTCCTTCAGTTCGGCAACCTCAGCAGAAAGTTTTTCTTCCTGATTCAGATTCTCTTCTTCAGATACACCTTCAGCAGCGCTCGCCTCTTCTAATTGCGGTTCAGCTACCTTTGATTCTGCTTCTTGCTGTTCTTGATTTTTAGTTTCCATGTGTTTATCAATCGTAGTTGGCTTTTTTTGAACTAACAAGGATTTTGCCAGTCCATCAATGCTGACAAAGTGACGGATTTAGGAGTGAATTGCCTGCCAAATTAAATCCTTGAGTTTTTCCAGGTTAAATTGGCTAATCGAAGAAATGAACACATAGGGAAGATCCTTAGGGAGCTCTCTTTCCATTTCTTTCATCAGCTCCTCATCCAGCATATCCACCTTTGAAATAGCGAGTAATCGCTTCTTATCCAAGAGTTCGGGATTGTATTTGCGTAACTCACCCAAGAGAATTCGGTACTGGTCTCCAATATCCTTTGCATCGGCAGGAATCAAAAACAGAAGAATGGAGTTGCGCTCAATGTGTCTCAAAAATCGAATTCCTAATCCCTTGCCTTCAGCTGCCCCTTCAATAATTCCCGGAATATCTGCCATCACAAATGATTTATCATCTCGATAGCTTACCACTCCCAAGTTTGGTACAAGGGTCGTAAATGGGTAATCACCAATTTCTGGTCGCGCTGCAGAGATGGAAGAAAGCAAGGTTGACTTTCCCGCATTCGGAAAGCCGACTAGTCCCACATCTGCGAGTAATTTCAATTCTAGAATAATCCATTCCTCAATACCATCTTCTCCTGGTTGCGCATAATGTGGCGCCTGGTTGGTAGAAGTTTTGAAATGATCGTTGCCTAATCCTCCACGTCCTCCTTTGGTAAGGATGATTTCCTGCCCATCGGCGGTGATTTCAAAGCGCTTTTCTCCAGTTTCTGCATCCTTGGCCACAGTACCAAGCGGAACTTCCAGGATCATATCTTTTCCATCTGCGCCTGTCCTTCGGCCTCCATCCCCTCCTTTTCCAGGCTCTGCAATCACGTGCTTTTTGTATTTGAGGTGAAGTAAGGTCCAAACCTGTGTAGTCCCTCTCAAAATGATATGACCACCTCGGCCTCCATCTCCTCCATCAGGCCCGCCTTTGGGCACATGTTTTTCCCTGCGGAAATGCATGGCACCAGCGCCTCCTGCTCCAGATCGGGAACAGAATTTTACATAGTCAATAAAATTAGAGTCAGCCATAGATAGAAAAAGAAAAAAGGCTAAACCCTAGAGCCTAGCCAAGTCTTTGAATTACAAATTTAGTAAAAGCTAGGGATCAGTACCCATCAATGACTGCAGTAATCTGGTTAAAGATTTCCTCAATCTTTCCTACTCCATTTATTTGGTGAAATTTTCCCTGCTTTTCGTAGTAGTCAGCTACTGGTAGTGTTTCGTCTAAATACACCTGAATTCGGGTATTTACTTTTGCTTCTTCTTGGTCGTCCACCCGGCCTGAAGTTTTTCCTCTTTCTAAAACGCGTTCCTTCAGGATTGCAGGAGGAACATCGAGCGCGATCATTCCTGAAATATGCATCCCATTTTTTTGCAACATCGCGTCTAGTGCTTCTGCCTGAGCGGTAGTTCTGGGAAAGCCGTCAAAAATAAATCCTTTGCTATCCTTAGTAGTACTAATCTTATCCTCTACCATTTGAATCACCACCTCATCAGGTACCAAATGACCTTGATCCATGTACCCTTTTGCCAATGTCCCGAGTGCGGTGCCTTCGCCAAGGTGCTTTCGAAACAAATCACCTGTGGATAGGTGTGTCAATCCATAGGCAGCAATGATTTTTTCACTCTGAGTACCTTTCCCAGCACCTGGAGGTCCAAACAATACAAGATTTAGCATAAAAGAAGTTTTTAGGGGATACTCAGCTGATAAATTTCTGGATAGTTACGACCCTCGCCATCGTAATCTAGTCCAAATCCAACCACAAATTTATTCGGAATTTCAAAACCGACATAATCTAAAGGATAATTAAACATAAATGCCTCTTTTTTGAAGAGCAGGGTGGCAATAGCGATGCGCTTGGGTTGAAAAGCCGCCAATTGCTTTTTCAAATAGGCCATGGAATTGCCTGTATCAACTATATCCTCCACCACAAGCACATTTTTTCCTTCAATTGAAGCCGGAATTCCAATCACCTCCAGCACCTTACCCGTTGATTCCATACCCGAATACGATGAGATTTTAATGAACTCACAACTCAGCGGTAGCGGAATTGTTCTCACCAAATCCGCCATCACTACAAAGGAACCATTGAGCACCCCTAATAAAACAAGCTCTTCTCCTTCAAAATCAGCACCAATTTGGGCACCTAGCTCTTCAATTCGCTGTTTAATTTGAACTTCCGTAAGGTAGGTTTCAAAGGTTTTATCCTTTATCTGAATCTTCTTCATTTTTAAGGGTTAAAGTTCTTTCAATAGGTATCGATACACGTGCACCATGGATTCCAAATCGCGGAGAGAAACTTTCTCATCGGGGCTATGCACTTGATCTTCGGCTGCTCCGATAAAGCACCAATCCATGGCAAAAGGGGAAAATTGAACTTCGCGGCCATCACTTCCTCCATATGCTTCTACTTCCAACTGAAATGGAATTCCACTTTTCTGAACGAGCTGAATAATTCGATCTATGAATTTTTTTCGCGGGATAAATTTATCTCGGATTGAAATCACCACTCCTTCGTGGTGGTGAACACCGTCCGTAATCCAAGTAATGTCTGAAATCAGCGCTTGCTTGACAGGCGCTGTATTTTGAATAAACTGAAGGAGAAATGGCATACTTCCTCCTCCATGCTCCTCAAATGTAGTAAACACTACCCAACCATCTTCAATCGTTTCACAAAGCTCCATTGCTGCATACACCCCAAGTCTATTATCAAGGTAGGCTGCTTGAATAAATTCCCCATCTACCCGAATAGCTTGGGCAAATGAAAGCCGAGTTCCTCGATCGATCTTCCTAGGAAAGTCATGAAAAAGAGCATCCCCTTCCACTATCAGATTGCAAGAGATCTCTCCATAGCTATCCTTTCCCTCCAGCCGAGTGCCCGAAATAAGCTCAGGTCCTCCCACCGGAATCAACTGATTGGCATAGCGCACCATAAAACCAATGGTATCCACATGAGCAAAAACAGCAGTTCGAGGGCTGCCAAATTTCAAAAGAACGCAATCATGGAATCCCTCTCCATGAAAAATGACAGGATTAGTTTTCCATTTATTCTTACGGATGTCTATATTTCGGAGCAGAAAAGCGATTACATCAGATTCATCTCCAGAAACGGAGGGTTTAATGAGTAATTCTTTAAGAAAAGGATCAATTGGCATAGAATGTGATAAGAATTGTGTTAAAAATGTGTTGCCAAATAAAAAACAAATCTGACAAACACTTGTTATTTAAATTAATCCTATAATTTTGCAGTAAATAAAAGCGTATCTAATTACAACTAGATTTAATAAACCTCACATTCGAAACAAAAAAATTTTTTGTCATGAAAAAATTATTACTCTCTATCCTTTTATCCGGTTCATTGGCATTCGCTGCCAGCGCTCAGGAAGCTGTCAAAGCTCAGGAATTCAACAAGTGGTCTGTAGAGGCTTCTGCTGGCTTTAACAAGGCAATGGCCCCATTCAGTGCGGGTTTCATTTCTCCAACACTTAACCTAGGACATGCCGACCTTGGGGTACGTTACATGTTCAATGAGAAGTTCGGAGCGAAGCTTGATTACGGCTTCGGATCTTTCCAAGAACTAAAGGACACCAAAGCATTCGACACGAAGTACTTTAGATTGAACCTACAGGGTGTAGCCAATGTTGGCCGCATCATGAATTTTGAGTCTTTCTCCAGCAAACTTGGAATGTTGTTCCACATGGGTGGAGGTATCGGTGTAGTGAATCCTGAATTGAATCGTTTCAACGATTTCAACGACAAGGTTTACACCATGATTTTTGGTTTAACTCCACAAATCAAATTGAGTGAGAAAGTTGCTCTTGTTGGTGATATCTCTACAGTATTGAACGGTCGTCAGACCATCACTTTCGATGGTTCTACTGCAATCCTTCCTAGCACAATGGCTAACCCAGCTACAAACAATGGTTTCTACGGACCAAATGCAAACTGGTGGACTGGTACTTTAGGTGTTAACATCTACTTGGGTAAGGCAACTCAGCATGCTGATTGGTTTATCGCAGCCAACAACTACGCTACTAAAGAAGAATTGGCTACCCAAATCAATGGAATTAAGGACATGCTGAAAGATTCTGACGGCGACGGAGTTCCTGATTACTTGGATAAAGAACCAAATACTCCAGCTGGCGCACGAGTTAGCCCATCAGGAGGAACTCTTGATTCTGACGGTGATGGTACACCTGATCACTTGGACAAG
Source organism: Spirosoma fluviale (assembly GCA_945901615.1). Taxonomy (GTDB): domain Bacteria; phylum Bacteroidota; class Bacteroidia; order Cytophagales; family Cyclobacteriaceae; genus Algoriphagus. The sequence continues at coordinate 19,980 of CAMDLI010000029.1, forward strand.
TGTCCATTCCAGCCAGGTACTTCTGCTACTGGCGGATGTCCAGTAGAAGTAACTAGAGACGAAATTGATTACACTAGAAAAGCAATCAATGAAGGTTATGTGAACGTGTACTTTGCATTTGACAGCGACAAGCCTTTGGCTTATTCTATTAGCTCAGCACAATACATCTCTAACTTCTTGAAGAGAAATCCAGGTGTGAAAATTGAAGTTAAAGGATACGCAGATGAGTTAGGTCCTGAAGATTACAACATCAAGCTTGCTGAGCGTAGAGCAAAAGCAGCTTACGAATTGCTAATCTCTTCTGGAGTAGACGCTTCAAGAATAACTTACAAAGGTTATGGCGAAGACACTTCAGTTGACAAGACTTCTGCAGATGCAAGACAAATGTCAAGAAGAGTTAGCTTCGAGTTGAAGTAATATTTCTTCCAATATCTTATAGAAAGGCTGGATTTTATCCAGCCTTTTTTTTGTGCTCAGAGATACAGGAAACCACTAACCATTGAACCCTTGGAGATTATCTCAAAGAAGATCACCTCTTGCACAGATTCTAGCATATTGCCCTACCGATTTTTCCAATCTTTTAGGTAGCTTTAATCATGTTTATTCTTACCGAACAGCCTTCAATTGGCAATCAATTTTTAGCCGAACTCCGAGACAGTCAAACGCAGCAAGACCGCATGCGTTTCCGAAAAAACTTGGAACGCCTGGGCGAGCTTCTTGCTTACGAAGTTTCCAAAACCCTTACTTACCACCCCAAAGAAGTCCAGACTCCTTTGGGAACTGCACAAATGGCGTTACCTGTTGATCAG
>CAMDLI010000030.1 GCA_945901615.1 Spirosoma fluviale
TTCATCCAATACCTAGACCGTGCCAATGCCAAAGCTGAAAAAATGTTGGATCAAAATCCTAAAAATAAGGAAGCGGCATTTTTTTTAGCAGCAGGGCATGGATTCCAAGGGCGCTTGTATAGCGAACGTAAAAGTTGGACGAAGGCCACATTTGCAGGGAAAAATGCACTGAAGTACATGGAAATGAGTAGGGGAGAACAGGAGTTTAATCCTGAACTCCTGCTTGGTGATGCCTTATTCAACTATTTTTCAGTGTGGATCCCAGAGAATTACCCTTTACTGAAGCCCGTACTGGCATTATTTCCAAAGGGGAACAAAAAACTGGGCCTATCGCAACTTGAAAAGGTAGCGTCTAATGCTTTCTACACACGAGTGGAAGCCCAATACTTCCTATTTCGATTGTACGGCTCAGAGGAGAATAGGCCTGAAGATGCCTTGCGGATTGTGGAATACCTTCACGAAAAATTCCCTAACAATCCCTATTTCCACCGTTCCTATGCGCGCTACCTCTACACGACTGAAAAGTGGACGCAGGCCATGCAGGAATCCCTAGAGATTATGGATCGGATGGAGAAAAAGCAATTTGGATACGAAGCCACGAGTGGGCGCTATGCTGCATTTTATTTGGGGGAATACTATTACCGGATAGGAAATACGATAGAGGCAAAGCGCTATTATTCCAAGACAGCTACTCTAGGAGAGGAATCTGAATCGCAGGAGAGTGGCTATTATTTATTTTCCTTGATTTCTTTAGGGAAGATTGCCACTGCCGAAAAAAATAAAGCTTTGGCAAGAACCTATTTCAACCAAGTGAAGCGGTATGCAAAGCGAAAGCATCCGGCGCATCAGGAAGCAAGAAATTTTATCAAAAAGAATAAACTGTAAGATTGCTGACCCTTATTTTTCCCCGTTTGCCATAGATAATTTGAATTCATGTAATAATGTGATCCAAATAAGTGGATTATTCGTTTTATTGTTCCTAATCTTTAACAAAATTCGGATTTTACCCTAAAAAACATTCGCATACTTATAGAATTTTCATCATTTATTGTAAATTTGTACCACATAAAATTTTGTAAAGCACAAAAAAATGGATAGCAACATTCGAATTAAATTCGATAAAATCGATCGAAGTATTTTGGAAATACTTCAGAGCAATGCCAAAATCACCAATGCTCAACTTTCAAAGGATATCGGGCTATCTCCTGCTCCTACTTTGGAGCGTGTTAAAAAATTGGAGCAATCTGGTATCATCAAGAGTTACCACGCGAAGTTGGACCCAGAGAAAATTGGTCTTGGCGTGAGCACCTTTGTATTGGTAAGCTTAATTGGTCACAACAAAGGGAATATCGACGCCTTCATGAAGGAGATCAACCTAATTCCTGAAGTGATTGAATGTCATCACATTACCGGTACGGGTGACTTTATTTTGAAGATCATTGCCAAAGACATCATGGCTTACCAAAAATTGATGTTGGAAAAGGTTTCTGAAATCAAAGAAGTAGACTCCATGCAATCCATGGTAATCCTTTCTACTTTTAAGGATTCGAAAGTGCTTCCAATTCCAGCTTAATTAGCCAAAAAGAATTTTAGGGTGGCTATGCCACCCTTTTTTTTTGAATACCATGACAGAAAACCCTTGGAAAACTAAGTCCAAAGCAACGGTATACGAGAATCCCTGGATTCGCGTGGAGCATCACGAAGTGATTACCCCTGCGGGAAAGGATGGGATTTATGGGAAAACCCATTTCAAAAGCAAAGCTATTGCCATTCTTCCGATTGATGAAGAAGGGAATACTTGGTTGGTGGGTCAATACCGCTATGCTCTGGATGCCTACTCTTGGGAAGTCCCGATGGGTGGAGGTCCCTTGGATGTTAATACTTTGGTTTCTGCAAAGCGTGAATTGAAAGAGGAAACTGGGCTGACTGCTAGCCAATGGACTGAGCTGCAGCTGATCCATACCTCCAACTCGGTAACTGATGAGGTTGGGTACATTTTCTTGGCTGAGGGTCTGACTGAAGGCGAACCGGAATTTGAAGACACCGAAGACATTAGCATCAAAAAACTTCCTTTTGTCGAAGCATTGGACTGGGTGATGCAGGGAAAAATCACCGATTCTTTGTCGGTAATCGCTATTTTTCGCGTCGCAAGAGCATTAGGTTATTAAAACTATGGCAGTACGAGAACAAGTAAAAACCACCTTTCTTTTGGCTTATCCAGTGATGCTCAGTCAGCTAGGACAAGTAGCTGTAGGCGTAGCCGATTCCATGATGGTTGGACGCCTTGGTGCTCTGGAACTGGCAGCCTCCTCGCTAGCAAACAGTATATTTTTTGTACTCCTGATGTTTGGAATCGGAATTTCGATGGGTTTGACACCCTTGGTATCCAAGGCCTATGGCAAAGGGAAGACCAATCAAATCTCGAGACTCTTTAGCAATAGCCTATTGATAAATTTTTTAACAAGCCTTGTAATGCTTGGATTGATTCTTTTATTCGCTAGAAATCTCAATCTATTAAATCAGCCTGAAGAAGTAGAAGCTTTGGCATTGCCCTTTTTATTGATCATCACGGCCTCGTTGGTTCCGCTGATGGTGTTTCAAGCGTTCAAGCAGTTTGTCGAAGGCCTTTCACAGACCAAGCAAGCCATGTTCATCACAATTGCTGCCAACTTAGTCAATGTATTTCTGAATTGGTTACTGATCTGGGGACATTGGGGATTTCCGGAATTGGGATTTTTGGGGGCTGCTTGGGCCACCTTAATTTCACGTGTATTGATGATGGTGCTGATGGGAACTTATGTACTTTATTCCAAGCGCTATGCAGATTTTGGACTACGAATTCTTCGATTCAAACCCAATTGGACGCTTTGCCAGCGTATTTTGAAAATAGGGGTTCCTACGGGCTTTCAATTTATTTTTGAGGTATCCGCATTCAGTGCTGCAGCCATCATGATGGGCTGGATTGGTGTCAATGCGCTGGCTGGACATCAAATTGCCTTAAACCTAGCTTCCATCAGTTACATGATGGCAACGGGTTTGGCTACTGCCGGGATGATTCGTGTCAGTCATTACATTGGCAAAGAAGACTACAAAGGAATGCGGGAGGCTGGAATGGTTGCTTTCGGGTTGGTAGCAACCTTTATGTTCGTCTGTGCCCTTCTATTCTTTGTGCTCCGGTTTTGGCTGCCTACGCTATACATTGATGATCCGCAGGTCATTTCTCTGGCCGCTTCGCTCTTGGTTTTGGCTGGCTTATTCCAACTTTCAGATGGGATCCAAGTGGTAGGCTTGGGTGTCCTTCGTGGTCTAGAAGATGTCAAGGTGCCCACTGTTGTTACTTTTTTAGCCTATTGGGGACTTGGACTTCCGCTCGGATATTTCCTTGCATTTACAATGGGTATGGCGGAAAAAGGAATCTGGATCGGCTTGTTGATTGGACTTACCCTTACCGCAGGGATGCTCTTATATCGGTTTGATCAGCTCAGCAAAAGGAAGACTAAATCCAATACAGACCTCCCTACTACTTCCTAAATTTCCAGTTGCGGCTGTGATTTTTAGGATTGAAGAAGTATCTTAACGATTCAAAATTTTGTCTTTATGAATCGACTACTGCTCTCCATCGCCTTTTCTCTTTTTCTTTATCCAGTTTTTGCCCAAGGGCCAGCTGTACTTTCTGTTCGCGAGCAAGCAGCAGTGGTGGACGGATGGTTGGAAGATCGTATCCAGCAGGTATTGCCTAGCATTATGACCGAGACAGGCATAGATTTGTGGATAGTCGTTTCCCGCGAGTACAACGAGGATCCGGTGATCCGCACTCTTTTGCCTGCTACCTGGCATGCTGCGCGTAGACGCACAATTCTAGTGATGTACCAGCCAAGTGCAAATGCTCCCGTAGAAACTTACGCAGTGGCGCGCTACTATGTAGGTAAATCATTTAAAAAGGCATGGAATCCTGAAGCACAACCTGATCAGTGGAAGGCATTACTGGAGATTATAGAAACCAAGAAGCCCAAAAAAATCGGTTTGAACTTCTCCAAGGATTATGGCCATGCGGATGGGTTGACCCATTTTGATTACGAGGAGTTGATGCGCATTCTTCCAGCTCAAGAGAAGGCTAAAGTAGTTTCCGCCCAGACGCTAGCCGTACGCTGGTTGGAAACGCGAACTGCAGCGGAAATGGCTGCTTACAAGCACATCCAAGAATTGGCGCATTACATCATTGCTGAAGGGCTTTCAGATCGGGTGATCACTCCAGGGGTGACGACAACGGAAGATGTGGTGTGGTTTTACCGAGAGAAAATCAAGGAGATGAAGCTGGACACCTGGTTTCACCCTACTGTAGATATTCAAAGACCAGATCCGAGCTCGCAAGAAGCTTCTAGATCTTTTGCCATTCGCCCCACAGAGCAGGTAATTCTTCCGGGAGATTTACTGCATATTGATTTTGGAATTACCTATTTGCGTCTGAATACGGATACGCAGGAGTTGGCCTATGTGCTCAAGGCTGGAGAAACCGAAGTTCCGAGCTACTTGCAAGATGCCTTGAAGGTGGGGAATCGCTTGCAAGATATCTTGACCACGAATTTTACAATCGGAAAGACAGGCAACCAAATTTTGAAGGCCGCTCGAGTGCAGATGGATAAGGAGGGAATCAAAGGAAGTATTTACACCCATCCACTGGGCTTCTATGGGCATTCTGCTGGACCGACCATCGGCATGTGGGACAATCAAGGCGATACGCCTGGAGCAGGAGACTTCCCAATGCATGCACATACCGGCTATGCGATTGAGTTGAATGCCGTGGTCTTTGTAAAAGAATGGAACAAGGATGTTCGCGTCATGCTCGAGGAAGGTGCTTATTTTGACGGTAAAAAAGTGACTTACTACAATGGTCGTCAAAAATCCATTCTTGCCATCCCTAGAAAAAGTGACTACCTAGGTTACTGAAAGCGGTTCTAGTTTCCGGTCGCTTTTGATGAAAATCAAAAGCAGAAATCCCAGGAAAGCGACCCCGGCTGAGAATAAAAAGGCGATTTGAAAATTTTCCGCCTTGTTATTGTACAACCAGCTGGATACAAGCGCACCCAATCCGATTCCTAATTCTAGGAAAATATACATGGTGGCTAAGGCTCTACCCCGAAATTTATCGAGGGACCGATCTACTACCCAAGCCGTAGTCGTGGGGCTATACATGCCTACCGCTGCTCCAAACAATACTGCAGAACCGAGCAGCATGAATTTGCTGGTTGCAAAAGCCACGGCAATCATGGCCAATACCATGACAGCGCTCGCTACACGCATCACCTTTACTCGTCCGATTCGATCGGATGCTCGGCCAGCGATCAATCGAATGCCAAGGGAGGAGAGTGTAAAAACTGCAAAGAATAGTCCTTTATTTTTAATGCCAAGGAAGCTCGAAAGATCAGGAATCAAGGTAAGGACCACTCCAAAGGAAAAGACAGATAGAAATAGGATGGTAGAGGGAAGAAGTACCCTTTTTTCCAGGATTTCGTTTTTATCCAACTTAAAGAGCCCTAGTCTAAGGGGTTCCTTTGTAGTTAGTGTTTCTTTAAGACGAACCAGAATGAGGATTGAAAAAATCGCCGTGAAAGCTGCAGCATAAAAAAGTACGTTGATGGGCCAAATACTGGCTATCCAGCCTCCCAGTGCGGGTCCAGCTGCCATTCCCAAGGATCCAAAAAGCGATTGAATGCCCAAGGCTTCTCCACGTTGTGCAAATGGGACCGTGTCGGCAACATAAGCCGATGTACCTGTTGGGGTGAAGCCTGCGGAAAAGCCGTGTGCAAAACGGAGGAACAAAAAGCCACTCACAAAGTGAAGAAGCGGGTAGCTTAAGCCAACCACAAAGCAGACACCTGCTCCAAAGATCATGACAGGAATGCGGCCAATGTTATCGGCGAGCTTACCACTAAAAGGCCTTGAAAGTCCAGCAGATAGGGTAAAAAGGGCAATAATCCATCCTTTACAGGACTCTCCTCCCATGGAGGTTAAGTAAGCAGGAAGTTCCGAAATGATCATGTTGAAGCTTGAAAAAAATAGAAAGCTACTCAGGCAGAGCAGAAAGAAATCAAGCGTAAAGAAAGAGGGGAGTAGCCTCATGGGGTTTGGAGTAATGAAAAGGCCGAAGATGATTTCCTCGGCCTGTTAACTTAATCTTTGTTTGCACTTTCCTCGCTTTGTGCAAGGAGGAATGCCTTCATAAATTCATTGAGGCCACCATCAAGGACGCCTTGAGTATCGGAGGTTTCATGACTGGTGCGGTTGTCCTTAACCAACTTGTATGGGTGGAGTACATAGTTTCTGATTTGAGAACCAAAGTCCACGCGTAGTTTGGAGGATTCAATTTTTGCGATTTCCGCATTTCTCTTTTCCAATTCAAGTTGGTAAAGCCTAGACTTCAACATCTGCATGGCCAATTCTCGGTTGGCAAGCTGTGAGCGTTCCACCTGGCATACCACCACAATACCGGTTGGCTTGTGAGTCAATTGCACTTTGGTTTCCACCTTGTTTACATTTTGACCACCCGCACCACCAGATCTAGAAGTATGTAGTTCCACATCTCCAGGATTGATGTCGATTTCGATCGAATCATCTACTTCTGGGTAAGCATATACGGAAGCAAAGGAAGTGTGTCTTCGCCCTCCTGAATCAAAAGGAGAGATTCGCACCAGGCGGTGTACCCCTGTTTCTGATTTTAGAAATCCGTATGCCAAGGGCCCTTCAAAGAGGAGTGTGGCGGACTTGATGCCAGCAACTTCACCAGGCTGCAAATCCATTTCTCGTACTTTGTAGCCATTTTTTTCTCCCCACATGATGTACATACGCATAAGAATGGATGCCCAATCGTTACTTTCTGTTCCGCCAGCACCTGGGTTGATTTCAAGAACTGCATTGAGTTGATCTTCTTCGGCAGAGAGCATTTTCTTGAGTTCGAGCTCTTCCACTGCTTCTTTGCCCAGCAGGAAGTCTTTTTTAAGCTCCTCTTCGGTTACTTCTCCTGCGGTAAAAAATTCATACAATACCTCCAAATCCTCAATTCGCTGGTTCAAGCTTTCAAAAGCAGAAGTCCAGCCTTTTCTGGCTTGGATTTGTTTCATTGTTTTTTCAGCTTCTTCTGGGATATTCCAGAAATCAGCTTGGGTTGATACGGCCTCTAGGTCTTGGATTTCTACTTTCTTACGATCGTAGTCAAAGATACCTCCTCAAAGCCGATGTGCGGGCTTTCAAGTCTTTCAGTTGGTCTGAAGTCATCTGTCTAAGTTAAAAATGTGTTGCAAAAATCGGAAAAAATCTCGGTTTTACCAGCCGATGCCCTCATTCAATTTCAAGGAGCACCAGTTGCAGCTTGTTTTTGTCTGAGAGCGTAAAGGTTTTGTAGCGCAGCGGAAGTAATCCGAATCCCGTACCCAGTAGAATGGCTGAAGTTTTGACTACTCCTGGACTGAATTGAAGTTTGCCTTGTCGGTATAGGTTATTGATTCCTTCCAAAGCGATGGCCATCGTTCCTGCTCCTAAGGAAAGGTTCGTCAAATTATTCAGGGTTCTATTTCTAGGATCTTTCGCCCGGATATCGATGGCAACAATATCAGATGGATTCAGGATGTTTTCACTGAGGTAAAGGTATTCGGTATCCAAGTTGACGATTCTGTCGGTGACGAAGTAGCCAATCTTTTTGCTTTTGTAGGTAATGTCTTCTCCAGGGTAAAACCGAATTTGGCTCTTTTGATTGGAACCTCGTTTGAGGAGTAAAAATTTCCTAGGTTGTTCCTGAGCGAGCAAGGGCGTAGCCATCAAACCAATAACTAGGAGGGTAAGTAATACAGTTCCTAGTTGCTTAGTGATTGAGGCTATTTGTTTCATCGTATTGGATATCAGATAGTTAATATCCACTTGTGTGGATCTTGGACCTCTCCATATTTGATGCTATCCAAGGTGCTGAGTACACGGGTTGAAAAGGCGTCCGGCTTTGGTTCTGGAAGTAAATAATCTTTCCCGTTCACATTGATTTTATTGATGAAAGCAATAGTTGCGGCGGTGCCTACTCCAAAAGCTTCCTCTAGACTTCCATTTTTCAAGGCTTCCTCGAGTTCCGTGACTGCTAGAAAGCGCTCTTCTACAGCTTGACCCCAATCTTTTGCAAGTTGAAGTACTGAGTTTCTGGTGATTCCCTTGAGGATGGTGCCGCCATGGGTAGGAGCGGTGATGAGGGTCCCCTTGATCTTGAACATTACGTTCATGGTTCCACTTTCCTCGATTTGGCTATGGGTCTTGCCATCCGTCCAGAGTAACTGGTCGTAGCCCTCTTTTTGTGCTTGAAGTGCAGGGTATAGGGAAGCAGCATAGTTGCCAGCAGCTTTTGCTTCTCCAGTACCTCCTTCGCAGGCACGGGTATAGGTAGTTTCTACTTTTACGGATACTGGTTTGGAATAATAGGCCCCCACTGGGCTCGTAAAGATCATGAATCGATAGGTGTCTGATGCTTTGACACCTAGGTAGTTGTCCATCGCAAACATAAATGGACGAATGTAGAGGCTGGATCCTTTTCCTTGTGGTACCCAATCTCGATCTAGGCTAAGGAGCTGCTTGAGGGCTTCCAAGAAGACAGATTCTGGCAATTGTGGCATGCACATTCGTGCTGCGGATTCATTCAATCGCTTCGCATTGGCTTCTGCACGAAACACCAACACTTCCCCTTTTTCATTTTTGTAGGCCTTCATACCCTCGAAAATGGCTTGCCCATAGTGAAGCGTAGCATTTCCAGGGTAAATCTCCATCGGGCCATAAGGGACAATTCTAAAATCTCCCCAAGCTCCATTTTGGTAGTCCGCCACAAACATGTGGTCAGAAATGGACTTTCCAAAAACTAAGGAAGAGAAGTCTGTTTCCGAAAGTTTGGACTGGGTGGTTTTGGTCACTGGAATCGAAATGGTGCTCATAAGGAAGGGTGCATTTAGTATTGCGAAGGATATTTTCTTGCGTCAGTAGAAGCTTACCAACGTGGTTTCCAGGTTACTTCTTCAACCTCCAACTCTTGGGCCATTTTCCGACCCAAGACAAATAGGAAATCAGAAAGTCGGTTGAGGTATTGGATGACGAGTCCCGAAACTTGCTCTTCGGAGGCTAGCTCCACCACAATTCGTTCGGAGCGCCTGCAAACTGTTCTGGCCAGATGACAGAACGAAACTGCAGTATGCCCACCAGGGAGAATAAAGGCGGTCAACATGGGGAGTTCAGCATCCATGGCATCCATTTCTTTTTCTAAGACTTCCACATCCTCTGGAAGCAGATCTGGCTTCTTTACCTTGTCTTTTCCTGGAACAGTTGCCAAATCTGCCCCAATCGTGAATAGGCGATCTTGAATCGATTTGAGCAGCTCTGACCTTTTTTTATTCACCTCCTGATCTCGAAGTAGGCCTACATAGGAGTTTAATTCATCCAAGGTCCCATAGGCATCAATGCGGAGATCTGACTTGGGTACGCGTACTCCCCCCAACAAAGAGGTGATTCCTTGATCCCCTGTTTTGGTGTATATTTTCATATCAACGATGCATCTGTGTACTGTAAAGGAAAACTGCCCTTGTCAATCGAATTAGGCAGTTACTAGAGCTCGGCTAGGATTTGGATTGACCTTATCGGATTCCACCAAGCCATCTCGGAGACGCACGATGCGGTGCGCATAATGGGCAATGTCATCCTCGTGGGTCACCATGATGATGGTATTTCCTTTGGCATGGAGCTCATGAAAAAGTTCCATGATGCCATAAGAGGTTTTGGAATCTAGGTTACCTGTTGGCTCATCCGCCAAAATGATGCTAGGGCTGTTGACCAATGCTCTGGCAATAGCCACACGCTGTCGCTGACCACCTGAAAGTTCGTTCGGCCGGTGATTTGTTCGGTCGCCTAGGCCCACATTGTCTAGTGCCTTGAATGCAATTTCTTGACGCTCTGATTTAGAATAGCCTGCATATACCAGCGGTAATGCTACGTTGTCTAAGCAAGTAGCTCGTGGTAGCAAGTTGAAGGTTTGGAATACGAATCCAATTTCCTTGTTTCGAATGTCGGCCAACTCGTTTTCACTCATGTCGCTGACATCTTTTCCTGCAAGCACATAGCTGCCAGAGGTTGGAGAGTCCAAGCACCCGATGATGTTCATCAAAGTGGACTTACCTGATCCTGAAGGACCCATGAAAGCGACGTATTCTCCTTTGTTTACGCTGATGCTAACCGATTTCAATGCCTGAATAATTTCAGAACCCATTTTATAGGTTTTATTGATCTCGTGCGTTTCAATGACTTTGCTCATGGTGTGATTTGTTTACTTGTTGGTTTAGCAATACGGAAAGGTACTCATTTGGATTAAAAATACATGAAATCTATCAATTCATCTCCCCCAAAAGGGCTTCAATTTCTTCTTCACTCATCCAGGTCTTCATTTCTTCTCGAGCTTCAGTGGCATATTGATCCAGCCCGAGAGCTTGAGCTGCCTGTACTTTCTTGGCCCAAAGTAGTGGGTCCTTGGTGAATTCACTGGCAGCTTGAAGCAGTTCGTAAGCTTCCAAACCATCCTTGGTCTGCAAGGCTGCGCTCCAAATTAAGGGGCCGAAATAAGGATTGGCAGTGAGTTCCTCTGAGGCGCCTATAAACTTGGTGAATGAGCGTAAAGAATTTGCATTGGACCAATCTGGTGCTTGAAGAAATGCATCCAAATCTGCTATGCGGTCTGTTTTTCCTTTTAAAAAGGCTCCAATCTCCTTCAACTGAGGCGTCGTAAGGCCATGTGCTTTATGGCTCAATAGCTTCAATGCAACCTCCAACTTGAATTTTGCCGAAGGGATGATTTTCCAATCGTTGAATAATTTTTGGGGATGAGACTGGTTGAATGTTCCCAAGAAGGCGAACTCCGGCTGAACCAGCTTGCTCTGCTCGGGTTCAGCAGTTCCTGTTCCTTGCCAATTTCGGATGGCATCATGGATGGCAAGCGGAGCTTGAAATCCTTTTTCTGCCGAAAAAGCAAAATCCTTGGCAGCTTTTTCGAAATCAAGTTGCTGCGCCAATACAAGCCCAGACAAATTGAGGTAGTAGGCCGCATCCCCAGCATTTCGAAAAGCGAGTCCATTCAGATTTTTGACGCCCTCATTGATTCTTCCGGCTCCCAAGCTCCTCAAAATCGCTGTTTCCTGAATCTGCATGGTGTACTCCAGTACCTCTTCTCGCTTTGCTAGGGAATCCAAAAAGGCGAGATCTTTGGTTGGGTCTTCAAGATTTTGGGTAGCAAGCAAATTCCGATACCCCGCTTGAAGTAGAAGGGGAGAACTTTCTTTTGCTAGCTTTTCCTTCAAGCTGTTCAAAACTTGCGGATCAACTGGCGTACCGTTTTTTCGTTCCGTTGCCACCCGATTGATTAGAAAAATAAGGTCTTCTTCTGCCTCTGGGATTTCCACTTTTTTACCGAGTTTGACAGAGATGGCAAGCCAATTTGCAGTTGCTACGGGATTGTTCTTGGAGAGGTCAGCAAAGAGTGCCTGCGCTTCCTCGTCTTTTTTGACGAGAGTATAGAGTAAGGCTAGATTTTGACTGAGATAGGGGTTATTGGGAAAGAATTGCAAGCCATTTTCAAGGTAAAAAACTGCCTCAAAGGGCTTATTCTCATTTTGTAGCCGCTCCGATAGGAGTAGAATATTGTCTACCTGCGGAGCTAGGTCGAAGCTTTCTTCCAAATGCTCCTTAGCCAAGCTTGGTTGGTCTAATTCGAAAAGAAGTTGTACAGTTAAATTCTTTGCCTTGGGGTTGTATCGATACTGGTCCCAGCTATTTTCATATAGAATACTTGCTTCAAGCTTTTGATTGGTTTGATAGTAGTAATCCGCCACAATATTGCTAGTTAAGGCACTTACTTGGGATGCAATAATGGCTTCCAAAAAGGTTGTAATAACCATGAAGGCAATCGTTCCACCGATTCGGAGGTGGTAATAGGGCAGAACAAAGGGTTTGTAGAGCACCGGATGAACAGCCTTTCCCCGGTGCATAAGTGGCAAAAAATTGATTGCTAGGTAAATAAAGAAGAATAGCGAAAAGCCTAGTTGAGTGTAAATCACCAAATGCTTCAATAGCTCTTCACCCGCTTGATTATGGGAGAAGGTCAACTTCCAAATTGTCCACAAGCTGCATGCAAAACCCAAAAGATATAGGTTCTGGAGGGTTTGAGTTGAACTGGCTAAATTATCACTTTGGGCTAATTTTTCTTGTGTGGAATACCATCCTAGTAGCCCTAGAGGAAAGATGAGGTAAAGGGGAATGAAATCGGCAATCGGCCAAGTGACATCCCCTTTAACATGGAGAAGTAAAACAAGAAGTAACCCAAGGTAGAGCAGGGTGACTGCAGCGAATTGGATACTAGTTTTGGTTTTTAGGCCTGCATTGGCTTTTGAAATCAGAACTAAGAGTCCCGAAAGCATCCCATGTCCTTGCCAAAAAATCCAGGCAATGCTAAATCCAATTCCAATAATTAAACTTTGCTCTGCTAAGTAAAGGCTGGGATTAAGGATAGGGCTGATCCAGATGACAGTAACTAGGGCACCTCCTGTGGTACCTGAAAGGACTAGCCAACGCAACCAAAATGGCGATTGAGTTCCCCAGATATGGAAGTAAATGGTAGGAATCAAGGTGGCGCCTAAAAGTAACAGGAGCGAAAGACTCGAACTAGGGCCTCCAATATTTAGTCCATTGAAGTTGGAAAGGGTAAGGAGAAGAATCCATACGGCACCAGCTCCGATAAAGGGTATTTTTTTAAACCTACTTAGATTAGCTAATGCAGTGACGGAAGCAAGGAGTATGAATACACCGAAGAGGTAACTTTCATTTGGTGTAAAAGGGTAGGGGCTGACTTGGTAGTTTTGGAAAATAAGAAAGTGATCCACTTGAATTGGAATTTCGACCTCCCCTACATTTACTTTCGAAAAGGGTACGGGCAACCTATCCAAAAAAGCTCCTGTTTGGAGATTGGGATGGGTAAAACCGGGGCTAATCAAGGAATATACTGCTAGGATGGCACCAACTCCCAAGAAAAGGAGTGCTAGGATTTTACGCAAAGAATAGGTGTTGGTGGGAATAGACATCTTATTCCAAGACTTTGGGAACAGTAAAAAAGCCATTCTCCTGTTGGGGTGAATTTTTCAAGGCCTCTTCCTGAGTGAGTTGTACCCCAATTTCATCTGTTCGAAGCACATTGACTTCAGAAGACATATTTGTAAGAGGAGCCACACCCTCCGTATCTACCTCTTGAAGCTGATCTACCCAATTCAGTACCTGGGAAAGGTCGGCGCTCATCTTCTCTGCTTCTTGGGCATCAAAATTTAGGCGAGCCAAGTGAGCGATTTTCTGTAGCGTTTCCTGTTCAATTTTCATGAGAATAGATAAAAGTTTGGCTTGGAATTAAATTCTAATCAGGCCTTTGGATTCATTGATTATCAGTTAGCAATTGCTTCTGAATTACTTCAAAACAGCAGTGCTTGAGCGCTTCATCCGATTCAAAATCTGCTGGATTTAGCGCTTGATGCAGGACCATTTTGGCTGGCATTCGCTTTAAAATCAAATCCTTTTGATCTGCCAAAATTACATGATTGTAGGATAAGGTTACAGGAATGATGGAGATTTGTTTCTCCATGGCTAATCGAAAAGCTCCGTTTTTAAATGGAATTAAATGTGGCGGATTTTGCGTGTAGATGCCTCCTTCGGGAAACAATACCAAGCTGCTCCCACGATCGAGTGCCAAGCCTGCTCTCCGCATGGTTTCTGCGCGGCTTTTGACACGATCCCGGTCCACTGCGATGTGTAGATTTTTGAAATAGTACCCAAAAAAAGGAGCCTTTCGAATGGATGCCTTGCCAACAAAAACAGCATCTCCAGGAATAAATCCCATCATTGGTACATCTAGGTAACTGAAATGATTGGCCAAGAAAATATAGGGTTTTCCTTTTTCAAGGGTTCCTTCAACTTCAACTTTCACCGGTAGGAAGATGATTGAAAAGAGCGTTTTGGCCCAATATTGATTGATTTTTCTACCATACTTATTCCAAGCTGGAACCCAGATGCAGCAAAGGAAAAAAGGGTATAAGATCGCAAAAGTCAGCATAGCCGCGACTGCGACGTAATAGGTGTAGATTCGTTTACTCCACATGGTCATGGTTGATCATTGCATTAGCGACTTGTGTGAAATAACCCAACAATTCCTCACGGACTTCTTGTTCCAAGGGTACCTTATCTACTGCGTGGAGCATGGCATTCATCCAATGGCCTCTCATTTTTGAGTCAATTTTCCATTGCATGTGGCGCATGCGCAGCCTGGGGTGACCTCGTTCCTCGGAATAGGTTTGAGGGCCTCCAAGTACCTGAACAAGAAACAAGTAGATGCGTCTTTCTGCAGCTTCTAGGTCTTCTGGATACAAACTTCTTAGTTCAGGGATTTTGCCAACTTCCTCGTAGAAATTTTTAGCTAATTCTTGGAGTGAAGCTTCACCGATGCGTGGGTAAAGTAAGCCTAAGGAGTTCATGCGTTAAAATTAGCCAATTTTGAATTTTAGGCTTCCCATTTTTTCACTCTTAGGGAAGTTCCTTCGGTAGAAATGACTTCGATCGATTCCCCTTGTTCCAAAAAATCGCCTCGGGAATAGGCATCGTAAATTTCTCCGGCGATTTCCACCTTGCCACTTGGTCGAAGTCTGGAGTGCACGGTACCAATTTTTCCGACCAAACCTTCATCGTAGACTCTCACGGTATATCCTTGGGCACTTTCTTGGGTGCTGGCTAAGGTCAAATGCTTAAATGCACCCCATTCGTTCACTTTTGGAGTGAGCCAAAACACCAAGCCAACTCCAGCCAAAGCAGCCAAAATCACGGTAAGCAAAGCCTCAAAAAGTTGTGAAGCGGGTACCAAGTCAAAATCAAAAGCCTGGTTTGGAAGCATGCCCAGCACCAGCCCACCTAGGGTCAGCACAATTCCCGCAACCCCAAACACCCCGAAGCCAGGAATTATTAACAATTCGACGGCAAGCAGGATGAGGCCAATTACAAAAGCTAGGATTTCCCAATTTTCCGCCAAGCCATTCAGGTAATAGGGAATAAAGTATAAAAGTGCTGCACTTACAGCTAGGGCAAGCGGGAAGCCTATTCCAGGACTTTGCAACTCAAAATAGATTCCTCCAATGATCAAAAGGATCAAAATACCGCTTACCGCAGGACTTAAAAAGAATGAAATAATGGTGTCTACGGTTTTCTCTTCGTACGCAATGATTTCGGCAGACTGCAAATTTTGGGCTGCTAAAATTTCTTTAGTGGAAGCATATTGTCCTTCACAAAAGCCATTTTTAATGGCTTCGGTCACTGAAAAAGTAATGACCGAGCTAGAATCGGAAATTCCAGGCACTACCAACTTTTCATCAACCATCGCTTCTGCAATTTGTGGGTTGCGTCCAGTAGCCTCAGCGGTGCTACGCATCATGGAGCGCATGTAGGATTGGTATTTGTCAGGTGCGGCAGTTCCATCGGTTCCATTGACCACTGTAGCTGCACCGATACTTGCACCTGGAGCCATGTAAATGCTATCGCAGGCAATGGAAATCAATGCGCCAGCAGAAGCAGCATCCTTGTTGATAAATACATAAACTGGGATTTTGGATTCTAAAATTCGAGTTCGAATCTCATCTGCATCCGTTACTGCTCCGCCGTAGGTATCCATTTGGATAAGAATCACATCCGCTTTGATTTTTTCTGCCTGATCCATTGCCAACTTTACCCGACGATTCATTATTGGATCAATGTCTTGATCAATCGCAAAGGTGAACACCTTTTTTTGCGGTTGCTGGGCAGATAATAGACCAGTTGAAATCGTCAATAGAATGATAAGTAGTAATCGAGTCATGTAAAGATCTTTTTCGCTGTTGAAAGCTATAGGTTACTTTGGAGCAGGACCTAAAGTGAAATTGATTCTTGGTAAAAGTAATGTTCTAATTTAAGGAAAATTACCGTTTGGCAACTTGAATAATGAGGGATGAAGGTTAATTTTGTTGGCGTACGTATTCGCCTCATCTCAGATCCTTTTTGTCAGCCCCCTATGTCTGGTAGATACAAACTCTTTTTCTGTAGCGTTTTTTTATTCCTCAGCTTCCAGTTTGCTGCCCATGCAGCCACTCCTGTAGGATTGGATTCTGTTGGAATTCAGCAAATAGAAGGCAGGGTATTTATCATTCACAAGGTTGCCTATCAGGAAACCTTGTTTTCCATTTCACGGAGATACAAGGTTCAAATGTCCGAGATTCAACAATCCAATAGAATCTTGAAACAGGGCCTCAAGGAAGGTCAAATGCTGCTTGTTCCTTATGGCCAAGCAACTAGCAGTTTGGATTCCTCAGTGCCAAATTCTTCTGATGCTGCGACCTCATCCGAGACTTCACCAAGCACTCCTGCGCGGAATACAAGCTCTGAAAATGCTGCTGATCCAGGTTCCTTGGCTTCAGAAGATACGGCATCACCTGCACCAACAATTCCAGCTAAAAACGATAAAACAACAGCTCCAACTGTAGAGGCACCTGCAACGAATTCAACCAAAACAGCCCCTGCGTTCACCATCCAAAAAGTTAAAATCACGCACAAAGTAAAAAGTGGCGAGACCTTATCTACCATTGCAAAAAAATATAAGGTTACCGTAGCAGAGCTAAAATCTTGGAATTCGTTGTCGAGTGATAAACTTTCAATAGGAAAGGCCTTGAAAGTAATCACTAAAAAAGCGGTGCCTGTGAAGCAAAGCGGTACTCAGACCCAAGCTGAACCCTTGGTGGCCGATGCAGCCGTGAAGGAAGAAGTTAAAAAGGAAGAACCCAGAGTTACTGATAGAAAAACCGAGATTCCCAATGAAACTAAGGAGGTAGTCTTTATTTCCACAAAGTCCCCATCGGCAACTACAAAAGCGAATGGGGATGGGATTTCACATACCGTCAAGTCAGGTGAATCTTTATTTTTACTTGCCAAGATGTATGGATCCTCCATAGAGGAATTAGTACAATGGAACGGTCTGACTTCCAATAATATAAAAGTAGGTCAAACGCTTCAAGTTGGACGAGCTGCAGCCACTACTGCTGCATCTACTAACCCTATTGCAGCTACTACTACTACTGCACCTACTACCACTACTTCTGAGGTTGAGGTTAAAGAAGTGAAAAGTGAGCCAACTGTAACTGTTCCTGCTGCTGAACCAAAGCAGGAGTCTACAGCGCCAAATACTTCAGGAGGATTTACGAATACGAAAGAGTCTGGCTTGGCCGAAGTTATTCCTGGTACCGAAGCAAATAAAAAGTACCTGGTACTACACCGTAACGCGCCCGTTGGAAGTGTGATCCGAATAAAAAATGAGGAAAATGACCTGACCATCTTTGCTCGCGTGGTAGGAGTATTGCCTGAGACTGGGGACAACTCTAAAGTGCTGATCAAACTTTCAAAAGCGGCATTCGAACAATTAAAAGGAGTGAATACACGATTCCCTGTTGAGATCTTGTATTAAAAATACAGGATTTGCTCCAGTAGTCTTTGGGCTGTTTTCAGTAGGCCTGTTCCAATTCAAGTAGGCGTTCTCCCTGATTTTGCATGTCAAAAATCCAGCTGTTCTTTCATCATGTGTTCCGATTTATTTGGAATGGCATTTTTATTCTTTCCTATCCCATCTTGGCAAGTTTTGGCTTGCTTTTCATTGGGCTCACCTTTTTGTTTTCGAATTTGTCCCAGCTATTGACTCACTTGAAGCCGGATTCTAAAAGTGGGGTGGTGGTAGAGACTGCTTGGGAGACGCTCCCCAATTCCAATGACTTGTTGGAGTCAAAAGTCGAAAAACAAATCCTTTTTGGACCGGTAGGAGTAAGGCTTAGACGAAAGGATGGTGTCCCCACTGTCTTGAGTGAACATGTTTTTGGAAAAAAAGTACGCCTAATTGAGAAGGGGTATATTTTGGAGAAATGGAATACCTTAGAATCAACAGCACTTCCAGATTTTGATATTTGCCTCTATGATCCAGAAATGGATAGCATTCGCTTCCTAACTCAAATCAGTTGTTTCGACTGGCATCTTGCCGAAGAAAAAGACAATGAATTGGTATTCAAATGGTTTGATGGTACCCAAGGAGGGGAACGGATTGTACACCTATGAACCAGCGCATCAAAGATTTTTTAGACCAAAAAGTAGCACTATACAACCGGCCTAATTTTATCGAGTTAGATCCAATCTCCATTCCCCATCGCTTCGACAAAAAGCAAGACATTGAAATTGCGGGTTTTTTTGCAGCGATCCTGGCTTGGGGACAGCGGAAAACCATCCTCAATAAATGCAGTGAGCTGCTCGCACGCATGGATGATGCTCCCCACGATTTTCTAGTCAATCATTCTGAAGGTGACTTGAAGGCGTTTTTGGGGTTCAAGCACCGCACCTTCAACGAAGTCGATGCACTTTATTTCATTCACTTTTTATCCTGGATTTATCGGCGTCAGGATAGTTTGGAAGGGGCCTTTCTAATCGGTCAAACCGGTGCAGCAGACAGCATGGAGTCCATGCTGATTCAGTTTCAACGCCATTTTTTTAGCTTGGAGGATGCCCCATCCCGAACCAAGAAGCATATTTCCTCTCCGGCTACACGTTCGGCATGCAAGCGCATCAACATGTACCTACGCTGGATGGTCCGCCAGGATGAGCAGGGGGTGGATTTTGGGATTTGGAAGCAAATTAGTCCTGCCCAACTCATTTGCCCCTGTGACTTGCATGTGGATCGGGTAGGGAGAAAATTAGGATTGATTACCCGCAAGCAAACCGACTGGGGCACCGCCTTGGAACTCACTCAAGTCCTTCGATCCTTTGATCCGCTAGATCCTGTGAAGTACGATTTCGCGTTATTTGGACTAGGAGTAGAGGAGAAATTCTGATCTTTTTAATTGCTTTTCAGGTGTTCCAAAGGATAGGTAATACACATCCTTAACTGTTTGCTTAGGTGGATTGAATTTCATTAGCATCGGAAAAGAAGGCTAAAAAAGTTTCTTTATAACGAAACTATTCATAACTTCATTCTTCTAACTTTTTTAGCTTATGAAGAACTATTTTGAAATCCTGTTTTTGGAGGAGGCTTTTGATTTTTTAACTGGTTTAGAAAGAAAACACTATGAAAAAATTTTATACAACATCCGAAAATCCCAAGTTGAGTTAGATCCTAACCTTTTCAAAAAACTGACAGATGATATTTGGGAATTTAGAACCCTTTATCAAGGGTTGCACTATCGATTACTTGCTTTTTGGGACAAGAGTGCATCGGTAAATACGTTAGTCGTAGCAACCCATGGATTCATCAAAAAAAGAAGCAAAGTGCCCAACAACGAAATTCAAAAAGCGAGGTTAAGTAGGGATGCTTATCTGACTAAAAACCAAAAGAAATGAAAACATACACCTTAGATCAAGTTCAAGACAAGCTCATTGGTGAGCGAGGTACACCCGAACGGGACGTTTTTGAATACGAGCTTCAACTAGAATTTATCGGAAAAGCGATAAAGCAAACCCGTCAACAACGAAACCTGACTCAAGAGGAGCTAGGCAAGCTCATAGGAGTTCAAAAAGCCCAAATTTCACGATTAGAAAATAATGTGAGCAATGTGACCATGGACACCCTGCTGCGAGTGTTTGCGGCATTAAAGGCAAATGTCAAATTTCAGATCGAACTCTCAACTAGTGATAGCAATACAGGGGATTAAAAATAGGTTTAGCTGCAATCATGTTAGTGGCTAAACTTGTATGGGTGTTTAACTTCCTGCTTGGACTAAATTCCAAAAGGGCGAAGAGTTCTAAGCCATCCTATTTTTCCATTTCCCACTCAAAAAAGTTAACCTCTAGCAGACTTAAAAAGGAGCCTTGAAATTGAAAAAGAGGTTCCCCAAGCCCTGCTTGTTGATGGAGTACTCCAATCGAAATACAGCGTCATAGCCGGTGACAAGGTCGATACCTGCTCCATAGCCGAACAGGTACTGATTGGTGAGTGCCAAGTTTTCTGGAATCCGATTGCGATCCCGCACTGCCCCCTGATCAAAGTTGCCACTGAGGTAAATACTTAGCGGAAGGGTATTGAATTGATCGTTGTAGATGGTTCGAGAAAG
>CAMDLI010000031.1 GCA_945901615.1 Spirosoma fluviale
GTTCCGGTCAATAATCCCTCAAAAAATACGAAGATTCGTATTCTAAAAAACAGGAATAGGGAGAGAAGTGCGCGCTTTTTCAGAAAACCTTTGAAAATCGATTGATTTCCTTCACGCTGAGTAAAAAAATAGTGTCAGTGGCTAATCCTATTTTGGAATATGATTTTAATTCTGGATTGATCCGCTTCGGCGGATCTAACTTTGAATAGCCGCGGGTCCACCTACCTCAGTAGGTTGATCCGCAGCGGCGGAAAAATAGAAATGATAGATGTTCCCGATCCGCCGAGGCGGATCGAACCATCTTAACCTTGGGATTAATTTTCGATTATGTTCAACCCGACTTGGCGGGTTGCGCGAAATGCTATGATTATTTTCCCCAGGTTTCACCTGGGGCTATGCAAGGTTTGATCCGCAGCGGCGGATCAGGTTTGGTAACTTCAATTTTGAAAATGATTATCCGCAGTGGTTAGCACTAGGATTGAGTCACTAGTAGGATTGCGGATAATCATAAATTAATTCCAAGCCTTCTCCAAAAACCGAAGCCAATTGCCATGCATCACCTTTTGGGTATCTTCATCCGAGTAGCCTCGAGCTAGAAGTAGGTCGGAGATTTTTTGTAGGTCCGCAATCGAATCCAAATCGGAAGGGCACTGTTCCTTTCCAAAAGCTCCATCCAAATCTGAACCTATCCCGATGTGATTCGCATTGCCTGCAAGCTGACAGATATGATCGAAGTGGTCAACTAGCGTTGACAAGGTTACGTTTCGCTCCTGCGGGGTACTTGTTCCTCGAATCCAACCCGGGCTCAGCATCCAGGCATCAAATACTCCTCCAATCACTGCTCCACGAGCAATCAAGGCTTTGATCATCTCATCTGAGAACTGTCGGTTGTGGTCTACTAGCGCACGGCAATTGTTGTGACTCGCCCAAACTGACCCTTGAAAATGGTCCAAGGCATCCCAAAAGGCGAGATCACAGAGGTGAGTGGCATCTAGAATGATTCCCAATTCATCCATTTTGCGCAGCAAGTCCTTCCCCTGTTGAGAAAGTGGAGCAGAGGAATCGGTTCCATAGGCATAGCGACCTGGACCATAGTGGGCAGGTCCCAATGCTCTCAAACCATTTTCGTAGGCTGTCTCCAAATAGTCGAGGGACACGATGGAGTCGGCTCCTTCTAGAGATAAGATGTAGCCAATTGTTTTTTGACTTTTATCCTCCCCAGCATTCCAGTAGGCCAAATGCGCCTCCAGCTCCTGCCAGTCCCGAATTTGCTTCAATTCGCCCTGCTTTTCCATCGCCCGATACCAGGCAAGTTGCCCTTGGGTATGTGCCCAGGCTTGCTGTGGCGAGTGCCAACCTGGAAGCGGATTGTCTGTCGCTACAAAGCGAGCTATTTGCGTAGCGACCACTAGGCCCACATTTCCCTTTCGTAGTTCAGGAAGCGATACGGTTCCATTGCCTCGATCAGGCTTGTCAGTCATCCCCTTCTCTCGGGCATTGATCTCAGCGAGAGGGCGGGTAAGGTCCCGGTTCCACTCCATCGCATTCATGCTCAGGTCCAGGTGTGCGTCGATGGTAAACATGCTAGAAGGCTTGGAGGATAAATACGGTGGGAACTTTGTGTAGGTCTAGGGGGTGGTTTTTCCAGTCCGCGATGGTTTTGGTTTGGATCAACTCATCGGCAGCGGTGAGGTTTTTGGCTATGCACAATTTGGTGTATGGTGCCAATGTAGCCAGCGTATCGGCCAGCAATTGATTGTTGCGAAAAGGCGTTTCCATAAAGAGCTGGGCTCGTTTTTCGCGGATGGATTCCTGCTCCAATTTTTTTAAAGTGGCTGCTCTTTCTTTTTTATCGATGGGAAGGTAACCATGAAAAGCGAAGGACTGGCCCGAAAATCCAGAGCCCATCAGCGCCAGAAACATGGAACTGGGCCCCGAGATTGGCACTACTTGAATTCCTTTTTGATGCGCATAGGCCACAGCCAAGGCACCAGGGTCGGCAATGCCAGGGCAGCCAGCCTCAGAGATCACCCCGATGTCAACTCCCTTCAAGAGGGGAATCATCAACCGCGCTATTTGCTCGGGCGGGGTATCCTTATCTAGAATTTCCAGGTTCAGCTCTTCAATGTTAATCCCCAGCTTCAAGCTAGAGATGTAGCGACGTGCGGTCCGTAAGTTTTCAACCAAAAAGTAGGTTGTATGGGCAATTACCTCGCGAACTTGTGGGGAAATTACTTCCATAGCTGTGTTTTCAGCGAGCACATTGGGAATTAAAAATAATTTTCCTTGAGGCATGTACAGTAGGAATTGAATTCGAAAGTTAAAATTTAATGTGCGAAATCCGTACCTTAATCTGGCATATACTTTCTCCAATTCCAACCATGCTCAAAAAATCCCTTCTTTTCGCCTGCTTGCTTTTACTTAGCATTCCCTCTTTTTCCCAACAAGTCAAAGCCCTAGTAGGGGGAACCTTGATTGATGGCTTTGGAGGTACGCCTATCCGAAATTCAGTGATTATCGTGGAAGGGGAACGGATCAAGGCCATTGGGCAGGTGGGAAGCCTGGCCATTCCTGCTGGAGCGGAAGTGATTTCCACCGAAGGCATGAGTGTTTTGCCTGGGCTTTGGGACATGCACGTGCACCTGATGCTCAATGGGCACAGCGACTACACGCATTGGGATAGCACCTATATCGATGTATTTGAGTCGGTAATTATGCCTTCTTCAGCCCATCAATTGCTGATGGCAGGTGTGACCTCTGCCCGAGACTTGGGCGCTCCACTTGAGGCCAGCATCAACGTCAAAAGACGCATCCAAAATGGAGAAATTCCAGGCCCCACGATCTATGTGTCTGGGCCATTTATTCAAAAAGCACCCTATCCCAATACCGAGGAATTCCGTTGGGGGGTAAACGGTCCAGCAGACGCCCGAGCCAAAGTGAAGAAACTGATCGATGCGGGAGTCGATGTCATCAAACTCATCGACCAAGACCAAATGACCTTGGAAGAAGCCAAAGCCGTGGTGGACGAAGCACACAAGTATGGAAAAATGGTGGTGGGCCACTCCCACCGTCCTGACGAAATTCGAATCGGACTCCAAATTGGGGTGGATAATTTTGAGCATACGGGTTTGAGTAGTGCCCCAGAATACCCAGAAGACATCATGAAGCTAATGAAAGAGCGCGCAGCAAAAATGAACCTAGGCCCACTTTTCTGGACGCCAACTGTAGAAGGTCTTTTCAATTACGAGTTTGTGCGCGACAATCCCGAAAAACTAGACGATCCCTCCTGGCATTTGGGGCTACCTGACTCCATTGTCAGAGACATTCGCGCCTCGCTACGATTCCCTGGTAGAATGTCCTACTTTCAATTGACCCCCGTGCGCAAACCTACTTTGGATCGCAAATTTGCCCAACTCAAAGAAAGTGGTGTGGTGATGCTTGTCGGTACGGATAGTGGGATTCCGATGAAATTTCATAGCCAAAGTACCTGGAATGAATTGGATGTATGGGTCAACCAGTTTGGAATGGACCCCTTGCTCACCATCAAAGCGGCTACCTATTGGCCAGCCGTAGCCATGAAAGTGGAAAAAGATTACGGCACCATTTCCGAAGGGAAGTATGCAGATATCATCGCGGTAAAAGGGGATGTCTTGCGCTACATCAACTTACTTCAGGATGTAGACATGGTGATGAAGCACGGGAAGAAGGTAAAGTAAAATTGTCGACGGCTAACGGACCACTGTCCACGGTCGACCGCCACCCTATTTGAACTTCCAACCTAAGTTTCCTTGGGTACAGATTTAAAAGCGGATAGGCCTAATTAACCAAATCAGCGTGTTTTTTCCACTAAAATCTGCGTGAAAAAAAATCAGTAAAAAAACTTTCGCATCTCTGCTACCACTGCTTGTGGCTGCTCGGCATGTAGCCAGTGCCCTGCATTGGGAATAGAGATCCAAGTACAATTAGGGAAATGGCGCTTCATATCCGAAAGGTCTTTCTCTTGAATGTAGGAGGAATTGGCACCTCCCAAAAACAAGGTCGGTCCTTCAAAAACGGTTCCTTCATCCAAAGCTTTCCCCACCTCTTCAATGTGTTGGGTGATGACCGAAAGGTTGACTTTCCATGCAAATCCGTTCGTATCCCTACCCAAACTTTTCAATAAAAATTGCCGGATCCCCAGTTCTGGAATGAAGGCAGCCAGCTGCTCATCCGCTTCTTTTCTAGATTGGAGTTGGGAGAGATCAAGCGCATTTAATCCTTCCAAAATCACTTGGTGGTGAATGGGGTAGTACCGCGGGGCAATGTCTCCTACGATGAGTTTGCGCACCCGCTCAGGATAGGTCACCGCAAAATTCATCACCGTCTTCCCTCCCATGGAATGTCCCATCAAGTACACGGAGTCCAAGCCCTCGGCATCCAGCAGCTCACGCAAATCCTCCACCATGACCCCATAATTCCATTCATTGGAATGGGGGGAGTCCCCATGGTTGCGCTGATCTACAAGGTACAAGGTATAGTGCTCCACTAGTTCCTTGGCAATGGAAAACCAGTTGTCTAAGGAACCAAAAAGGCCGTGAAGAATAACAAGCGGTGGGCCGGAGCCGGTTTTTTTAAAGTTTAGTTGCATTTTGAAAGTACGAAGTACGAAATACGAATTACGAGGCTCTTAATAGAGTCAAGTATATCGACCCTAGGAGACCTTACAACTCTAGCTGCCTGCGATACAACTGGATTGTATTCTCCAAGCCGTAGTACAAGGCATCACAAATTAGCGCGTGCCCGATAGAGACCTCCAAAAGCTGAGGGATTTGCTGCTTCAAATAGGCCAAATTATGCAAGTCCAGGTCATGCCCTGCATTCAGCCCCAATCCAAGTTCAGTGGCCAACTTGGCTACCTCCACATAGGCTTGCACAGCCTTTTCTCTATCCTGGTGATAGCCTGAGGCATAAGGTTCAGTGTACAATTCTACCCGATCCGTACCTGTAAGTTTGGCGGGCTCAAAAAACTTAGCTTCAGGATTGATAAAGATGGATACGCGCGTGCCCATTTCCTTGAGTTCCGCAACAATATCCTTGAGCATCGATTGATGCAGGATGGTATCCCAACCTGTATTGGAAGTGATGGCCGTCGGTGGATCAGGGACTAACGTAGCCTGAGCAGGCTTCACCGTCCGGATTAGCTCCATAAATCGTGCATCGGGATAACCTTCGATATTGAATTCAGTGCGTACCACTTCTGCCAAGTCCACCACATCCTGGTAGCGAATGTGCCGCTCATCAGGGCGAGGATGCACGGTGATCCCCTCTGCGCCAAATCGTTCACAATCCAGCGCCACCTGTACTACATTGGGATTATTGGCTCCTCTGGCATTTCGTAGGGTGGCAATCTTATTGATATTTACACTTAGCTTTGTCATGTGGGCATGGAAAAATGGGTATTTTTACTGCATTGTACAGGTACAACACAAAACTAAAACTTATGAGCTTAAAGCAGAGAATAGAAGGCGAAATTAAATCCGCCATGTTGGCAAGAGACAAGGTAAGGCTGACCGCTTTGCGGGCAATCAAGTCTCTCATCCTATTGGAAGAGACCAAAGAAGGATTTTCTGGAGAATTGAGTGCTGAGGAGGAATTGAAGGTATTGACCAAATCTGCCAAACAGCGAAAAGACTCTGCTGAAATCTACGAAAAGCAAAATCGTGCTGACCTCCTCGAGGTGGAATTGGCCGAGTTGGCGATTATTCAGGAATTTTTGCCGAAGGCTTTGTCTACGGAGGAACTCGTACAAGCAATTCAATCCATCATTGCTAGCTCTGGTGCCACAGGCCCCAAGGACATGGGTAAAGTAATGGGATTGGCGAGCAAAGAGTTGGCCGGAAAGGCAGACGGCAAGGCGATCTCAGAACAGGTAAAACTCCTACTAACAAATTAAGTTGGAACCGGTAGACGTAGTCATCCTTCTCCTTTTGGGCTTAGGAGCCTATGAGGGCTACAAAAAAGGCCTGCTGATGAGCATTGTCGGCCTTCTTGGCTTTGTCCTCGCTATCATTCTGGGGGTATATTTAATGGAAGGGGTGAGCAAATGGCTCGCAACCGAAACGGATGAAGCGGCATTTGGCTTACCCATACTTGCATTTTTACTGATATTCTTTTCCACCCTTTTCCTTGCAAATCTAGCCGGCAAGGCCCTCAAAAAAATGATGGCTCTGGTCCTTTTGGGTGGCCTAGATAGTTTGGGTGGAGCGGTACTCGGTGTCGTACGAACCGGCTTTTTTATCAGCTTATTCATCTGGGTATTGGGAAAAATCGAGATGGAGCCGTTTAAAGATTGGGAGAAAAAAAGTGAGTACTTGTCCTACATCAGACCACTTACTCCGGGAGTATTGGAAATCTTAAGTCCAATTTTGCCCACCGTAAAGGAAGCAGGCCAAGAACTCCTCGAAAAGGTGGAAAAAGGAACTGGGAATCTAAATTAAATCGGATCTAACCCTTTAACGCAGGTCAATCACTTCTATGCCTGGATATTTTTTAACATCAAACATAAAGTAGCTTAGAGGAAGGCTTGGGGATGCCTTAAGATTTTTGAAAGAATAGGAAAATACGCCTCCCTGCCCATCCAGCATTTCCCATCCCAACAGCTGCTGTGTGGATTTTTCTACAAGCAGGCGAACCTGCTTGAAAGGAGCATTGGATTTTAATGCAGTCAGTTCCACCGTGGAAATCGGCTTTCCTTGGTACGTTTTGTCTGGCAAAAGCTTGTAGTTAAATCCAGATTGGTAGAGGGTATAAATATTGGAAGGGGTCAACTCGCCCTCCATCCCAGCGGCATCGTTGATGGTTACTTCTTTGTATCCTGCCGTTTGAATAAAGGTCCACACGGTCTTGCCATCGTTGTAAATTTCTTGATCTGGAAGTTTGAGGCGGTACTTATCGCCTAGGACCGCTACCTCTCCACTCTGTCGATCACCCGCTCCACCCTCATCCTGGAAGGTATATTCAAAGCTAGCGGTAAATCCCTTCATGCTTTGAAATTTTTGGCTCATGGCATCCAGCACTACTTTTGCCTTGGGGTCTTTTTGAGCTTGGCTAGGTGCCGCGAGGAAGCAGGAAGCTAAAAATGCAAAAAAAAGAAATTTAAGATTCATGGAAGGTCTGCCGTAATTCGTAAGGCATCGCTTACAAACTACTCAATAACCGTTCCAAACTTACTTCGTCCTGAATTAAAACCTCACGCGCTTTGGATCCTTCAAATGGCCCCACCACTCCGGCGGCTTCCAACTGATCGACAATCCTGCCGGCACGGTTGTATCCCAACTTCAGCTTGCGCTGGATTAGGGAGGTGCTGCCCTGCTGGTGCAATACGATCAAGCGTGCAGCCTCGTCAAATAGAGGGTCTCTATCAGACAAGTCAATGTCCGATCCTGAACCTTCACCATCTTCCCCAACATATTCTGGAAGTAGGTACGCAGAAGAATAGCCTTTTTGTCCCCCAATCCAGTCGCAGACTGCATCCACTTCTGGGGTATCTAGGAAGGCACATTGGATACGGGTCATTTCGGAACCTACAGACAGGAGCATATCTCCCATGCCAATCAGCTGGTCTGCTCCACCAGCATCTAAGATGGTGCGTGAGTCAATCTTGGAAGTAACGCGGAAAGAAAGTCGAGCGGGGAAGTTGGCCTTGATCACCCCCGTGATCACATTGACTGATGGACGCTGCGTAGCCACCACCAAGTGGATGCCGATGGCTCGAGCAAGCTGTGCCAAGCGCGCAATAGGCGCTTCAATCTCCTTGCCCGCCGTCATCATCAAGTCCGCCAACTCGTCAATAACAAGCACAATGTAGGGCATGAAATAATGGCCTTTTTCGGGATTCAGTTTCCGAGCCACAAACTTGGCATTGTATTCCTTCAGATTCCGTACACCCGCTTCTTTCAGCAAGGTATAGCGGTTGTCCATCTCCATACACAAGGAATTGAGCGTGTGGATCACCTTCTTGGTGTCCGTGATGATCGCCTCCTCGGCACCAGGGAGCTTGGCCAAAAAGTGTCGTTCAATCTTGTTGAACAGGGTCAATTCCACCTTCTTGGGATCAACCAAGACAAATTTCAGTTGGGAGGGATGCTTCTTGTAAATCAACGAAGCCAAAATCATGTTGAGGCCCACCGACTTTCCTTGTCCAGTGGCCCCTGCCATCAGCAAGTGAGGCATTTTGGCTAGATCGGCTACAAAGACCTCGTTGGAGATGGTTTTGCCCAAAGCAATGGGAAGGTCCTTGTCGGACTTCATGAACTTCTCAGTACCCAGTACGGCTCGAGCCGGCACCAATTCCCTATTTTTATTGGGAACTTCAATGCCTATGGTGCCTTTACCAGGGATGGGCGCGATGATACGGATTCCCAAAGCCGCCAAACTCAAGGCAATGTCATCCTCTAGGTTTTTGATCTTGGAAATCTTCACCCCTGGATTCGGGATAATCTCGTATAAGGTCACAGTGGGCCCAATGGTTGCCTGAATGCCTTGGATACCAATTTGGAAGTTCTCCAAGGTGGTTACGATCTTGTCCTTATTTTCCTCGAGTTCCTGACGGGAAACCGTGACTTTCTTTACATCGTATTCGTTGAGCAAGTCAATCGTCGGATACTTGTATCGAGGCAGGTCTAAGGTCGGATCGTAGGGATCCAAATTTTCAACCTCCTCAGCGGTCTTTTCTTCTTCAGGACCTTTCTGCACGGTAAAATTTCCTTCTTTCAGCAGGACGGAATCCTTTTCGTTTTCGAGCAAGTTGACCTGTGGTACATCGAAGAGATCCTCCTCCAGGTCATCGGTGAATTGAAGCGGTGGAACTGGTACTGGAGCTTCTTCTACCAAACTAAAATCGACTTTATCCCCAGCCATCGGTAGCTCTGGATCGTCTGCTTTTACCTCCCAGTCACTCCCATCGTCTTCAATATCTTCTTCCTCTTCTCCTAAAAATGGAGCAGGAATGCCCGATTTGGAATCCTCATCCCAGGGTAACTCATCTTCAGGCTTAGCCTTGGGAGGAAACCAGTTGAGTTGCTGAATGCCATAGAACAACACCATGAAAATGAATAGGGTGCCGAAAATCAGCAGCCAGGTTCCCATTCCCAAAAAGTCGTAGGAAAGCTTTGCGAGTTCATAGCCCAATCCACCTGAAGCAAAGCTCCAATAGGAATATCCCTCAATCAAGATTCCTGCATAGCCCGTTACCAAACCAATCCATGCCGCAAAAAACAAAGCAAAGACTGCATAACGTGTGAGTGAGTAAAGTGAAACCTTAAACGTCCATCGAAAGCCTAGTAAAAATAAAAAGGGAGGGAAAAGGAAAGCTGCTACGCCGAACCAACGGAAAATCATCCAGTGGGCAGCTTGAGAGCCTAAGTATCCTAACCAGTTTTTTGATTCTTTGGCTGCTTCTCGGATGGATTGATCTGAATTGTTAATTACCAAACTCTGATCCTGGGGCCCATTCATCAGGTAAGAGGCGAAAGCTACTCCCAAAAAAACGCTGATCGAAATCAATACAATTCCGAAGACAAGGCCTACCTGTTTGGTCTCGATTTTTCCAAAGGAGAAGGAAGAGGAAGGCTTTTTCGGTTCAGGACTAGCCTTGGGCGCGTTTTCAGCTTTCTTTCTAAACGTATTGGTCTTGGGTGATGCGGATGCCATTTGCAGATAAAATACGGAGGTTAATGTTAGCCAAAAGTGAGAAGAATGCCAACTTACTTTGCCAAATATAGCTGGAGACCCTTCTTGATTTTTTTGATCAAGCTTGGTCCCTCATAAATCATGCCCGAGTATACTTGAACTAGGCTTGCGCCTGCCTCCAGCTTCTCAATCGCATCTTGTGCGGAGAAAATCCCTCCTACACCGACGATTGGAAAAGCTCCTCCCGACTGCTGGTGTAGGTAGCGAATGATTTCGGTACTTCTTTTTTCCAAAGCCTTTCCACTTACTCCACCTGCACCGATGCGTTCCAGGTTGGCTGGATCAGTGCTTAAATTGGAACGATCCAGCGTGGTGTTGGTGGCGATGACGCCCTCAATTTGCGTTTCTCGCACGATTTCGATGATGTCGTCTAGCTGTCCATTGCTCAGGTCTGGAGCGATCTTTAGCAAGATCGGCTTGGGCTGAGGATGCTGCGCATTGGCAGCCTTCACGCCTAGCAGGAGTTTTTTCAAAGGTTCCTTTTCCTGGAGATCCCGGAGGTTGGGGGTATTAGGCGAACTTACATTCACCACAAAATAGTCTACATAGGGATGCAGCGCCTCCAAGCAATACAAGTAATCGTCAAGCGCATCCTCATTGGGAGTCACTTTATTTTTTCCAATATTCCCACCTACAATGACCGGGGATTTTCTTTTTTTGAGGCGGTCGATGGCGCCCAGCACTCCTCCATTGTTGAAGCCCATGCGGTTGATCAGGGCCTCATCTTGGGGCAAGCGAAAAAGTCGGGGCAGCGGATTGCCTTCTTGAGGCTTTGGAGTGAGCGTGCCAATTTCGATAAATCCAAAACCCAGCATGGCCATCTCGTCGATCAGACGCGCATCCTTGTCAAAGCCAGCAGCAAGTCCCACTGGATTGGAAAATTTCAAGCCAAAGACTTCCCGCTGTAAGTGCGAGTCCTCCATTTTGAATAGCGAAGAAACAATCGGCTTCAGTAGGGGAAAGTTAAAGGCCCATTTGATCATCCCAAAGGTAAAATGATGGGCAGTTTCAGGCTGCAGTAAAAAAAGGAGGGGTTTGAGAATCTTCTTGTACACCGTAGAAAACATAGAGGCTGGGCAGAGCAAAATCGCTTTTTGTAAGCGGATGGAACAAAAATAAAAAAAGAAACCGGCTTTTAGACCGGTTTCCCTTGCTTATGATTTGATGCTGTAATTTGGCGCCTCACTCGTCACACTTACATCGTGCGGGTGGGACTCCTTGGCCCCTGCGGTAGTGATTTTGACAAACTTGCCATTTGCCTGTAGGTCTTCAATGGTCTTGGTGCCACAGTAGCCCATGCCTGCTTGCAAGCCTCCAACCAACTGGTACAAGACTTCCGAAACTAGCCCTTTGAAAGGCACTCGGCCTACAATTCCTTCAGGAACTAATTTTTTGATATTCTCTTCAGCATCTTGGAAATAGCGGTCCTTGGAACCTGATTCCATGGCCTCCAAAGAACCCATGCCTCGGTAGCTTTTGAATTTTCTGCCTTCAAAAATGATCATCTCGCCAGGAGCTTCTTCGGTACCTGCCAGCAAAGAGCCAATCATGATTGAGCTGCCTCCTGCGGCAATGGCTTTGACCAAATCCCCAGAATAGCGAACTCCTCCATCGGCAATCACGGGTACTCCGGTTCCTTTTAGCGCTTCAGCACATTCGTATACAGCAGAAAGCTGCGGAACGCCTACGCCCGCAATGATACGCGTGGTGCAGATGGAACCAGGGCCTACACCCACTTTTACCGCATCGGCACCTGCATCGGCAAGGGCTAATGCAGCTTCAGGAGTGGCGATGTTGCCGACAATCACTTCTAGATCAGGAAAAGTAGCTTTGATTTTTCTGCAGGTATCGATTACCCCTTTGGAGTGGCCATGGGCCGTATCGATGGATACCACATCCACACCTGCATTTTTTAGCGCCTCAACACGCTCTACGATGTCGGCAGTCACTCCTACGGCAGCGCCTACACGGAGTCTTCCAAACTCATCCTTGCAGGCATTTGGCTTGTCTTTTCGTTTCAATATGTCCTTGTAGGTAATTAGGCCAGTCAATTTGCCTTCATCATCTACGATAGGGAGCTTCTCAATTTTATATTCTTGAAGAATCTCTTCCGCCTGCTCGAGGGAGATTCCCGACTTGGCAGTCACCAAATTTTCCCGAGTCATGATATCACGAATCAGGCGGTTGGCATCCTTGATAAACCGCAGGTCACGGTTGGTGATGATCCCCTTGAGCACTTTGTGCTCATCTACCACGGGAATCCCTCCGATATGAAATTCGCGCATGATGGCTTCTGCATCGCGCACTTTAGAGTTGATGTCAAGCGTGATGGGATCGAGAATCATTCCCGCTTGGGAGCGCTTCACTTTGCGCACCAAAGCAGCCTGCTTTTCGATCGACATGTTTTTATGGATAAAGCCCAAACCACCTTCCAAAGCAATGGCAATCGCCAGTTCAGCCTCTGTGACCGTATCCATGGCAGCAGAAACTAAGGGAATATTTAATCTGATTTTTTTGGTGAGCCAGGTAGCTGTGGAAGTCTCGCGAGGGAGCACTTCTGAATATCCTGGAACAAGAAGCACGTCGTCGTAGGTGAGTGCTTCGTATAGAAACTTCGATGAGTTTTTATTCATGGCAAATATCGGTGGTAGGGAACCCTATTTGCCCGTCAAAGTTACATGGAAAATGTCTTGGATTAATAGAATGTGAAAAATATTATTGTCTAACGTACCAAGTAGCAAGTACCAAGAAGGAAATATAGTAGAAATACAGTAGAAATAAACCGAGCAAGCTCGGTGAAATAGGGAATTCAGGTGCTATTACTACCTATTTCACGAAGCGTAGCGAAGTCTATTTCTACCTTATTTCCATCGTATCTCGTACTTCGTACATCGTACTTGGTACATTCCTTACTTCTTCAAAAGTCGTGCAATATAAAACCCATCAAAGCCGCTTTCTTGGGCAAGGACCTTGCGGTCTTCAATTAACTCAAAGTCTTTGCCCGCCTCGCTCGCCAAAAACTTTTTGATCTGCTCCTCATTTTCCGAAGGCAAAATACTGCAAGTAGCGTAGACCAGCTGTCCTCCTTTTTTCAGCATGGAGGGGTAGGCTTGAAGAAGTTCCTGCTGTGTTTTTTGTACCTTTTCTAAGGACTCTAGCGAAAGCTTCCACTTTGTATCTGGATTTCTGCGCAGTACCCCCAATCCGGAGCAAGGTACGTCGAGTAGTAGTCGATCGGCAGATTCCTTGAGGCGCTTGATGGTCTTGGACCCTTCAATGATTTTGGGTTCAAAGATGGAAACCCCATTTCTCCGTGCTCGGAGCTTAGCCTGCTGCAACTTCCACTCCTCCACATCCATGGAGATGACCTTGCCCTTGTTGCCCATCAGTGCAGCAAGGTGAAGAGACTTTCCTCCAGCTCCGGCACAGGCGTCAATGACACGCATGCCTGGCTCGACCTGGAGTGCGGCAGCGACCAGTTGGGAACTGGCATCTTGCACCTCAAACAACCCCTCCTTGAAGGATGGATGGCGAAACACGTTTTGGCGCTCCTCCAGCACCAAGGCATCGGGGTACCCTTTGACTAGGTAACTACGGATGCCATCTGCCTCCAATAGATTTTTGAGACGCTCGCGCGTGGTCTTGAGCGTATTGACGCGCAGCACCACCTCAGCCTCCTCGTTGAGGGCATGAATTTCAGCTTCCCACTTCTCCCCCAACTCTTGGGATCCTAACGTTTGAAGCCATTCGGGAATCGATTCCAATAGGCCTGGGTCGGTGATGTTTTCGTACTTTCCTCTAATTTTTTCAGGCTGCAAGCGTGCAAATTCCTCCCAATCTGGAAGCTCATTTCCCTGCATCAACCAATAGGTACCGAAGAGGTCCCAAGGGTCCTTGGATGGGCTTAGAAAATTGACCAATCGCCACCAGCGCACCATCTCGTAGGTGGTCTCCGCAATGAATGAACGGTCCTTTGCGCCCCACTTGGGGTTGGACTTTAGCGTGCGCTCAATTACCTTGTCTGCATAGTGCCCTTGTTC
This sequence comes from Spirosoma fluviale, assembly GCA_945901615.1. Taxonomy (GTDB): domain Bacteria; phylum Bacteroidota; class Bacteroidia; order Cytophagales; family Cyclobacteriaceae; genus Algoriphagus. The sequence continues at coordinate 13,770 of CAMDLI010000031.1, forward strand.
AAAAATAGCTTCCAAGGCTGTGTGAACGCCTCTGATGGTGTTGTTGTGTAACTTCATAAATCAAAATTCTGAGGCAAAGGTACAACAATCCTAGGTAAAGCCGCGAATTCGAAGCAAGTAGCTAGCTGGCTAGGGGTAAATCACCGCAGGTAGGAAAAGCAGGGCAGCACGCGAGAGCGCTGCCCTCTGGACTTCGGTGTGCCGTAGAAAAACTGGTAGCGTAAGCTCAGTTCGTGGGAACCGAGGGTCTGGGAGCCGACGTCCGAAATCGGGTAGTCGTAGCTGTAGCCAACCGCCAAACCAGCCGAAAGGTTGAGTCCAACTAGCCCAATCACAGACTCCCGCTTGGGCAAGTCGGTTTGGATAGGAAGACTACGAAATCCTCCACCGACAACCAGCTGGTTGAGCAGCACCTGCAGCCCAGCATCCAGAAATTGGAAGGGGCCTTGTCGCTTGTAGTTGGCCATCAGGTGCACAAACTTCCCAGATCCTTCCTCCCAAAAGTCAGGGTCATCGAGCGGAATGGTGTAGCCTGCTTGTAGGGAGTATTTGGGCCAATGCTTGGTTTGCCCATCGCGCACATAATATGCTAGGCTGGGCCGATTCAAGTGGTGGCCAGAAATCCCAATCCAGAGTTTGTCCCAGGTAAACACCCCTCCTAGACCCAATGAAAAATAACTGAAGGGCTCCAAGCCACCTACCGCATCGGCGGAACTTGGAAAGAGCGCTTGGTTGAAAACATCGATTTGATCGCCAAAAAGCAGATTTTCCAGTGTCCCCCGCTTTTGGATGTAGGAGATCTGGGTACCTAGCTGAAAAGCAACACGCTCAGAGAGCTGCAGGTTGTAGGCGTAGAATCCTGAAATGTCAGTGGTATTCAGTTTCAAAAACTCTTCCGAGAAGGAGCTTACACTGAGGCCAATTCCACTTTTGTGATCAAAGCTGTAGTGATCCACATAGGCGGTAACCGCAGTGAATTGGTAGTCTAGGCCTGGCCACTGCTTGCGGTATACCGATCCCATGCGGGTTTCCTGGCTGATGCCCGTCAACGCGGGATTGAGGTACAGGGGAGCTGCATAGAACTGTGAAAATTGAAAATCCTGTGCCTTCCCCTGAAAACAGAGAAGCAACAAACTCCAGGCGAGAATGGTGAATTTTAGGTTCCTGTTCATCGGGCCAAAAGAAAAGTGGAAGAAGAAGTTACTCTGCGTCCATCTGGAGCTTGGTAGCTGATCTTGTACACATAGATTCCTTCGGGGGATTTTTGACCCGCGACGGTTCCGTCCCAGCCGGGACCTTCCTGACCTTGGGAGCGGTAGATCAGTTCCCCCCAGGTATTCATCACCTGCAGCTGCAGGTTTTGGATAAATCGAAACTTGGGGAAGAAGCTGTCGTTGAGAAGATCGCCGTTGGGGGTGAAGACATTTGGGATTTCTAGATAGTAGTCAAGGATTTGTACTTCTTTGCAGACCTTGATAAGGCATCCCGCTGCATCCAATACCGTCAAGGTTACCATATACCTTCCTTTGCGGGTATAGGTATGAATTGGGTTGGACTCCGAACTACGGGTACCATCGCCAAAGTCCCAGGAGATCACTTGATGGGGCCAAGTTGCTAGCGAACGAAATACCCCCTTAAAGCCCAGCAGATCCGCTTGGAATTGCGGCTGGCTTTCAAAGCGTTGCTCAAAATCCAGAGGTCCCGTTTGTCGAGGAGGGATGGTAATCGCTCGTTTTTGGATAAGACCTAGCGCATCCCGCACTTCCACTTCTACGAGGCCAGATTCCCGAGTGGCGAATTGCATCCCAGATGCTTTGACCGACCCCATGGTCCAGGTGATTTGGTAGGGAGCTAAGCCATGGCTGATGCTGAGTTGGAGCGTTGTTTCTTGGCCTTGCTCCTCGCAAAGCGGCACCCTCGCCACCGCAACGGCTATGGATAAGGGAAGCGGGAGAGCAACTGCAAATTTCTTTTCTTGGATACAGTCCTTTGCATCCTTAAGTTGAAGGGTGTAGGTCCCACTTTCATTCACTGTGATTGACGGTGTTGTTTGCCCTGAGTTCCAGCGGTAGGTATAGGGAGGGGTTCCTCCTTGGGCAACCGATTGGAGGCTTGCTAAAATTTGGAGCGGCGTTTGGGTGGCTTGATAAGTAACAGTTCCTTCCAAGCGAAGCGCTGGGATGGGCAACAGGGAGTACTCTGCAGTTTGGGTACAGCCTCCTTGATCGGTCACAGTGACCCGGTAGGTTCCTGCGCCAAGTCCTGTGGCTACTGGACCCGTCAGTCCATGCTCCCATCGAATTTGATAGGGTGGTAATCCTCCAGAAAGTGTCAACTCAATGCGACCGTCTTTGGCATCCGCACAGGATTCGCCCTGCACTAGCGCGTTGATGGCTAGTGGGGCGGGTTCAGTGATCATTTGCGCAGCTCCAGTAATCGGACAGCCGTTCGCATCCGTCACCCTCACTTGGTAGCTACCTGATACCAGGTTCTGTGGGTTGGCTACCGTGGAAGTAAAGTTGTTTGGACCTGTCCACGCATAACTATACGGTGCTGTTCCTCCCGATGCCGTCACTGTAATATTTCCTGTACTTCCCAGGAAGCAGCTATTATCCACCTTGACTTGGTTGAGTGCAAGTGGGCTGGGTTCGGTGATCATTTGCGCAGCTCCATTAATCTTACAGCCATTCGCATCCGTCACCCTCACTTGGTAGCTGCCTGAGGCAAGGTTCTGAATATTCTCAGTGGTAGCTAAAAACCCATTCGGTCCCGTCCAAGCATACCTATGAGGTGCTTTGCCGCCTGATACCCTTATCGAGATGCTTCCAGCATTCCCTTGGAAGCATAAATTGTTAACCTGCAATTGGGAGATTTGGAGCGACGCGGGCTGAGTGAGCAGCATACTTTTTTCCAAAAGACAGGTGCCCATTCCAGTAGAAACCTGCAGGCGGTACAATCCTGCCTGAAGACCTTCCAAGTTGGCTGCTGTGGAGACAAACCCTTCCGGCCCTGTCCAGGAATACCTATAGCTAGGCTCCTCACCGGACAAAATCCCTCCACTGAGTTCGAGATTGATTTTTCCATCTGCAGCACCTGCGCAGGACACGCCAAAGCTTGCATAGTTGGACAATTGTTCCTTTAGTACAAGAGGAGGCCTTACGGTGATGGAAAATGAAAAAGGCGATCCCGTACAGGAGATGCCTTGGCTGTACAGCATTGGGGTAACTCGAACCAGCGCCCGCTTGAATCCCGGACTACTATTGATAGCTTGAAAGTCTGGAATTCGATTCCCTGTGCCACTGCTGAGGCCTAGGGAAGGATCGGAAACTTCCCAGGAATAGGCAAGGGAATCGCTAGGAAGGATGGAATTAAATTCAGGAACCGAAACCCATTCTCCTGCGCAACTGATTAAGTCTGCTTGCTGGGTTACTTGTGGTTCGGGCAGCAGCACAACCTCTAGACTTTCAGCAACTCCTTCACAGCCTTGGAAGGAAGGATAAAAGGTAAAGCGAATCCGAGCGGGACCAGTTCCTCGGTTGACAAGGGTCTGGGTGATGGAGGAAAGTTCGGCCAGTGGAGATGGCTCGCCTTGAACTAGGCCAATAACTTGCCCGAAAATCAGTGTCGCCGACCAGCGCAACTGCATGGGGCTTGCCCCCCAACTTTTGGGAAGAAGAGCAATAGAAAAGGGGGTGCCTGAACAAATCAGACTATCAGAAACCGTAGCCTCAATTTTTGGAATTGGATTTACCTGCACTTCTACCGTACGAGCCGGGAGCAGGCAGCCGTTGATCAGGGCTTGGAGCTGGTAGGAGACCTTGGCAAGGGTCTTTCCTGTATTGATCAGAGTATCCGTAATCTCGAGTAGCGGGGTTAGTGTATTACTAGTGTAGCCCAGCAATTCCCCACCTTCAGGAGCTAGCAGTACTTGGGCAGTCCAACGAATAGGCACCAAAACCTTCGAATCGGCGAGGTGCAGTGCGATAGCGGTGATCGATCCCGAACAAAGGGAAGTAGTTCCCATTAGCTCGATTTCTGGGTCTGTGGGAAAATTTACTTCCAGGAAATTGGTATCGAATGAAGGAGAAGTTACCCCCTCATTCACTGCTTTAATCCGGTAGGTCCCTGGGGGCAAGCTTGAGATTTGGGGCAACTGTTCCTTAATCAAGCGGTATACCTGCCAGCTTCTCAGGTCAAGGGGGTCTTGTTTGAAGACATAGAAGTCATAGGGAGGAATACCTCCTGCTACTGACTGAACGGAAATGGTCCTGGTGCAAGAATCGAGTTCCCATTGCGTAATTTTTGGAGGCAGGGTGCTGCTATCAAAAAATGAACCTGTCCTAACCTTAAAAAAATCAATCGAAAAAATTCCCACGACCAGGAGAAAAAATAGAAGTTCTCCCCGGTACATGATGGACTTGATACTGAAGGAATTAAGTTACAGTTTTTGCTTGAGTTTTTTCTGATTTTTTTAGCATTTAAGTTTTGCTTTTAAGATCTATCATTTTTTTGTTCCAACAGAAGCTTGAATGGAGTGGAAATTCCCACGAGTTTCTATTTTTGCTCCCACCCTATGCATCTTTCCCAGACCTACTCCGAGTGGATGGCTTCCTTATCGGCTCAGCTCAGCACGTATTCCCAAGCGGAGGCAGAAAACCTTGTTTTCTGGTTGTTCGAACACCATTTGGGTTTGAGACGGGCAGACCTGCAACTTGCTATTCCAACTGCGGTGGACAGGAAACCCCTACTTGCGGATTTCGAGCGATTGCTTACGGGTGAACCAATTCAATACATCCTTGGGGAAGCTCCTTTTTATGGAAGAAGTTTTGGTGTCACGCGAGACACGCTCATTCCACGAAACGAAACCGAGGAACTGGTACATAAAATAATCAAAGAAAATCTCAAGTCTGGACTGCGCGTTTTGGATTTGGGAACAGGCACGGGTTGCATTCCAATTACCTTGGCATTGGAGCTGCAGAACCCGGAGGTGTATGCGCTGGATGTATCCGTGCAGGCATTGGCCGTGGCGCGAAAAAATGCCCTACAACTTGGGGCCAAAGTTGAGTTTTTGGAAGGAGACTTGTTGGGAAGCATCCCCAATCTTGCCCTTTTTGATGTCTTGGTCTCCAATCCTCCCTACGTACCCCTCCGGGATCAGGGAGAAATGCATGCCAATGTCCTGAATTTTGAACCGCATTTGGCACTTTTCGTTCCGGATGAGGACCCGCTTGTGTTTTACCGAGCGATCGGAGTTTTGGGGCAGCAGCTGCTGAAAAATGGGGGTAACTTGTACCTCGAGATCTACGAGAACTTGGCGGATGAATTGGTACAACTCTTGGGTTCGCAAGGCTATGAACAGCTGCGCGTGCATCAGGATCTCAACGGAAAAAATAGAATGCTATCGGCTATCTGGTCCTAAACAACTTAAAAATGAAAAATAACTCCCTTTCCGATCTTGGACTCTTACTCGTTCGCCTGCTTGCTGGAGGCATGATGCTTACGCATGGCCTGCCCAAATTTGACCGCCTTTTTGGTGAGGGCCCTGTAAAATTTGCGGATCCCTTTGGGCTGGGGCCAGAAATCAGTTTGGGGCTGGCAATTTTCGCAGAAGTAGCCTGTGCTATTCTGGTGATGATCGGGTTTAAAACTCGCTGGGCTACGATTCCTTTGATGATCACCATGCTGGTAGCTGCTTTTTATGCGCATGCTGCCGATCCTTTTGGAAAGAAGGAGCTCTCCTTGTTATTCTTCACCCTGTTTCTATCGATTCTAATTTCTGGTGGAGGAAAGTATTCAGTGGATGGATGGATGAAAAAATCTGCCAAGTAAGGAAAATCATTTCATTTTGAATTCAAAGGAAAAACAATATCTATTTTATATATCTTTTTATTTAATTATTATAATATTTTTTAAAATTTTGTTTTAAAAAAAATAAATTAAACTAAAAATGCTATAAATTATTTAAATCATATCCTAACAACAAGTAGTTTCACCCCTGCCTTTTTACCTTTAGTACCCTTAAAAGTTTCCTTTGCCAGATAATTGACTTATTTTTAAATTCTTTACAATAAATAGGAGTTCATCTAGTTTACTATAGGCAGCTGAACCAAACAGATTACATAGGCACGAAGTTTGTAACTTCAGAAATGAATTTAACCGATTCACCCAAATCAGTTTGTAAAAAA
>CAMDLI010000032.1 GCA_945901615.1 Spirosoma fluviale
CACATCTGCTACATTTGCCTTGGTAGCTAAGCTTGTTATCACATCTGCTGCATTTGCCTTGGTGGCAAGCTGGGAAGTAGTAGCATAACTACTCAGATCTTGGTCTCCGGTATTTGTTCCCGTGATGCCAGCAAGCTTGTTCTTCTCTACCGTGGTATAGTCGTTGCTAGAAAGTCCCTTTCCCGCTACCTTATCTACTTTGGTATCTAAAGCGGCATTACTGAAATTATCCAAACCCAGCCTTGATTTTAGCTCTGAGATTGACGCTACTCCTGTACCTCCGCTGGCCACAGGTAACAGTCCTTTTACATTTACTGCATCTACTCCATAGGCATAGAAGGCAAAAGGTACGGCTTGTAATCTTGTTGTGCCCATCGACTGATAGGACGACCCTCCATTGGGATCCATCTCCACTTTGATAAACTTGGGAGCAGAGTTCCACTTGATCGATGAAAAAATGGTAGACTTGGTTAGTGCTGTATCATCACCTATCACCAAAGAAAAGATTCCTTGTGGGTTGGTGGTCACTTGTCTTGTTTCTACATAGGCGACCGCTCCGGATTCTGTATCCAGGAGAATCGATAATCGAAGACTTATCTTTTGGCTGACCAGTACTTCACCGGCAGCGTTTCGAGCCAAACCTTGAAAACTGATGCCTTCAGTTTGAGCAAGAGCAGAAAGGGAAAAAAATAGTGTGATAAATACAAAACAAAGTATTTTTTTCATTGGTTTTTTTACTCAAAACACCAATTTTTTTCAATAGAAATCGAATAGAGGGAATCCCTTGAAATCATTTTTGAAAGATTTGTCACACCTTTTTCGTAGATGCCACAAATTTTCTTCAGGGAAGAAATAATAGGAGGAAAGCGAATGAAATAGGATTGAGAAACACAATCGAAAAACGGTGGAAATAAACCAAGCCTGAATGCCGTTTACCTACCTACCACAGGCTTGCAGGCTCGGTGAAATAATTGTTTCGAATCCTATTAAATTTAAACTAACACGATGGAAATAGAGTGGAAATAAACCGAGCCCTCCGCGGCCTACCTCCCGTAGGCAGGCGGGCAGGCAAGCTCGGTGAAATAGTAAATTCTGGTTCTAGTTCATTATATTTCACGGAGCAGCCCGCCGCGGCGGGTATTTCTATTATATTTCCATCGTATTTCTCTTCATTATTTCACGGAGCGAAGCGCAGTCTATCTCTACTCTATTTCCATCGTATTTCTTCATGGTATCCCGTGCCCTAATCTTCTTCCTTAGCATTCTAATCATTTCTTGCCAATCCAAGTCTCCTGTGGAGAATATTTCCACCGCTGAGGCAACTCCATTCGCTTTGTCTGATGCACAATTTCAGCGGCTTGATGGGAGTGAATTTGGGGTAGCGGCCGAACAGAAAACCTATACCGTCTTGCACTTTTGGGCCACCTGGTGCAAGCCCTGCCTGGCAGAGTTTCCAGAATTAAAAGCCGCTCTTCCCCGCCTGCAAAGCGATAGTGTCGCATTTTTCCTCGCGACGGAGGAGGATCTCGATCAAATCCGAGCCTTTGAAGAGAAACGCAACTTCGGTTTGGAGTTTCTCCACCTGAAAAAAGGTACACTTGCTGATTTTGAAGTACATGCCCTGCCCACTACCCTAGTCATTGACCGCCAAGGAAAGGTGGTGTATCGGCATATGGGACAGTTAAACTGGCAGGAAGTCACCTCCATTGAAGACCTAATCTCTCAGAAGCCATGAACCGTATCCTACTTGCTTTACTGGGCTTTTCAGTCCTTTTTCTTGCCTCCTGCACTTCGGCTACTCCACCTCCTGTAGCTGTCCAAGACATCCCCTTTCCAGCTGGGACGGGAACATCCCTACCTTCCCTTTCTTCAGATGGCAAGACACTGATTCTTTCCTGGGTAGCCACGCCCACGGATAGCCTAGCACAATTCCACTTTGCGCGCCTTGGAGAAGATGGGAACTGGTCTAGGCCCGAGCAGATAGCCAAGGGCAGCAACTGGTTTGTCAACTGGGCAGACTACCCTGCGCTCGTTCAAAACAAAGGTTCGCTACTCGCCTACCACCTGCAAAAATCTTCCCCAGGAAAATTCTCCTACGACATTCTGATGCATGCCTTGCCCAAGGGAGGGCAAATCTGGCGTCCTGGACTTCCTTTGCACCGAGACTCCACGCAGACTGAACATGGATTTGTGTCCGCAGCAGCATACAGCGATTCGAGCTTCTTGGTGTCCTGGTTGGATGGACGCAACACCGGAGGGGGAGGCCACGAAGGCCATGACATGCATTCAGGAGCCATGAGCATCCGTACAGCAGAGGTAACGGTGCACGGAAAAGTCCTTTGGGATAGCCAACTAGATGACAAAACCTGTGATTGCTGCCAGACCAGCACGGCCATTACTTCCCAAGGACCGGTGGTGGTCTACCGCAACCGGTCTGACCAAGAAATCCGGGACATTGCGATCACTCGCTTAGTAAATGGAAACTGGACGGAGCCATCGATCATTCACGCCGACAACTGGGAAATTTCGGGTTGCCCGGTCAATGGCCCCAAGATCGTAGCACAAGGAGAGAATGTGCTTGTGGGCTGGTTTACCGCCGCCAAGGGTGAAGCGAAGGTTAATTTTTCTTTCTCCTCGGATGCTGGGGTCACCTTTGGTGCGCCGATCACCGTCGAGGGTCAGGGCATCATTGGTCGCGTAGAGGTTGCCTTGCTCGATGAGCAGTCCGGCATCGCCGCTTGGATGGAAACTACTACGACAGGCACCTATTTGATGGCTGCTCGGATTGACAGCGGGGGCAAGATGGGCAAACGCTGGGAAATTGGAGCGATGGATTCGGGTCGAAAAAGTGGATTTCCTCAGCTGGAGGTGCTTGGGGAGAACGTTTACTTTGCCTGGACTGAGGTCAAAGGAGAGGCCAATCAGGTACGCACTGCCTATTTGCCTAAGACGGCTTTTTAGAGAACCGAGAGGCAAGAAAAAAGAAGCAAGAGACAAGAAGCAAGAGCCAAAAGAGCGATTAGATTCCTTTGCGGCTTGGCGCCTTTGCGAGAAAAAAGAAGAAAGAGCCGAGATACCCGCCGCGGCGGGCAAGCGAGAAGCAAGATGAAATCCTAATCCGTAGGCAGGATTAATTTAGTAGCAGAACTGAGTCTAACCTGCCTGTCGGCAGACAGGTCTCTTGTTTCTTGCATCTTGTCTCTAAAGTACTTCCTATTTCTATGGTGCCTTGGACACTATATCGTCACAAACCAGACAAACATAAATAAGAAGCTGTCTTTCTTCATGACATTGGGCCCATAATAGGTTAAAAATGTATTCTTTGGGTTGGGGTAGTACCAAGCTGCTGGACCAAGAAAAGAACGCCTTACCTTAAAAAACTGCTCCCCCTCAGGGGATTCTAACGTAAAATTACGTACTCCCAACGCTACCTTAGGAACTACCCGGTAATTTATATCACCCAGAAAAATACCTTCGAAATCGGTATCTTTAGACATGCCTACAAAGGCCCGGATTTGCCCTTGCACCAACAATTTTTTATTCAAATAGGTCTTCGAATAATCTAACCGAAGACCAGTCTGGTGCTTGTTTCGGTAAAAATCAAATTGACTGTAGGAGAAAATCCTCCAATTGGGGCTCAAAATTTTACCCACCATCAATTCGGTTCTAAAACCCTCGTTAGGGAAGGTGAATACAGTAGGTCTCAGACGTATTTGCCATTGCTTGGGCAAATTGTACCGAATCTCAACTGTCGAGAAATAGGTTTGAGCCTGTAAATTTCCTAAAAACCCTAGGAAAATAAAACCGCAAATTAGGGAGGCTTTTTGAATTGAATACACGTAAGCAAGGGGTGAAAAGAAAGAGATTGGGCAGGTAGAATGGGGAATGTTATACCCCCGTTTCAACGTATCCTGTTTAGCAAACTAAAGTAATGGTATGTAGAAATAAAATTTATGCAAGGTAGGCTAATAATTTATTAAACGAAAACGACAGGGAAAGACAAAACAAAAAGATAATTTGAAAATAAGGAATTCTTGAGATTTTGAGAAAAAAATCCTCTATTTTATTCATCCCTAAGCATGAAAAATAGCCTCCCTTTAAAAGGAGCAGAAGAATTCACCCCCCAGCAACAAAAAAGTTAGAGTCGACAAAGCTGTCCACAGACCTACAGATAAACCAAAAATCCATTTTAAAATTTTTTGTTAAAATTAAATTCTGAATTCCCCTCCTTTTCCAAGTTATCCAACTCCCCGACCGCTACCTAATTATCACACAAAACACACTTACAGCTCCATAAGAATTGCCCCCTTTGCGGAAAGATTGTAGATGTTTCTTTTTGACCCGCACCTCAGTCACCTCCAACACTCCGTTTCTCCAATTGCAGGTGCGCATGGTATTCGGAAGGTGATTCGCCTGTTAGCTTTTTGAAATTGAGGTAGAAAGTATTGCCACTTACAAACAAGGTCTTCTTGGACAGGGAATCGATGGTATGCGTCAGCAAGTATCCCTTGCGGATCAGCGTAATGGAGTAATTGATTCGCAACACATTGACATACTCGCCAAAACTAAAATTTCCATAGTACTTGAACAGGTACTTTACGTGACTTTGAGGGCAGTCCAACTGGAAGGAGAGCGATTTGAGACTGGGAACCTCCAGGAGCTCCTCAGACCAGGCTTGTTCCATATTTTTTAAAGCAAAAAGAAGCGATTCCACCCGAGGAGCAATCTGCTTCTCCACTCCCAAATCCTGAGCACTAGTTTGTCCCCTTTTCTTGGACCTCCAGATGGCAATCTCTTCCGGGACAATCTCATTGATGTGTTCCAACAGGCGCAGCTCCCCGTACAGAATACGCGGGTTTCTCAAGAGGTAAAAACAAATAAACAACCAGAGGAAGGAGGTAAGGCCATAGAATTCCCCCAACACTTTTTCCTCTGTATCCTCCAGTGCTTTTCCGTAGATGAAATTTGCGAACGCATAGATTAACAAAAAGGCAACCATCATCAAGTACGCCCAAACGCGGATGGACTTGTAATAGAGCTGCTCCCGCTGACTTTTCCGCTTCGCAAATGAGGTCCACACTAAATAAATCAAGCGACCAATGTATCCTGTGGAGTAAACTAAAAATACAGTTTGATTGATGGATTTACTCCAATCCAACCCTACGCTAAGGGACACGATGAGAAGAGAAAGCCCGAAGTGTAGCGGAAGATTTTTTCTAGAAATTTGTTGATGCAGTAGGCCTTCAAAAAACAGGTAATAGATCGGCGGAATGAAAAAGGCAAAAAGAAGGGACTGTTCAAAAGGGTTTGCAAAGGTGCCCAAAATCTTAAAACTGGACAGTCCAAAGATGACGCGTTGTACACCGGAGATTGACAAAATGGCTAAAAAAAAGATACTCGTTTTGATGTCTCGCTTCGTATCAAACAGGGATACAGAAACGAGCAATAGCAATACTCCCCCCACAAAAAAAGATAGAATTGACAATGCCGGCCACATGCCCAAAAGTAAACCAAAAATTTATTCTATGGGATTCAGTTAAAAAAATTATTATCAATCCTGATCACGCGCCTCAGTGGCCCCTCCATCTGGCTTTCAACCCACAAAATACGCTTCCAGCTCCTTCAGCATCTCCCCCTTCTCGCGCAAGTCTCGGATCACCTTTCCCTTTTCCAGCAGCACAATGCGGTCGCAGATCTCAGTGACATGGTTTAGGTCGTGACTGGAGATCAAAAAGGTGATTTTGGAAGCTTCCAACTCGGACAAGATCAACTTCTTCAAGCGGATCTGGGAACTGGGATCTAAGTTTTCAAAAGGCTCATCCAAGAGCACCACCTGTGGGTGGCCTAGCAGAGCAGCTGCAATACCCACCTTCTTCAGGTTGCCCTTGGACAAGTCCCGGATGTACTTTTTCTTGCCCAGCACCTCTCCATTAAACAGTTCCTCAAACTTGCTCAAATGCAATTCCAGGTCCGCCGTAGAGAGTCCATAGATCTTCCGCAAGGTTTCGAAGTACTCATCGGGCGTCAAAAATGCCAAGAGCATCTGCTCATCCAGGTAAGCACCCACCTGGGATTTCCAAGTCTCGGTTTTGCTCACATCTTCCCCCTGGAATGTCACCTGACCGGAGCTTGCCCGTACCAAGTCCAACAAAATACGGAACAAGGTGGTCTTGCCCGCGCCATTGTTGCCTACCAGCCCAAAGCACTCTCCTTTGGAGATGAGTAATTCTGGGACATCCAGCACTACGGCTTCTTTGTATTGTTTTTTGAGTTGAGAGACCTGTATCATAGTTCTTGTCGGAAGGAAGAGGATATTTCGTAACGGTTGGCCAGAAGGCGATTGGTGATGATGCGGGATAGTGGGCGGAAAGCAAGGATTCCTGCCAGGCCTGTGACGCCCAAGGCAAGCAAGCCTGCATAGTCATTGATGAGGTAAGAAAAAGGAAGGTACACCAAATACGGGCCCGCCATCAGGGGAATAATGATCAAAAATTGGGCGGCACCTACCCCTTCGTAATTAAACATGGCCCCTTTGTTCAGATCCATCGGCTTGGGCTTCCACAAGGCCACATAAATAATCACATGGATCAAGATGCCACAGTTGAACAGGAAGGTGGCCAGATGCACAAGTAAAATCTCCCAGCCAAAGTACACGTAGGGCACGGATGCCAAAAAGCAAACTCCAGAAATACCCAGGAATAGCAGGTATTTGGCGCGAACCAAGGCTTCAAGTCCTCCTTTGCGCTGAATGAAGAAATCAAAGTTGGCCGAGTTCCAACTCAAAAACAGCTGTCCATACTGAATCATAAATATCCCCGTGATGAACACCCCCACAAAAATATAGATGGGCGATATCCCCGTTTCACTCTGATAAACTGGATTGGTATAAAAAAACAAGCCATACAACAGAAAGAAGGCCGACAGCATCAGGTAGCTACGGCTTTTCTTGTGTCGCAAAATCAACTTCCACTCCAGGTTTGCCAGCTCCCCTGCCACCCCAAAACGGGAAAAAAGACCAAAACTTTGCCCCGCCACCCGGTACTCCTCCTCCTCCCCGAGCTCCTCCAAGTAAGCATGTGCTACGTAATACCGGTACGAAAGTAGGTAGACCAATCCAAGCAGCAGGCCCATCCCAACCAAAGGAAGAAGGCTCTGGGTCGCCACAGTAAAGAAGGGGGCAAGAAGTTCACCAACATTGAACCAACCCAAGTAAGTTGTCCCACCAGAAAGAAGCACCACTAGGAAAACCACCCCCAAACCAATCAGGCTATCCTCAAAGCGCTGCTTAAACCAGAGCATAAACCAGTGCATGGACCAGCTCAAGCACAGCAAAGTTCCTAACCAAGATACGAGCCCAAGTGCCCCATACTGCTCCTGCACCGCCTCCACCCCAAAAGGTGCAAATAGCAGCAAGGCGATGACATTGAGCGGAGACAAAAAGGAGCGCAGCAACAAGACGGATACGATCTTCTTTTTCCCGATCGGGAGGTGCAGCAAACTCTCCAAATCCACGACAGGCAGCTTCTGAACGAAGTAGCGGTACATAAATTCAAACAAGAAAAAGTAGATCAAAACTGAATTGAGGAAGGAAATGGGGTCCTTACCTTCGGCAAACTGATCGATGATCCTACCAAGAAATAGCCCTGCAAAAAACACATAGCTCAGGAGCAATAAGGCTATAAATACCAAAAATCCGGCAGCGAGGGCACTTTTGGCAAAACTGGTGGAGCGGATGCTCTTCAGGTATTGCAAGCGAATAAGTGTAAAAAACATAGGCAACAGAAGGTTAAATTCTGAAACGTAAACTTCAAAATTTTGGCCATCTTTACCAATCAAAAAAAGTTAAAAGAAGGCAATGACTAAGGAACTAAATTTTTTCGAGGCTGTAAGCGAGCGTCGATCTGTGCGCGTATTTGATCAAATGGGAACTTTTGATGGTACCATCGTTCAAAAATGCTTGGAAGCGGCTATTCTTTCGCCCAACAGTTCGAACCTGCAACTGTATCAGTTTGTGCGCGTACCGGAGTACTCTACGCTGAAGGACCGCTTGGCTCAACTCTGCATGGGACAAAAGGCAGCCACTTCCGCTCGGGAACTGGTAGTGGTCCTTACTCGAAGAGACCGCTGGAAAGCTCATGCCAAAGCCAACTTTGACTTTATCTCCGCTTCAGCATCTGGGGAAGGGGATAAAAAAGTAAAATTGGCACTGCGCTATTACCGAAAGTTGGTGCCGATGCTCTACCACAAATTTCCGGGATGGTCCTTTGTGAAAAAATTAATTGCCATTACCCAAGGCCTTAGCAAGCCGATGGTACGAGAAGTGAGTGAAACTGCCGTGCGTATCTCGGTACACAAGAGTGCATCCCTAGCCTGCATGACCTTTATGCTCGGGATGAAGGCAGCGGGCTACGATACCTGCCCCATGGAGGGCTTTGATTCCAAGCGGGTCAAAAAACTACTGAACCTCCCTGCGGGATCCGAGATCGCGATGATTATTGGCTGCGGCAAAGGAATGCCTGAAGGCATCTACGGGGAGCGATTTAGAGTACCTACCTCCGAATTGATTGTAGTGAAGTAGATTTTTATATCCTTTGAGGTCTCTTTTAGACCTCGAAGGATTAAACGCTCTCCTTTGATTGCGGGATTTTTTTCCAAGCTGATCTTAGGAGAAAAAGCCCGCTGATCTTTTCTTTTGATCTGCGTTATTTTTCCTTTAGAATCTGCGTGAACCCTTTTTTTACGCTGATCTATCTGCGTGAAATTCCTGTGTCATTTGGACTAAAACCTTCGAGGTCTGAAAGACCTCAAAGGTTAATCTTATCAGCTTCCCCAAACAGCTTAACTGCCTGCTGGTACACCTCATTGATGTCGTTGATCACCTTGTAGAAGGCGCTGTCGTCGTAGAGCTGTCGCCCCAAGTGCGCCTTGATCAAGATGCGAAGGTATTCTTTGGAAGTAGCAAAATCCTTGGCATCAAATTCCACCTTGTTCTTTTTACCAAAGTCCGCCAAGTCCATCAACATCGCATCGCTGACCTTGAAAGTCTTGTAGTAATCTTCTACGGAGACCTTGGAAAATTTGCTCTTGTTTTTGCTTACATAGTCGAGCAAGTACTCCCGTGATGCATCCGTTGAAAAGAGCTTGTTCACATAGGCGCTATTCATCGTGGTATCTAGCGGCACAAAGTAATCTGGCATGATGCCTCCACCCCCATAGACGGTACGCCCCTTTTTGGTTTTGTACTTGAGGCTGTCGTTAAACTGGATGCTGTCCGCGGAGAAAAACTCGCCCTTCTCGTAGCGGTTGTTGAGGTCTGTTTCATAGGCCTCGTAGTCACTGTCGTAGGGCTTTTGAATGGATCTTCCTGATGGCGTAAAGTAGCGCGCAATCGTCAATCGCAATTCCGCTCCATCCGAGAGGTCTATCGGCATCTGCACCAAGCCCTTGCCGAAAGATCTTCTGCCTACAATCAGTCCACGGTCATTGTCTTGAATCGCTCCTGCCATAATCTCAGATGCAGATGCAGAGCCTTCGTTGATCAAAATAATCACCGATCCCTCCTCAAACATACCTGGCTTGGAAGCATAGGCCTTGCTGTTGTACTGACTCACTTTACCTACCTGTGACACAATTAGGTCTCTCCCGCCAAGGAGCTCATCTACCATGTAAATCGCTGCTCCCATGTACCCGCCTGGGTTGCCTTGCAAGTCGACAATCAGCTTTTTCATGCCCTTTGCCTGCAGGTCAGCTATGGATTTTCTAAATTCATCGTAGGTAGTCGCTGCAAATCGGGTCACTTTGATGTAGCCAATTTCCTTGTCCACCATGTAGGTGGCATTGATGCTGTATTGTGGGATTTTGGCCCGTGTGATCGAGTACTTGATCAAGCTTGGGGCATTTTTACGCTTGATCTCTACCGCGACCTTGGATCCACTTGGACCTCTCAAGTAGTCAAATACATCCCGGTTGGTGATGCCAATGCCTGCCACGGTCTTGCCATCTACCGAAATAATCTGGTCACCCGTTTGGATCCCAAGGGCCTCGGATGGTCCTCCAGTAAGCGGAGCTACCACATAAATGGTGTCTCGAATGATGCCAAACTCAACCCCGATACCATCAAATTCACCCTCCAATTGAGACTGGGCTAGCGAGGCATCTTTGGCAGGAATGTAGCTAGAGTGCGGATCTAGCTTTTCCAACATCTTGGTAATGCCAAACTCCACGAGCTCGTTGGTATCCACGCTATCCACGTAGTCGCGGTTGATGTAGGTCATGATCTCCTGCAACTTGTAGAGCGCAGCTCTTA
This sequence comes from Spirosoma fluviale, assembly GCA_945901615.1. Taxonomy (GTDB): domain Bacteria; phylum Bacteroidota; class Bacteroidia; order Cytophagales; family Cyclobacteriaceae; genus Algoriphagus. The sequence goes on from CAMDLI010000032.1 coordinate 10,307, forward strand.
GGTCGTTTTGACTGCCCTTGGGCTCCGCAAAGGTGGCGCCAATCCAAATACCTCCTGCAATGGAAAGGGCTAGAAGCAAAGGAAGACGGATTTGTCTAATGGTATTTTTTTGTTGGCTCACAGCAAAAGGGGTTTTCTTTTCGAATTAAACTATCTAGGTCAAAAAATGTATTTTGTCTGGTGCAATTTTAGGTAAAATTAACGTCCTTAACTGCTAGGCAAGTTCCCAATTATGCTAATTTTTTATGATTTTCCAATTTATTGATGATAACAAGGGAAACACTAGTTGAAGTTCAAGGGAGTGGGCCGTGAACCGTGGTCTGTGAACCGTCGACGATTATCCGCAGCGATAAATGCTATTTTTGAACCACTAAAAAGAATGAGGATAATCATGTATTTATTTCCCTTTTTTAGTTCAAAAAAAATTATTTTTGTGCTATGCAGTCAAAGAAGGCTTTCGAAAAAACATCAGTTGGGGAATTAGTCTCCGAAAACTATGTTTTCGCTGCCGTCCTGCACTACTTTGGCATCAGTTTTTACCAGTACCCCTGTGACTCGCTAGAAAAAGTTTGCCACAAGCATAAGGTCAATCCTCGACAGCTAATCGCACAACTCGAAAGTTGGGCCATGCAAAAAGACCCCAGCCTGGAGGAACTGTATCTGAATCCCATCGAACTGCTGGTCGCTTACCTCAAAAAGAAGCACTACTACTTTGTACGGCAGGAACTTCCTTTTTTGTCCAACTTGATTTCAGGCATCTCTCCGGAGCCAGGCTACGAACTGCTACTTGGAGATCTCCGCATCTTATTCCCACTGTTTGTTGAAGACTTTATCCACCACATCCATGAGGAGGAAAGCCGGTTATTCAATCGGATCGACCTATTGCAAAGCATTGAGGCAGGGGAGTTTAGCACCCGAGATGCGCTAACCATCCTCGAGCAAGATCCCATCCACTACCTCGCGGAGCACCACGAAATCCACGACGATGAGATGGAAGGGATACGGAAACTGACAAACAACTACGAATTGACAGCAGATGCCCCATTGACCATGAAGGTACTCTACCACGAGCTTCAAACTTTCGAAAAAGAGCTGTCCGTCCATGCAAAAATCGAAGATGAACTCCTCTTCCCTAAGGCGGTGGAGTTGGAGAAGGAAGCCCTGCGGAAAATTCGTAAACAAATTCAAACCAACTGATGCCTAGAGTACTAGCAATAGACCTGGGTACCAAACGCACCGGCTTGGCAGTTACGGATCCCCTAAAGATCACCTGCAATCCGCTGGAAACTATTGAGACTTCCAAGTTGATCCCCTACCTCCAAGCCTACTGCGCCAAAGAAGAAGTAGAAGTATTGGTTCTCGGACACCCCACCCGCCTCAATGGACAGCCCAATGAAATGACCCCGCTGGTACTTGCCTTGAAAGAGAAGCTTGAACTGGCATTTCCCGCACAAAAAGTAGTGCTCATCGACGAACGCTATACTTCCAAAATGGCCATGCAAACAATGATCGCCATGGGAAGCAAGAAAAAAGACCGCAGAGAAAAGGTGGGGAACTTGGACAAGGTATCCGCCGCCATTATCTTGCAGTCCTATCTAGAAAGACAATGATTTACCCTATCGTCGCTTACGGCAACCCAGTATTAAAAAAGGAAGCAGAAGAACTGCCGGAAGGAAGCGACCTCACCCAGTTGATCCAAGACATGTATGCCACCATGGATCATGCGCACGGCGTAGGCCTTGCAGCTCCCCAGATCAACCAGGGCGTACGCTTGTTTGTCATCGATAGCTCCCTGATGCTGGACGAAGACGAGGAAGAAAAAGGCATCCGCCGCGTGTTTATCAACCCCATTCTCCTAGATGAGTATGGAGATAACTTTGGCTTTGAAGAAGGCTGCCTGAGCATCCCAGACGTGCGCGCTGAAATCATCCGCCCCGAAAAATTGACCCTGGAATACTACGACGAAAACTGGAACCTGAAGGAGGAAGAGTTTAGCGGCATGACCGCCCGCGTCATCCAACACGAGTACGACCACCTGGAAGGAATTCTATTTGTAGACTACCTCAAAGGCCTCAAGAAGCGTTTGATTCAGTCCAAACTCATCGACGTAAGCAAAGGCAAGGTATCCACCGACTACCGGATGATCTACCCGCTTAAATAATGGCACAAAACCCAGACCTCCGCGTAGCACTCGTGCAAACAGACCTGCATTGGCAGGACAAGACGGCCAACCTAGCCATGCTGGAGGAGAAAATCTGGACCTTAAAAAATAGCTGCGACCTGATCGTCCTTCCAGAAATGTTTCCCACGGGTTTTTCCATGGATTCCGCCACCTTGGCAGAGCCGATGAACCTGCAGGTGCACAAGTGGATGAAGCAACTGGCTGCTCAGACGGGGAGCGTGATCACAGGCACAGTCATCATTTCCGAAGGAGGGAATTATTACAATCGGCTGCTCTGGGTAGAACCAGACGGCAACACCCAATCCTACGACAAGCGCCACCTCTTCCGCATGGCAAATGAGGATGCCAGCTTTGCTCCAGGCGACCAGCTTCCCATTTTCTCACTAAAAGGCTGGAAAATCTGCCCACAAATCTGCTACGACCTCCGATTCCCTGTATGGGCGCGCAACCGCTGGAATAGTGGAAATGCGGCCTACGACCTTCTTTTTTATGTGGCCTCCTGGCCTGCAGCACGCATTTCGGCTTGGGATACCTTGCTCCCAGCCCGTGCCATCGAAAACCTTTCCTACGCTTTCGGGGTCAACCGCGTGGGGGTAGATGGAAACCAGATCGCCTACAACGGGCATTCTGCAGCTTACGATTTCAAGGGAGAAACACTAGTAAACCTAAAAGAACAAGAGCAAATTCAGGTGATTACCCTTAACTACACCGCATTGGAAGAATACCGAAGCAAATTTCCTGCTTGGAAAGATGCCGATAACTTTACGATACATCCCTAATCCTAGTGGACAGTAGGATTTCCACAAACGGAACTAAATCCTGCTTGATTTTCGTATTTTTGTGCAACCATTTCTCTTTTTGGGGAATGTTTCTGCAAGGAGATACACGAAAAAGAAGAAGATAAACCTATTGATCTCATTTTTAGCAAAATTCTGAGCCATGTCCAAGACACCAAAAATTCTCTACACCCTCACCGATGAGGCCCCTGCATTAGCCACGTATTCGCTGCTACCTATCGTACAAGCATTTACCAAGACGGCAGGCATTCAAGTAGAAACACGCGATATTTCCCTATCTGGCCGTATTCTAGCCAATTTTCCAGAATTCCTAACCGAAGCGCAGCGCATCAACGACGACTTAGCCGAGTTGGGTCAGCTAGCCATAACTCCAGAGGCCAACATTGTCAAGTTGCCAAATATTTCGGCCTCCGTGCCACAGTTGAAAGGAGCCATAAAGGAATTGCAAAGCCAAGGATATGCCCTGCCTGACTATCCGGAGGAACCTAAAACCGAGGAAGAAAAGAACATCAAGTCCAAGTACGACAAGATCAAAGGTTCGGCAGTAAACCCCGTCCTTCGTGAAGGCAACTCCGATCGACGCGCTCCTCTTGCCGTAAAAAATTACGCACGCCAGCATCCCCATTCCATGGGTGCTTGGACCGCAGATTCTGCCACCCATGTGGACAGCATGACTGCTGGTGATTTTTACGGATCGGAGCAATCGCTTACCCTAGACCAGGCCACCCAACTGACCATTACCCTTCAAGGAACTGATGGCAAAACCGAGGTGCTGAAGTCTGGTTTGAAGGTTCAGGAAGGCGAAGTCATCGATGCCTCCACCTTGAGCGTATCCCAATACCGCGCCTTCATTCAAAATGCCAAGGATGATGCTCATAAGAAAGGGGTTCTTTTCTCCTTGCACTTGAAGGCCACCATGATGAAAGTATCCGATCCCATCCTTTTTGGGCATGCGGTTACCGTGTTTTTCGAACCAGTATTCACCAAGCATGCTGCCACCCTAGCCGCTCTAGGCGTAGATGTCAACAATGGATTTGGGGACCTTTTGGCCAACTTGGAAAAACTTCCTGCTGCCAAAAAAGAAGAAATTCTACAGGATATCGATGCCTGCTATGCCGCAAGCCCTGCGGTAGCCATGGTGAATTCGGAAAAAGGAATCACCAACCTGCACGTGCCGAGTGACGTAATCATCGATGCCTCCATGCCAGCCATGATCCGTACTTCGGGCAAGATGTGGAACAAGGCAGGGAAACTTCAAGATACCAAAGCCATCATTCCAGACCGATGCTATGCAGGGATCTACCAGGCAGTATTTGATTTTTGCAAGAAAAATGGGGCCTTCAACCCAGCCACCATGGGCTCCGTTCCCAATGTCGGCTTGATGGCTCAGAAAGCGGAAGAATACGGTTCGCACGACAAAACCTTTGAAGTTCCATTTGCAGGTACCGTAGTTGTTACCGATGCGGCAGGCAAGCAGCTATTTGCGCATGCTGTAGAAAAAGGAGACATCTGGAGAATGTGTCAGACCAAGGATGCACCGATTCAAGATTGGGTGAAGTTGGCCGTGAGCCGTGCCCGCTTGTCTGATACTCCTGCAGTCTTTTGGCTAGACAAGGCCCGTGCGCACGATGCACAGCTGATCCAGAAGGTCAACAAATACCTCCCACAACACGATACCAAAGGGCTTGAAATTCATATTCTATCCCCAGTTGAGGCTACCCTATTCTCCTGCGAGCGCATCGTAGCAGGCAAGGACACCATCTCCGTGACAGGCAACGTGCTTCGCGACTACTTGACCGACCTCTTCCCAATCCTAGAAGTGGGTACCTCTGCCAAAATGCTTTCCATCGTTCCCTTGATGAATGGAGGAGGTTTGTTTGAAACTGGTGCGGGAGGATCTGCTCCCAAGCATGTGGAGCAGTTTACCGAAGAAGGACACTTGCGTTGGGATTCCTTGGGTGAGTTTTTGGCCTTGGCGGTCTCCTTGGAGCACCTGGGACAAACCTTTGGCAACCCAACGGCACTTCTTTTGGGCGAAACGCTAGACCAGGCCACAGGCCGATGGCTAGAGGAAGACAAGTCACCTGCTCGTGTAGTCGGAAAGCTAGACAACCGCGGTGGACATTTCTACCTGGCCTTGTACTGGGCGCAGGCACTTGCTTCGCAAACCAAGGATACCGCTTTGGCAGCCAAGTTTACAGCTTTAGCGAAAGCACTTGTAGACCAAGAAGCCAAGATTGTAGACGAATACAACAGTTCCCAAGGAAAAGCCATCGATCTCGGCGGCTATTACCGACCGGATGCTGCGAAGTGTGCACAGGCCATGCAGCCAAGTGCGACCTTCAAGCAGCTACTTGCGGGCTTGGCATAAACTGAAAACCGGGTTCTCCCGGTTTTTTCATTTCCACTGGTTTGGAAGAGGCAGGGTGGTGATTTGCTTGAGTTTAGGCGCTTGACCGAAAGAAAGTTCTTCCTTTTTTTGATTTCGAAATCGATTGAAAAGCTGGGATCTGCAGCTTGCCTTGGAAAGCTGGGAAAATGGTTTGGGCATACCCAATTTTTGTAATAAATTCGCCTGCAGTTGACCGGTTTTGAATGCATAAATCCGGCCAGGCAGGAATTAGAAACTAGCAGTTAGACCTATAAAAATTACTACAGATGAGCAAGATTAAAATTGGAATCAACGGATTCGGAAGAATTGGTCGCCTCGCCTTCCGCGTGGCCCAAGAGCGTGCAGACGTGCAGGTAGTCGCGATCAACGATTTGATCGATGTAGACTACATGGCTTACATGTTGAAGTACGACTCTACCCATGGCATCTTCAAGGGTACTGTGGAGGTGAAAGACGGCAACTTGATCGTAAACGGGAATGCCATCCGCGTGACCGCAGAGAAAAACCCAGCTTCCTTGAAGTGGGGTGAGGTAGGAGCCGATTATGTGATCGAATCTACTGGTATTTTCTTGACCAAAGAATCTGCACAAGGACACATCGATGCAGGCGCAAAGAAGGTGATCATGTCTGCTCCTTCCAAGGACGACACGCCGATGTTTGTAATGGGTGTCAACGAGCATACCTACACTACCGACATGACTTTTGTATCCAATGCATCTTGTACCACCAACTGCCTTGCACCCATTGCGAAGGTATTGAATGACAACTGGGGCATCGAAGAAGGCTTGATGACTACTGTGCATGCGACTACCGCTACGCAGAAGACTGTGGATGGGCCATCTGCCAAAGACTGGAGAGGTGGTCGTGGAGCTGGACAAAACATCATCCCATCCTCTACTGGCGCTGCGAAGGCAGTAGGCAAGGTAATCCCTGAATTGAATGGCAAGCTCACCGGTATGGCCTTCCGTGTACCTACTCCAGACGTGTCTGTAGTAGACTTGACCGTACGCTTGAAGAATCCTGCTACCTACGCAGAGATCTGTGCGAAGATGAAGGAAGCTTCTGAAACTACCATGAAGGGCGTGCTTGGCTACACCGAAGATGCTGTGGTATCCAACGACTTTATTGGTGATCCGCGCACCTCCATCTTCGATGCAGAGGCAGGCATCCAACTATCCAACACCTTTGTGAAGGTAGTCTCCTGGTACGACAACGAGTGGGGCTATTCCAACAAGGTCATCGACTTGGTCACCTACATCGCCAAGAAATAATGCAAAAGCCCTGTTTGATACAGGGCTTTTTTGTTGGGGGTAGAAATACAATGGAAATAAGGTAGAAATAAAGTGGAAATACAATAGAAATAATCCGAGCAAGCTCGGGGAAATAGAGGGCTCAATTCGTATTTCGATGGTATTTCACGAAGCGAAGCGAAGTATATTTCAACTGTATTTCCCTGAGTTATTTCAGTAAGCTTACCCAATACAGACAGGTACATTGTACCATTCTCCCTCACAATCGAGTAACGTCTTCCTTCTTGATGTAGGCGATCTGTTCTTTCCATTCGATCTCGTACCAGATATCCTTGGAAGATTTGATGGTGACACGATGTCCGGGCTCCACTAGCTCTACAAAATCGCCTCCCGCTGAAGGCTCAGAGCGGATCAGCGTAGGGCTGGAGGTGACCAATCCAGTAGAGGGGCCATTCAGAAAATTATTGATGGCAAAAATTAACGCTAGCAATAGAATCGAGGGTCCATAAAATCTGCCCTCCTTCAATTTTCTTCCTTGTGACCAAAGTCCAATCAAGGACATGATCAAGAACAAGGTGAGACCCCCCACAAGAATCTCCTTGTATTCCACCAGAAAAAGAACAAAACGCATGCCATCGCTCACCTCATAGCCCACCAATTCGGCTTGTCCCGTGAGTGTTTTGATCTTGGAAATCGTCTGAGGATTGGGGCTCAAATCATAGTACTTACTAAGGTACAAGGTTGCCCGTTCGCTGTCACCAATTCCTTCCGCAATGAAGGCCATTTTGAGCAACATGGAAGTAGAATAGATCCCAGATTGGAAGTTTACCTCGTAAATCTCCATTGCTTCCTTGTAACTTCTCTGATTAAACAAGGAATCTGCGATCATAAGTCTTGGCACATCGGCCTGACAATGAATGCTTTGCAAGAGTAGTCCGAAAAATATGGAAACTTTTATGAGAAAGATGGAATTGATTCTTGGCATTTAGAATTCAGAGTCATAAATTTGCAGTCCAATTACGGCATTGAACTTTCAAAAAGCAAGTTCATTTAACCGAAATTAAGTAACCGATTCTGTAGCTCAGCTGGTAGGCCTGTCCCGAAGTATTTCGGGAAGCAATACAGTTTTAAACTAGAATCTTTTGAATTTGAAATATTGATTACCGATTCTGTAGCTCAGCTGGTAGAGCAATACACTTTTAATGTATGGGTCCTGGGTTCGAATCCCAGCGGGATCACAAGACTAACTCGCAAGGAGTTAAAGAAAGTTTCGGGGCCGGTATCGCCTTCCCGAAATTCTTCGGGACAAGACCCGCAAGGGTGCGGGAAGTCCGTAGGTTCGAATCCTTTAAATAGCAAATGGCTGTTTAAAAAAAATTGAAGTAAAAAAGTTTCGGGGTGTAGCGTAGCCCGGTATCGCGTCCCGCAAGGGTGCGGGAAGTCCGTAGGTTCGAATCCCTCAAATAGCAGATGGCTATTTGAAAAAAATTAGAGTAAAAAGTTTCGGGGTGTAGCGTAGCCCGGTATCGCGTCCCGCAAGGGTGCGGGAAGTCCGTAGGTTCGAATCCTTTAAATAGCAAATGGCTGTTTAAAAAAAAATTGAAGTAAAAAAGTTTCGGGGTGTAGCGTAGCCCGGTATCGCGCCACATTTGGGATGTGGAGGTCGTAGGTTCGAATCCTGCCACCCCGACTTTATTTGACTAGAAGTAGTCACCAGGTCCTGTAGCTCAACTGGACAGAGCAACTGCCTTCTAAGCAGTAGGTTTCAGGTTCGAGTCCTGACAGGATCACGATAAAAAGCGGAATGACCTTCCGCTTTTTATTTT
>CAMDLI010000033.1 GCA_945901615.1 Spirosoma fluviale
CCTTCTTCAATCGCCGGCATGTAGTGAATGCCCCCATAAAAACGGCTGATAGCGGCTTCGGATGCGGCTTGCGAGAAGGAATCAAACTCCCGGACAGGAAGGCCATAAGCCACCTCGGTGCTGTCTACGATGTGGAGCTGGTCCCCAAATAGCTGAGCCAAGGTATAGGAAGCTGCCGTAGAGGCGACGCTATGTCCTGAGGTATGCTCTGGAAAAGGAGGGGTTTGAAGTAGTGGAACCCAGTTTTCGTCAATGTGCTGGTTGATGTAGGTTTCAGGGCGGATCGTGCGGCTGCGGTATTTTTCATCCCAGCAAGCAATAAAGGCCTCATTAAGCGAGATGGCCGTCAAAGCCAAGACTTCGATGGTGCCTTTCCAATCTTTTTTGGCGGTAGCCGAAGCGATAGAAGCAATGCCCATCCAGTGTCCACCGGGAGTAATTTTCTTGGTGGCAAACATGACGTGGCCTTTCACATTCATTTTGTAGGGATTGCAATCCCAGAACATCGCAATGTCCGTGTGCTCCTTACTCGCATTTTTTTGTGCCTCGTAGACTTCTAGCGCTCTTTTATAGAACTCAGAACCGGGTTCGGTAGAGAATGGAGGCGGAGGATTTACGCGAAACTGGGCTGCGGAGTCCAATACAAAGGTTCGGATCTTGTTCCAATGCGGCTCAACTGCCTCCATGTAGGCCGGTGGAGTAGGCTGCCAGGTACCCGGCTCACTAGTGACGGTGTATTTAGGAAATGAACGGCTTTGGTGGTAGTTGTCCTTTTTGGAATATTCTCGGATCTTATCCCCGATGGCTTGACCGAAGGCTACAGATGCTTCAAATACATCGTCAGGAATCCCTTTTTCTTTAAGTTCTTCAAATACAGAATCCCGGTGAGCATGCATTTTCTCCTCAGAAAAAATCAAAGCAGTGCTCACATGGTAGTAAGCGGCTAAGGAAGCCAAAGGAGGGTAGATATTCGCTGGAACAGGGACCGTGATGGGCTCGGATCCATTCAGCTGCCCCATCAAAGACGCGTAATTGGCAGGGTCAGTGGCTGCAGCTACTTCATAGCCGGCCAAGGAAGAATAGGAGTAAATGCGAACAGCTACGGGAGGTGAAAAAATATCGTGGATGATGACTTCAGTTACCTGCTTTTGAGCGGCATGAAAATAGGTTCCGTCTGTGATGGCCTGGGAATAATCTTTTTTCTCTTGGCACGAAATCACTGCTACCAAAAGCAGTATGGGGAGGAGTACTATTCTTTGGAGACGCATGGAAATGTGAACAGGGGATAAGTAGCTGGGGATGCCTCGAATGGATTCATTCAATGACCTCAAAGTTACCCAAATGGAGAATAATCCCAAATGATAAAACTCAGTTTTTTACTGCATCCAATTGGGTGCTATTAATAGGTCCAGATTTCTGCAGGAGCGCTATTTTTAACGAAAAGGAGCCGCTTGCCACCAAGGTTTGCGATGGCTCGGATATCTCCGTCCAACTTTAATCCATGAATTCGATTGGGCCAGAAGGTAAAGGTACCGTCCCCTTTGCCAAGGAATACCTCTCCATAGCTCGCATCGTACTTTCCAAGTTCCGGCTTGACATTTGATAAGTTTCCTCCCAAAATCAGGTCTTGAATCCCATCCTCGTTGAGGTCGAGTACTTGAATTGCAAAGATCCAAGATTTCTGTCCATCCACAGCAAAAGGTTTCCAAGTAAAGTTGCCTGCACCTTGGTTGAGTAAAATTCCAGATTCCAGGTGGTTCATTTCCTGAATAATGGATCGATCGATTACTTCTTTACTAAAAATATCATGCAGGCTTTGGTTTACATAATCTGCATACCGGATGTACTTTTTCTTGATGCTAGGTACCTGTCTTTCAAGTTCGTGCTTGAGCGTGTAAGGAATGGATACCCCATCCACTACTTGTGTAAATATCTGCTCGACAGTTCCATTTTGATCAAAATCATTCAGATACATTCGGATTGGTCGGGCGTTTGATCCCTTCATGCGGGTATTGTATCCTTGATTGCCTAGGGCTAGATCAGGCTTGCCATCTCCGTTGAAGTCTCCCACTTCCAGGGTTCGGTACCATCCTTTCAGATTTTCCATACCAGGGAGGGCCTTTTTTTCCAACTTCTTCCCTACGTTCTTGAAAAAGGTTGGGGCCATCCATTCGCCAACAAACACGACATCTTGCAATCCATCTCCATCGTAATCCAAGACCTTGGCATCGGTTACCATTCCAATGGCCTTCAGTTCAGGAGCCAAAGTTGCGGACTGTTCGGTAAAATTTCCTTTGCCATCGTTGATCCATAGCTGGGCATCTGCTGACACTCCATAGGTGAAGGGGATAAGTCTTCCTCCCACAACCAAGTCGAGCGCTCCATCTGAATTGAGGTCTATCGGTGCTACAGCCGAGCTACTTCCAAAAATGCCCATCAGGCCGGTGTTGAAGCCTTTGGTAAAGTTGCCTTTGCCGTCATTGAGGTAGAGTCGATCGGCAAGATCAATGCTTCCAAACCCGGATTCATTGCCTCCAGAAGTGACAAACAAGTCTGCATCTCCATCCTTGTCTGCATCGAAAAATAGGGCATCTGTATCTTCTGAAATGGCGTCTAGATCAAAGGATTCTTGGGGTTTGTAGGTGTATCCTCCTCCTTTTTTGGCAAGGTAAAGTTTGCCTGGGAAGGTTTTGGCTCCGCCAAAGAACAGGTCTTCAAGGCCGTCCCCATTGACATCGCCTTTGGCAAATGCCGGGCCTTCCGTGGACAGCATCAGGTAGGTGAGTCGATCTCGATCGAAATCAATAAACTCATTTTCCTGGTGCGTAAAGTCAAGCCCTGGATTGCTCGCTTTTACAAATTTGGCAGGACTTGGGGTTGGGAAAAAGGAGGTTCCCGCTGGAAGTGCTCCCGCCTCTTCCCAGCGTAATTTGAGAAGTTGATCTACAGGCACCTTGGTCATCTGGGTAAAACTACCATCAGGCCACAAAACCTTGAGCTCATCAATAACAGTGACTTTGCCCAAGCCAATGGTGATTTTTGGATCCACGCTGGATTGAAAGCCTCGGTTGGGCATTTGTTCGGTGTAAAATACCTGATCGCCAGCTTTGACTTGAATCTGTGTGCCTAAAGCTCCAGTATTTTTTCCTTTACCCACCAACTGCAATTGAATGCTGTGCAGGTCTGGTTGCAGGCTTTTACCCTTATTCTTAAAGATTTGGGCAGTTGCATTGACGTTGTTGACCACCAAGTCTAAGGTGCCGTCGTTGTCCAAATCCCCATAAGCGGCCCCGTTGGAGTGGATGGCTTTGCCTAAGCCCCATTGATCTGCCACATTTTCAAAGCGGAGATCGCCTAGGTTTTTGTAGGCATAATTTGGAATAGGCGTGATTGGAATTGGATCGATGAGTGCTTTGTAGTCTACCCCTTCTTGGGAGATGATTCTGACTTTGGTGTCCTCATCATCAACAAAGTTGAGGTAATCCAAGTCGGTAATGTCCTGGTAGATGCCGTTGGCTACGAAGATGTCCCGTTTGCCATCATTGTCCATGTCAAAGAGTAGGGCTCCCCAACTCCAATCTGTAGCTTCTACATTGGCAAGTCTACCTACCTCACTGAAAGTTCCATCTCCATTGTTGAGGTGGAGCATGTTGCGTGAAAATTGGTAGTGGTAGCCATGGGTTTTATTGAATTGATACTTGTCCCAACTTTCAAAGGTGGTTACCTGCTTGAGTCGTGTGGGGTGCTCAGGGAGCATGTCGGTCACAAAAATATCCAAAAGCCCATCTCCATTGACATCTGCAATATCGGCTCCCATAGAAGCAGCGCTGATGGAGCGCATCGAAGATTCCAGGGACTCGGTAAAGGTTCCATCTTGGTTGTTGATGTAGAGGTAGTCTTTCTCAAAAAAGTCATTTGAAATAAAGATGTCAGGCCAGGTGTCTTGGTTTACATCGCCGATGGTGATGCCCAAGCCAAAGCCAATCACGGATCCATAGATGCCTGCTTCCTCACTCACATCGGTAAACTTCTCTCCATCGTTGCGGAAGAGTTTGTCTCCACCCACCGAGTCACGCACAGGTCGTTCATTTTGCATCTTGTTGAAGGTGCCAATGGCTTGGTAGGAATTGTTGAGTAGGTAGACATCTAAGTCTTCATCCTTGTCGTAATCAAAAAATACAGCGTGGGTAGAAAACCCTTTATCCGCTAAGCCATAGGCTTCGGCCATCTCTTTGAAGGTGCCATTGCCTTGGTTGATAAATAACTCGTTTTGCTTGTTGTCCCCCTTTATGTCGCCTGAGTTGCAGACGTAAATATCTAGCCAGCCGTCTCCATTAACATCTGCCATGGCCACACCTGTACTCCAAGCGCGGGTCCCAGCCACTCCTGCCTTTTCGGTTACATTTTCAAACTTGAAGTCCCCCTTGTTGAGATACAGTTGGTTGGGTCCAAGGTTGGCCGTAAAATACAGATCCGCAAGGCCATCGTTATTCACATCTCCAATGGCTACCCCACCCCCATTGTAAAAGTTACGGTAGGTAAAGACATTGAAATCCTGGTCAAAAGTAAGGTCGTTCTTAAAGCTGACCCCTGAAGATTCAGCAGCAATCTCCTCAAATAGGGGAGGCACTTTGTCTTTTGTGCTACAGGCCGAGCCTAAGAAGGTAAGGAAAAGTAAACCACCAAGGATTTTTTTCATTCTGGTTTTTGGCTAAGCTTTTTTTGGATGGAAGGGTCTGAAATTTCTACGCGCAAAGATGACAAGGTTTTTTTTAATTCCCGAAAGTACTGGTGTGCTGAGTTATCGGTGGAAAGGATAAAAGGAATAAACTAGCGAACAGTAAATACCAACGGTTTGTCATGGTTTCGTAGCACGAATAAGTGGGTTTGGTTGTTGGATTGAATCCATTGAAAATCGCGAATCTCTCCCGAGACAAAGAGCCCGCTTTCTTGAGGTTTTAAGGCCTTCCATTTGTTAGCAGCGTCTTTTTCTAGCACCCAAGCATAGCTCCCCAGTTGGGTGCCTAGCTCAGGTTTGATGCGACTTTCATTCCCTCCAAGTAGTATCAAGGGAGATTTTCCGGGTCTAGGAAGTACGGTAATGGCATGAACGGGGGCATACTGAACTTCTGCAGGGAGTGCCTCCTGTACCATTTTTCCGTTTCCCTGGTTGATCCAAAGGGTAGTTTCCATCCAATCTGCTTGCAAAATCATTGAATTTGCCCAAACCGATTGGGGAAAGAGGTCCTCCAATGCTTTGTCCTTGTAGTCAGCATAGCTGAGCACTTGTTTCTTCAAGGAAGGGATTTGCTTGACAAGGGTATTTTTGAGTACCCATGGGATGCTTTTCCCATTTTCATGGTGATGGAGGATTTGTTCGATCGAACCGTTTTGATCAAAATCATTGATCGCCAATCGCAGAGGTTTTGTGGCACTGGTTCGCAGCCTGGAATTGGTACCGAAGTTTCCAGCAAGCACATCCATTTTTTGATCTCCATTGACATCTGCTACCAAGATGCGCTTCCAAAATCCACGCGTATTTTCTAGGCCAAATTTCGCAGTGCTAGTACTCCAGGCTCCCTGATCAAAAGTAAACACGTGGAGTGCCATCCATTCCCCTGCCAGCAGGAGTTCTGTTTTCCCATCTCCATCTAAGTCCGCTAAGGCTCCATCGGTGAGCATGCCCAGCGAAGCAAAGGGTTTGCCTGGGGTCGTGCTTTCATCCGTGAAATTTCCTTTCCCGTCATTTTTCCAAAATTGAACGCCAACCGCAATTCCATAACCAAAAGGAAATCCCCGTTGTCCTAATATAAGGTCTAGGTCTCCATCTTGATCTCCATCCCAACTTAATATAAAGGAGGTGGGTGTCGCAGGAAAGAGCTGTCCTGAGCGAGAAAAATTCCCCTTGCCATCGTTGAGATACAAACGGTCCTGGTAACTAGGAGCGAAGTCTGAAAATTCAATTCCTCCACTGCCTACCACTAGGTCAGCTGCTCCATCCCCATTGGCATCAAAAAAGTGGGCTATGACATCTTCAGCAATGCTATCCTGATCAAATAGGGACGTTTGAGACATAGACCAAGCTCCCGAAGTGCCCTGCTTCCAAAGGGAAGTGGATTGGCCTTTGGCACCAGGAATAACTAAGTCCATACGCCCATCTCCATTGATATCGGCTTGGCTTGCTCGAGGTCCCTCGTTACTGATCGACCAGAAGCGGAGGCGATCTCGGTCAAAATCCACGAATTCACTCTCCTTATGTAGGTATGGGAAGCTGAGTTCTACAGCAGGGCTAAAGTAGGGAGTGTGAGTTTTGAATTCAGTTTTGAGAGCCTTTGCATCCGACTCTTTCGGGAATAGCACTTGGTTGGCGGCTATTTTGGTTAGGAGGGTCCGCTTTCCTGTGGGCCAATCGATGTGTATGGAATCAATCTGTGTGTGCTTTCCTACACCAAAATTCAGTCTTGGATCTACTGAGGACATGTATCCTTTGACTGGCTGGAATTCCTGAACCTGGCTTTCTCCAGCGGTGTAGAGCCTGACTTTTGCACCAAAGGCATTGCCTAGATCGAGGCTAAGGTAGTTCGTGGTGGTGCCAGGATTGCTATTGTTCTTGTAGACAAAGGCCCGTTCATTGAGGTTGTTGACCACCAAATCAAGATCTCCGTCGTTGTCCAAGTCAGCATAAGCGGATCCGGTGCTGAAGGTCAGTTGATCCAATCCTTGAGAAGGAGCTAGGTTTTCAAATTGAAGGTTTCCTTTGTTTTTGAAGAGGTAATTTTGCTGGGGAACAGAAGGAAATTTATCAATCATTTTAGTGATCAATATCGAGTCTTGTCGGTATTGATCTATTTTTCCTTGATTGTTGGCATAGAAATCTACAAAGTCAAAGTCGGTGAGGTCTTTGACGATGCCATTGGCAATGAAGATGTCTTTTTTGCCATCCAAGTCAGCATCGAAAATCAATGCGCCCCAGCTCCAGTCTGTAGCTTCCACGCCAGCCCACCTGCCGACTTCAGCAAATATGGGAGTGCTGTCTTGAGGGTGAATTCCCAAATGCCGTTGTAGGGTATTGCGTGTAAACTGGCGGTGATATCCAGCTTTTTGATTGGCTTGAAACTTATCCCATTCCTCAAAGGGAGTTTTGGATTTGACCCGCGCCAGGTCACTTGGGAGCATTTCGGTGACGATTACATCGGGCCACAAGTCATTGTCTAGGTCTGCAATATCTGCACCCATGGAACCCATGCTAATTTCAGGCATGGCTTGCGGTAAAATCTCTCGGAAAGTCCCATTTTTTTGATTCAGGTAGAGGTAATCCCGCTCAAAAAAGTCGTTGGACACATAAAGATCGGGCCAGCCATCTTGATTGAGGTCTGCCACAGTCACCCCAAGGCCGTAGCCGATTGCACTCCCATAGATGCCAGCTTCTTGGGAGACATTGGAGAATCGATTGCCTTCGTTGCGGAAAAGTTTATTTCCCCCTTCAGGATCTCGAATTTCCCGCTGCCCGAGGCGCAGGTCGTTGAGACCCACGGAGCGTCCGGAGTTGCTGAGCAAGTACATGTCCAGGTCTCCATCCTTGTCGTAGTCAAAAAACACGGCATGCTGGCTTAGACCTACCTCAGCTAGTCCATATTCCTTGGCCTTTTCGGTGAAAGTCAGATCTCCATTATTAATAAAGAGTTCGTTGTGCCTTTGCGCCCCCTGCATGGGTCCTGATTTGCAGACGTAAATATCTAGGAGTCCATCACCGTTCACATCAGCCATGCTGACGCCAGTAGTCCAAGATCCTTCAGAATTTAAACCTGCTTTATCGGTGATGTCTTCGAAGCTGAGTTCGCCAGCATTGAGGTAGAGGCGGTTGCTTTGCTGATTTCCAGCAAAAAATATATCGGGTAAGCTATCCTGGTTGATGTCACCAATTGCAACCCCAGCACCATTATAAAAATTGCGGAAGGTGTAAGGATTTATTTTTTCGGTATAAACCAGGTCATTACGGAAGGAGATGCCGGTTTGACTTTCTGAAAGCAGGGAGAATAACGTTTCGGATTCCTCCTGCTTGCAGGAGAAAAGGAGGTAAAAAAGGAATAGAAAGCCGTACTGTTTTTTCACAAGGCAAGTGTAAAAAAAAGAATTGTATTTACTTAAAATTCCTCCAAAATATAACTTTTTGAGGCTATTACCTAAAATTCTAATTCAAGGAAGGAATGGGATGTTGTGGTTGATAGTGAATTGTCTGTCCATGGACGACAGTCGATTGTGAACAAAAGAGTATAGCGCTTTATCTAAATATTACGTAATCGAATGGAATAGGAGTAATCTTAAAGTTTGAACGGCAAGGCATTCGCATTCACCGGATGGTTCATCCCTCCAGGGGGCACCGTAGGGGTTACGTGAAAGTAAACACCATGGCTTTAGGGGACAGGAATGGCGGTGTAGTCGGCGGATGTCCAAAAGCCAGCGATGTCTCCCTTGGCAAAAAGAGGGTTGCAACGAATAAAATTTTTTAATTCATGTAAAAAGATCCATTTAGTACCGCAGCGCGCTCAACTCTTTCAAAAAAAAATCTTTAAAAATTGTTAAATTTTAAATAATTGTTAAATTTCGACCTCAAGTTTAAACTCAAACCCAATACAAATGAAAAAACAAGGACTACTAATTTTGTGTTTTTTCTCTTTGTTAGCCTTTAGCATAGGTTTTTCTGCTAACGCTCAGCAAGCGAGAATAACAGGTAAGGTTACTGATGCTGGTACAGGTGAAGGAATTCCTGGTGCGAGTGTATTAGTAAAAGGTACCACCCGTGGAATGGTTACGGACTTAGATGGAAATTTTTCCATTGAAGCCAGTTCCACCGATGTTTTGGTGTTTTCCTTCATTGGATACAACACCGTTGAAGAAACCGTAGGCACTCGAACTTCAATTAACTTAACTCTTTCTGAGTCGATTCAAGGACTCAACGAAGTAATCGTAGTAGGCTACGGTACGCAAGAGAAAAAAGAAATCACAAGTGCTGTTGCGAGTATCAAGGCGGAAGACTTCAACCAAGGAACCGTTAACGACCCTAGACAATTGCTTCAAGGAAAAGTTGCTGGTCTTAACATTTCAAGACCAGGAGGAAACCCTAACGGTGGATTTAACATTAGACTACGAGGAATCTCTTCTTTTGGAGCCAATGCTGAACCTCTAATAGTAATTGATGGGGTTATCGGTGCTTCCTTAAATACAGTAGATCCAAACGACATCGAATCAATGGATGTATTGAAAGATGGATCTGCAGCTGCGATTTATGGAACAAGAGGATCCTCCGGGGTAATTTTGGTTACTACAAAGTCAGGTAAAAAAGGAAAAGCAGTTGTTGAGTATAGTGGAACTGCAGCGACAGAAAATGTTGCGCGTACTATTAATGTAATGACTGCTGACGAATACAGAGCACTACCTGGTTCAAATGACCTTGGTTCAGAAACTGACTGGTTTGATGCAGTAACAAAGACTGGAGTTAGTTTTGTAAACAACCTTTCCATCAGTGGTGGAAACGAAGGTACTAGTTACAGAATGTCCCTAAACTCACGAAATGTATCTGGTGTAGGTATAAATTCTGGTTTTGATCAATTGAATGCTAGATTGAACCTAACTCAAAGAGCATTGAATGACAAGGCTTTATTTACAGTTAGTATTTCCAATACCACAGCGGATAGACAGTTTGGTAACGATAACTCATTTAGATATGCGATTATCACTAACCCAACGCTTCCGATTTATGATCCAAATCCACAGTCTCCAAATTTTGGGGGTTATTCTGAGCGAGATATTTTTGATTGGTTCAATCCAGTTTCTATCGCAGAGCAAAACATCAGTGATGGTCGGGAAGGCAGATTGTTAGCCAGTATCCGTGGCGAATACAACTTTACTAGTAACTTTAAAGCTGCTGTTTTCTATGCAAGTCAGAGAGAAACGTTTTGGAATGGCAGATATTCACCTAAGACTGCTAAGTTTGGAGGAGGATTCGGAAGAAAAGGTTTAGCTACCGTTGAGAATAATGAAAGGTTAAATGATTTGTTTGAAGCTACTGTAAACTACGATAAAGAAGTAGGAAAATTAGATATGGCTTTCTTGGGGGGATATTCTTACCAAGAGTTCTTCAATCAGGGTGATTACACTCAAGCTGGTAATTTCCTTACAGATGCATTCACTTACAATAACTTGGGCGCGGCTCTTGATTTTGCAAATGGTTTAGCAACTGTGTACAGTTATGCAACTGAAAATAAATTAGTTGCGTTCTTCGGACGTGCTAATTTCAATATCGATGACACCTACCTATTGTCAATTAGCTCTCGTTACGAAGGTTCCACAAGATTTGGTGAGAACAACAAGTGGGGATTATTTCCTGCTGTTAGTGCTGGTGTAAACGTTGCCAATTTGGTGGACATTACAGGTGTAAATGCATTGAAAGTAAGAGCAAGTTTCGGTAGAACCGGTACTCAGCCAGGCGATTCTTACATTTCTTTATTGAGATATGGTCGTCAGGGTAACTTCTTTTACAATGGAAGCTTTGTACCGTCTTATGGACCAGTATCGAATAACAACCCAGACTTAGCGTGGGAAACTAAAGACGAATTCAACATAGGTTTAGATTTTGTTGCTTTCAACAATAAATTGGATGGTACAATTGATTATTTCACTAGGGTAACAAGTGGAATGATTTTACCAATTAACGTACCAGTTCCACCAAACCTTTTCCCAACTACATTGCTTAACATTGGTGAAGTTGAAAACTCTGGACTTGAAGTATTGTTAAACTACAAGGCTATAGACAAAAGTGATTTCAAATGGAGTGTAGGTGTTAACTTCTCAACACTAGCTACTAACCTAAGAAGTTTGTCAGCAGGAGATCTATCCTTTGGAGCAGTAAATTACCGCTCTAACTTCGGTTCTCCAGGTCAAAACCTTACTCAGTTGATCCGAGTTCAAGAGAACGGACCTTTGGGACAGATTTGGGGTCCAATTCAGACAGGTGTTGATGAAAAAGGTGCACCAATCATGAAAGTAATTGATGGTACAGCTAAGGATGCTAGCGGAAAACCTGTTTATTGTAACTGTGATGCTGATAGAGCTCAATTGGGTACTGCTTATCCTACGATCAACTTCGGTATCAATAACAACTTCAACTACAAGAATTGGGATTTCAATTTCTTCTTCAGAGGTTCACTTGGTCACTCTTTGATCAACAGCTACAGAGGTTTCTATGAAAACACTGAAAGTACTACAGTTCAAAACTGGAACGTTGTGAAAACTAAATATTTTGATCCAAACATTAAAAAGGCAGAATATAACAGTAGCCACGTTGAAAAAGCAGATTTTATGATCTTGGATAACGCTACAATTGGTTACAATTTTAACGTGAAACAAGGTAAATCTATCGGTAAAATTAGAACTTTCCTTTCTGTACAAACACCATTCATGTTCACAGGTTACACTGGTGTAGATCCTTCAGTAAGATATCAGGATCCAGAAAACGGGGATCCACTTGCTCCTGGTATAGAGCGTAGAGCTACTTATTTCACTACTACCATTACTACTTTAGGACTAAACTTAAGTTTCTAAGCTAAAACATAAAAAAATCATGAAAAAAACAATAAATATTAAATACTTCTTGATTGGCCTAGGACTGACTTATTTTGCTTCATCTTGCGTTGATTTAGAGGAGAAGGTGTATAGCCAGATTACTTCAGACAACTTCTTCAAAACAGATGAAGAATTTATTTCAGCACTTGGAGGAGCGTATTCTTCTTTAGGCGGATTGGGTAATCACTCTGGTCTTTGGTCAATTAATGAAATTGCATCCGATGAAATCGTAGTTTCTCACAAGGGTGGTGACTGGTTTGACGGTGGTGTTCTTTTACAATTGCACCAGCATGAATTCCAAAAGGATAATCCATTTTTGAACAACACATGGAACTTCCTTTTTGGTGGAATCAACACGTGCAATAGATTGATCTATTCTTTCGAGCAGCTTAACAATGCGAACTCTCCTGCGTACATCGCAGAGCTTAGAACATTGAGAGCTTTGTACTACTATTGGGCAATGGATGCCTTTGGTAACGTTCCTATTGTGACGGACTTTACATCCACTGAAAAGCCTGCTAATAGCTCAAGAAAAGCGGTTTATGATTTCATTTTGAAAGAATTAAATGAAACCATTCCATTACTTCCTACAAAAAAGGATGGTACTACTTATGGAAGATTGACTAAGTGGAGTGCATTGACCATCAGAATGAAATTGTACTTGAATGCTGAAGTTTACACTGGAACTCCTCAATGGGCTCTAGCTGCTGCTGATGCTGCTACAATTATCAATACTGGTCCTTATACCTTGAACCCTTCTTATGCGGCAAACTTTGCCATCAATAACGCAGGTTCTCCAGAGAACATCTTTGTTTATCCTTATGACAAGGTATTTGCTGGCGGCTTCAACTGGGTACAGATGACACTTCACATTGTAAGTCAGTCTACTTTCAGTCTTACTGACCAGCCTTGGAATGGATATCAAACTGTAGAAGAATTTTACAATTCTTACATAGATCCAGCGAAAAACCCAGGAACTCAAGGTCCAGTTTGGAAAGGTTTGGCATTGGAGCCATCTACTGGTACAGTTGATGGTAGATTAACTAACTTCTTGGTAGGCCCACAGAAAAAGGCTGATGGATCAGTTTTGGTCGATCCAGGAGTTGAAGTTACCGATGTTACTGGAGTAAAGGGAGATCCAAATGGTCCTCCATTGACCTTCATGCCTTTCTTGAATGAAATCTCTCCAGGAGGTTTGAGACAAGCAGGAGCTAGAATTGCTAAGTATGAATTCGAAAGAGGTGGTACACCTAACATGAGCAATGACTTCGTAATCTTTAGACTTTCTGATGTCATTCTTTCTCTTGCTGAGGCTAACTTTAGATTAGGAAAAACTGCTGAAGCTTTGGCTTTGGTTAACCAAATCCGTGCTAGAGCAGGTGGACTTCAGCCTTTCACTACATTGACTGCTGATAATTTATACGCGGAAAGAGGTAGAGAAATGTATGTGGAGATGACTAGAAGACAAGATCAAATCCGCTTTAAGAAGTATGGTGAGGCTTGGTGGCCGTTTGCAGGTATGAACAGACCTAAGAAAGTTCACGCTCCTGGAAGCTTCTTGGAAATCTTCCCTATTCCACAACCACAGCTTCTTGCTAACACAAACTTGAAGCAGAACCCAGGATACAATTAATTAATTCTTGATTCTAATATTTGAGCAGGCTGTTTTTAACAGCCTGCTTTTTTTTGATGGTTTTTAATTGGCTTAAAAGTAATTGACCCGTTTTCCCAGGGTATCAAAATTCTAAATCAAAAAAAGATGAAAAACATCTGGGATGTATTCAGACTTTTCTACCCGAACTTTATCGAAGAATCATTAAATTCGTGGTGTAAAAAGAAAAATTTGTATGCGTATTTCTCTATCAATTCTTGCTCTTCTAATTCTCAGCATCTCCATTCAAGGTTGCAATTCTCCTTCGTTTAACACCTCTGATAAGGGTTTAGCGAATGCAGACAGTCTTTTTTTGGGCTTTTATTTAGGTATGGCACAAAAGGATTTTTTTGACCATTGCACGGAATTGAATAAGCAGCAAAAAATAACCCAGGGACCTGGAGGTACTACTAGTGTTGAGCATAAAATTAAAGGCACCTACGGAGGCGATGTGAGTATGCGGTTTTTCCCTACGTTTATCAAAAAGGAAATGTTTGAAATGCCGGTTACCTACACCTACGATTCATGGGCTCCTTGGAACAAGGAATACTCATCCGCAGCTTTGTTGCCAAAAATATTGGAAAACTTTAAAGCTACCTATGGAGGTGACTTTAAGGTTGTAAATGATAAGTATCAAGGAAAGATTTATTATCGAATGGATGGAAAGCGAAGAATCAACCTTTTCATAAAAGATGAGCAGTTTGTTCAAGCAATTTTTACGGATATGGAGGTTGAAGAAAGACTCAAAGTCGAATTTGAAAAAAGTCAATCCCAAAAGCCAGTGAATTGATTTGCCTGATTTTAAAGTTATCTACAATGTTTAAGGTATAATGAAACTCGGTCTAGCTAAGTTTTGGGTTCTGTCTTTAATCATTTTTTACGCATGCACTAGAAATCCGAATTTAGAACAAGAGGATACACTTTTTGTAAATCTGCCCCCGCAAAAGACGGGTATTGATTTCATCAATTTGCTGACTGAAACAGAGGAGTTTAACATCATCGATTACCTTTATTTTTACAACGGAGCTGGGGTTTCAGTAGGCGACATCAATAACGATGGGCTTATTGATATTTATTTTTCTTCCAATCAAGGACCAAATAAGCTTTTCCTAAATAAAGGAAAAATGGTTTTTGAGGACATCTCAAAAAAGTCAGGTTTGGAATCTCTGGGCTCCTGGAAGACAGGAGTAAGCATGGTCGACATCAATGGGGACGGTCTGCTTGACATTTACGTTTGTAGGCTGGGCAATTTTAAAGGCATTACTGGGAAGAATGAACTTTACATCAATAATGGAGATCTGACTTTCACTGAAAATGCTGGGGCCTTTGGTTTGGATTTTCAGGGCTTCAGTACGCAGGCTTCATTTTTTGATTACGATAGAGATGGAGATCTAGATATGTATTTGCTTAACCATGCTGTTCATACTGAAAACAGCTTTGGAAGAGCATCGCTTCGCTATTTGGATGATGGTTTAGCAGGTGATCGCTTGTACAAAAACAATGCTGATCAAGGGGAAAAGCGATTTACGGATATCACAAATGAGGCGAAAATCTATTCAAGTCAGCTGGGCTATGGTTTAGGAAGCGGGATTTCGGACTTGAACAACGATGGTTGGCCAGACTTGTATGTTTCCAATGACTTTAATGAAAATGATTACCTCTACCTCAATAAGGCAGACGGAACCTTTCAAGATCAAACGGCTTCAGCCCTAAATTACAGCAGTAGGTTTTCCATGGGTAGTGATTTTGCGGATTTAAATAATGATGGCTGGATCGATTTTATTACCCTAGACATGTTGGCAAAGGACGAGACCATTCAAAAATTATCCCAAGGAGAGGATACGGAAGAAAACCTACAGCAGAAGTTGAATTATGGATTTGAAAGACAATTTTCTAGAAACTGTTTTCAATTGAACAACGGGAATGGTACTTTTTCAGAGATCGCGCAACTTTCAGGAATTTCGGCTACAGATTGGAGTTGGGGTGTGCTATTGGCAGATTACGACAACGACGGCTGGAAAGATGTTTTCATTTCGAACGGGATTGTTCGAAGACCAAATGATTTGGATTACATGAACTTTGTGACCAATCCCAATTTGGAAAATGGTCTACAGAACAATTCAGAAATTTCTGACCTAGACTTGGCTTCCGAAATGCCTTCCGGGGATGTTGCCAATTTCTTCTTCCGGAACAACAAGGATTTGACATTTCAGGATGTGAGCTCTATATGGAATGTCCCCAAAAAAAATATTTCTAATGGTGCAGCCTATGCCGATTTAGATAACGATGGGGATCTAGATTTAATCATCAACAACATCAATGCCGCGGCACAAATCTTAGAAAACCAACAGGCGCAACAACTGGATCAATCAAAAAATAACTTTTTAAAAATCAGATTTAAGGGCCTTGGCGCAAATAAATTTGGGATTGGGAGTCGGGTTGAAGCGTTTGGGAATAAGGGTCAAATTATTCAAGAAAACTTCACTAGTCGTGGTTTTCAATCTTCTACAGCTCCTGAAGTTCACCTAGGGCTTGGAGAAATAACTAGTTTAGATTCCTTAAAAGTAATTTGGCCAAGCGGAAAAGTTGAGAAATATACAAATGTCAAGGCCAACCAAACCCTCACGGTGGATGAGTCGGTGGCAAAAGCTATTCCCAGTTATTTGGCTCAAGCCAAAGAGTCTTACTTAAAGGTCGTTGAGAACAAGCTATTTGGATTAGATTTTGAGCATTACGAAGACAATTTCAATGACTTCAACTATGAATCCTTACTGCCGCATAGGCTTTCACAGGAGGGACCAGCCTTGGCTGTGGGAGATGTGAATGGTGACGGGAGAGAAGATCTTTATGTAGGAGGGGCAGCAGGACAACCCGGGACTTTATTTACCAAAGTCAACGGCGGGAAATTCCAAAAGTCTAATCAACCCATTTTTGAAAAGGATGCCCCACTTGAAGATACCGAGGCTATTTTTTTTGACAGCAATAAAGACGGTTTTCTGGATCTAGTTATTGGACGCGGTGGAAATGTGGCTAACTCGAGTGATTCTGGGGGGCAATCCAAAATTTATTTAAATAACGGGAGAGGAAAGTTTGAGGAGAGCATCAATCTTCCATTGGAAAAAAATGCGCAGGTTTCCGTGATTCTTGCACATGATTTTGATAAGGATGGCTTGGAAGATTTGATGATTGGAGGAAGGAATGTTGCTGGAAAATATGGGCAAATTCCTCGAAGCTATTTGTTAAAAAATTTGGGTGAAAATCGATACCAAGACATTACCAATCAAATTGCCCCAGAATTGGCAAACCTAGGTTTGGTCAAAGATGCTGCATGGACAGATATCGACGTTGATGGCAACCTTGATTTAATTGTCATTGGAGAATGGATGCCGCTCACCATATTCTTGAATAAAAACGGAAAGCTAGTGAATGAGACGGCAAGCTTTGGGTTGGAAAACACGAATGGATGGTGGAATTCAATTGCCGTAGAAGATTTTAATCAAGATGGTTTTCCAGATGTAGTGGTTGGCAATTTAGGGTTAAACCATAGAATGAAACCTACCAAGGAGTTCCCCATAAAAATGATGCTGGCTGATTTTGATAAAAATGGAAGTGTTGAGCAAATCGTCTCCTATCCAGTAGATGGGAAGTATTTCACAGTTGCAAGCAAAGATGAACTTGTGAAGCAAATTCCGGCTCTTAAAAAAGAATTTGTCCGCTACAATGATTTTGCGGGCAAAACAGTCGATGAAATATTCGAAAAATTCCAAATCAAGGAGGTTCCGTATTTGAAATCCTATCAATTTGAATCTTTGGTGCTTTACAACCAGAAAGGCAAAAAATTCACCGCTCAGGCGCTACCCATTGAAGCACAATTTTCACCAATAGCAGACATTGCTGTAGAGGATGTCGATCAAGATGGCTATTTAGACCTTATTTTAGGGGGGAATACGACTGCTGTTGCTTCGTATTTTGGTTCATATCAAGGAAATTGGGGCCTTATCCTGAAAGGGGATGCAAATGGATACTTCAAGACCTTCATGGAAAGCCCCTTGAAAATAAAAGGGGATGTGAAGAAAATTAAAGAGGTGACCGTAGGAACCAAAAAATGGTTTGTTTTTGCAAAGAATAACTCAAGTTTGGAAGTGCTCAGTACCTCGAAAAATCGCTAGTATTTAACTTTTTATGAAGGCAAGTTGCTGAAAAACAAATCCTTTACTATTCACTTTTGTGATGAACTGCTTTTTCAACACTAGCTTAAAAAAGATAAGTTTTGAAGTTCAATTGGGTGAGCTGTGGACCGTTGACCGTCAGCCGTTGACTATCTGAGGTTGTAAAAAGGCATATTGAGCCACCATCATCATTGCGAATCTTCACATTTTCCTTTTGTTAAAACTTCTTACTCCATTCTATCGTTCAGTTTTGCATCCGTACCTTTCGGATACTATCTAATCTATGCGCAGAAATTACTTCTTTTACCTAGTACTACTTTTTTTAAGCTCCTTTGGCTTATCCCATGGACAAGGGATTAAAGGGACAGTGACTACAGAAGCTGGGGAACCTTTGCCCTTTGCTTCTGTGTACATTCGAAACCTACAAGATGGCGTACCCACCAACGAAAGTGGCCGCTACGAATTCAAATTGGCTCCAGGGCTTTACGATGTGGTCGTGCAATACCTTGGCTATGCTTCGCAAATCCGCACCGTTGAAATCAAATCAGATTGGGTTACTCTCGACTTTTCGCTAGTATCCCAAGCGATTAACCTTAGCCAAGTAGAAGTACAGGCAGGTGCTGAGGACCCTGCGCTGACGATCATGCGAAAGGCGATTTCCAAATCCACCTACCACCGACTTCAGCTCCAGCGCTATGCGATGACGGTGTATCTTAAAGGATCAGGTCAGCTGACCGATGCTCCCTTTTTCTTGAAAAAGAAGCTGGCTGAGGAAGGGCTCAAACTCAACGAAGCCTACACCTCCGAGGCTGTCTCACGGATTACCTTCACCCTGCCCAATAAAGTAGAAGAGAAAGTGCTCTCCATCCGTACCAATGGGGATAATCAAGGAACTTCTCCCGCTCGATACATCCAAACTTCCTTCTATCAGGATCAAGTGAATGAGGTGGTGTCGCCCCTTTCCAAATCTGCCTTCATCTATTATCAATTTACCTTTCAAGGGAGCTTCTTCGATCAAAATATGCTCGTCAATAAAATCAAGGTCACCCCTAGGTCTCGAGGTGAACGGGTTTTTGAGGGCTACATCTACATCATCGACGAATTGTGGGCCATTCATAGCTTGGATTTAAAGACTTCGGTCTTGGGTTTTCAAGTTCACATCCGGCAAAATTACTCCCCCATAGCCACCAATGTCTGGATGCCCTTGACCCAGCAGTATACCTTTGGCGGCAAGGTCTTTGGCTTTGCAGGACAGTTCAACTACTTCGTGTCCACGCGAGATTACGACATCAAACTCAATCCAGATCTT
>CAMDLI010000034.1 GCA_945901615.1 Spirosoma fluviale
TATTTTCTATGCCCTGACTTTTTTATATATTTGAAATAATGCAAAATGATCTCAAGCATGAATTACACCATATCATTTCAGGAAAGAGCCAAGTTAGCTATGGAACTCTTATCCAAACAATCGCCAGTTACCTTGACAGTGGCTCGCAATCAAGCGATGAGATTGAAAGCTCAAAGCAAATCCGAGAACAAGAAACAAAAAAGTTAGAAAGTTTCGTAACGGAACAAAATCTTTGGATTAAAGACATTGACTTCTCTCAATATGTAAGTGAAGGCGCAGAACAAAAAGTCTATCTTAAAGACTCAGACCATGTTCTTAAGTTAAACGATGCAATTTATTATAGTTACTGGACAGACTATTTTTACAATCTTCTACTTCACAACTTCTTTTTTCCAGACACTGCAGATAAAAAGGTTGGGAACTTCTCAAAAAGTTTTTGTCATTTTTAAACTTTTCTGACCCTAAGAAGTGCTCACTAACACTAGTTGAAAACTGCTTGGAAGCCCCTTATTTTTTGGCAATCTCACCAAGTAGCTTATCTTTGATACTATCAAATGATAGTATCAATGAAGCCTCCCTATGATATTACTCCTAGAGTTTTAAAACTCATCAGCTCTATTTCTGAGAAAATTGGAGAGGTAAATGCAACTTACCTAAGCAAACAATCACCACAACTTCGAAAGCAAAATAGAATTAAAACGATTCAGTCCTCTTTGCAAATAGAGGGAAATACCCTGACCACTGAACAAATCACGGCGCTGATTGAGAATAAAAGAGTGGTTGGCCCCAAAAAAGATATAACAGAAGTTCAAAATGCAATTCAGGTGTATGATGAACTAAATAGTTATAAACCACATTCCGAAAAAGCCTTTTTAAAAGCGCACGCTGCACTCATGAAGGGCCTTTTAGATCCTGTTGGGAAATACAGGAATCAAAGCGTAGGTATTGTAAAGGGAGAAAAGCTCGAACATGTTGCTCCACCCTTTCAGAACGTGCCTTATTTGATGAAAGACTTATTTGCCTATTTGAAAGATTCCGATGAATTAACTTTAATTAAAAGTTGCGTCTTCCATTATGAAATGGAATTTATCCACCCATTTCTAGATGGGAATGGAAGAATGGGAAGATTATGGCAGACAGTAATCCTTCTCCAAGATTTTCCAGTGTTTGAATTCCTACCTTTTGAAAAATTGATTAGTGAAACTCAAAATGAATATTACCAATCGCTTTCCGAGAGCGATAAACTAGGGAAATCGACACCTTTCATTGAGTACATGCTAGGAGTCATTGATAAATCTTTGGCTGAACTGCTGAATTACAGCCAAAGAAACCTAAAGGACACGGATAGGTTAGCATACTTTTTAGGTCAAGGATTTACAGAGTTTAACCGAAAAGATTACATGCGCGTATTCAAAGACATCTCCACCGCTACGGCTAGCCGAGATCTTAAAAAAGGACTTGAGTTGAACTTATTTGAGAGTTCAGGGGAACTGAACAAGACGAGATATTTTATCAAATAGGTCATTTTTTCTTCATCAGCTAGTCAAAATTAAATAGTAAGGTTTTTTTGGGTTTTAATGATCTAAATCAAATCACTTTCAGAAGCCTAAAAGCGGAAGAAGAGGTACTACAAAGATTTTTTTTAATCTTTTTTAGCAAATTACCAAAATTTGGTAACTTGAACGAAACTAAAAAAATCATGGGAAGAAACACATCCATCTCGATAGGTGAACATTTCGAGAGTTTTATTGAATCAACAGTTTCAAATGGTCGTTTCAATAACGCCTCTGAGGTAGTCCGCGCCGGACTTCGACTTTTAGAAGAAGAAGAAAACCGTATCCAAGTTTTGCGTCAAGCCATCCATGAAGGTATCGAAAGCGGTCGCGCGGTAGATTTCGACCCAAAACACCATCTAGAAACCCTAAAGTCTACCAAAAGCAATGGCTAAGTTGTACTTCACAAACAAAGCCATTGAAGACTTGGAAGCTATTTGGACCTACACTGTTAAAACTTGGTCTGAGAATCAAGCGGAAATCTATTATTCGTTACTTATTGATTCTTGTCAAAAATTAGCTGCTGAACCAACGCTTGGGAAATCCTATGAAGTTATTGAAAAAAATGTCTTTGGCTTTAAAACTGGAGAACACCTCATTTTTTATAGGATCGTATCCCCACAAGAAATTGAAGTGATTCGGATTTTACACGGAATGATGGATTTGAAAACCCATTTGTGATTCAGTTGGATACAAATTGGGGTAAGCCCCACCATCAAATTAGTTCAGAAATCAATTTTTTCTCGTACCCAACGCAGGAGTTTTCCGGCTAACAACCGAAATTCCTAAGCACTTTTCTTGAGAAATTTCTTCTCCTTTTCCCCAAGCCCTTCCATACATTTTTTCTACCTTTGTGCCTTCCTAAAATTCATCCCATTTCCCTCCCATGGCACTCAAAAAAATTCAGTCTGCCCTCATCTCCGTTTACTACAAGGATCACCTGGAACCCATCATCGCTTTGCTCAAGCAGCAGGGCGTGACCATCTATTCCACGGGAGGCACCCAAGAATTTATTGAAGCCCAAGGAGCGAAGGTGGTTCCAGTAGAAGAACTCACCAGTTACCCTTCCATTTTTGGCGGACGTGTAAAAACCCTCCACCCGAAGATTTTTGGAGGCATCCTCCACCGCAGAGACCACGAAGGCGATGTGGCGCAAGCCGCTACCTACGACATTCCGGCCATTGACTTGGTGATTGTGGATTTGTATCCCTTCGAAGAAACAGTGGCCTCTGGAGCATCGGAAGCAGACATCATCGAGAAAATTGACATTGGCGGCATCTCACTCATCCGTGCTGCAGCCAAAAATTTCAAGGACGTAACCATCATCGCTTCCAAAAACCAGTACGCGGAATTGGAAGCCAGACTTTCCGCTCAAGACGGAGCCACTACCCTAGAAGACAGACGCTACTTTGCGGCCCAGGCCTTCCAGGTGTCTTCCAACTACGACACGCATATCTTCAACTACTTCAATCAGCAGGAAGGAATCCCTGCACTAAAAGTTTCCGAAACCACCGCCAAGGCGCTTCGCTACGGAGAAAACCCTCACCAAGCGGCTCATTTCTATGGAAACTTAGAAGAGCTTTTTGAGCAACTTCACGGGAAGGAACTTTCCTACAACAACCTAGTCGATGTGGATGCAGCGGTAAACCTGATTGCTGAGTTTCCAGATCAAACGGCTTTTGCCATCCTCAAGCATACGAATGCCTGCGGTTGCGCCACTGCGGCTTCAGTAAAAGAAGCCTACCAAAAGGCTTTCGCGGCAGATACTACCTCCGCCTTTGGAGGCGTGCTCGTAACCAATAAACCGGTAGACCTAGCCGCAGCTGAGGAGATGCATTCCCTCTTTTTTGAAGTGTTGATTGCTCCTGCATTCAGCCCTGAGGCTTTAGCAGTATTGACGACCAAAAAGAATCGAATCCTGTTGCTCCAGAAAATGGCCGTCCCAGGAACGAAAATGATCAAAACCCTCTTGAATGGGGTCATCGAACAAGACAAGGATCTCGCTACTGAAGGCAAGGCAGATTTCACCGTAGCCACGACCCTGGTCCCTAGCGAAAAGAAACTAGATGCCTTGGTCTTCGCAGCGAAAGTGTGTAAGCACACCAAATCCAATACCATTATATTGAGCAACGACTCCCAGCTTTTTGCTTCTGGCGTAGGACAAACCTCCCGAGTGGATGCATTAAGACAGGCCATTACCAAAGCCAATGAGTTTGGCTTCAACCTAAAAGGTGCTGTCATGGCCTCCGACGCCTTTTTCCCCTTCCCAGACTGCGTAGCCATCGCCCATGAAGCAGGCATCACCGCGGTGGTTCAACCTGGGGGCTCGATCAAGGACCAAGACAGCATTGACTACTGCAATGCCCAAGGCATGAGCATGGTGCTGACAGGTGTCCGCCACTTTAAACATTAAAAACCAAGACCTTCGAGGTTTTGAAAACCTCAAAGGTCAAGTTCGAATTCAAACACAGAAAAATGTTGTACTTCGTACTTGGTACTTTGTACATTGTACTTTTATGAAAGCACATCAACTCAAGCTCTACAACACCCTCTCTCGACAGAAGGAAGATTTTGCACCCATCAACCCTCCCTTTGTGGGCATGTATGTGTGTGGGCCTACGGTCTATGGGGATGCGCATTTGGGTCATGGTCGGCCAGCGATCACCTTTGACACGGTCAACCGCTACCTGACGCACTTGGGATACCGCGTGCGTTACGTCCGTAACATTACCGATGTGGGGCACTTGACCGGAGATGCGGATGAGGGAGAGGATAAAATTGCCAAAAGAGCCAAACTCGAAAAGTTGGAACCCATGGAAGTGGCCCAACAGTACACAGATACCTACCACCGGGACATGGCCCTACTCAATACCTGGAAACCCAGCATTGAACCGAGAGCCACCGGACATATTCCCGAGCAAATCGCCTTGGTTGAAGCCATCCTTAATGAGGGCCTCGCCTATGTAGTCAATGGATCGGTATATTTTGATGTGCTCGCCTACAACAAGAAATACACCTACGGCAAACTTTCAGGGCGTGTCATTGAGGAATTGGTTAGTGGAAGCCGCGACTTGGATGGGCAAGGAGAAAAGCGGAACTCTGTCGATTTTGCCTTGTGGAAAAACGCTTCTGCTGAGCACCTAATGAAGTGGCCTTCCCCTTGGGGCCTTGGCTTCCCAGGCTGGCACCTGGAATGTACGGCCATGAGTTCCAAGTATCTAGGCACCCAATTTGACATCCACGGAGGGGGTATGGACTTGCTTTTCCCCCACCACGAATGTGAAATCGCGCAAGGTAATGCCTGCAACCACCAGGATCCAGCCAAGTACTGGATGCACAACAACATGATTACCATCAACGGGCAAAAGATGGGCAAGTCCTTGGGCAACTTCATTACGCTTCAGGAGCTATTCACTGGAAAGCACCCGCTATTGGAACAAGCCTATAGCCCGATGACGATCCGCTACTTTATCTTGACGGCCCAGTACCGCTCCACGCTGGACTTCTCCAACGAAGCGCTTCGTGCCGCTCAAAAAGGCTATAAAAAAATCATCAATGGACTGCGCATCGTCCGAAGCATGCAGTATGCTGCAAATTCAGAAGTAGCCTTAGATACCGAACAAGTGCAGCAGGTAGAGGCGAGTATTACGGCAGCCTATCGCTCCATGGACGACGACTTCAATACGGCCATGGCCATTGGTCACTTGTTCAACTTACTGAAGAAAATCAACTCTATATTCACCGGGCAACTTCAGTCCGCTAGCTTAGGAGAAGCGGTCTTTACCAAGATGCTTGCCAACTACGTGACTTTTGTGGAGGAGATTTTAGGTTTGGTGGAAGAAAAAGGCGAGGTGCAAGATGGACTCTTGGACCTCCTTCTTCGACAGTACACTGAAGCAAAAACAGCCCGAAACTATGCCAAAGTGGATGAAATTCGACTTGGACTCAAGTCCATGGGCTTTGTAGTCAAAGACATGAAAGACCGAATCGACTGGGCATATGAAGAATAAGCTACACTGGGGAGTATTCGTACTTCTCTTCATCCTAGTCTCCTGCTCAGGCGAGAAAAGCACAGAAACCAAAACTGAAGCGGTTGCCCTAAAGCCCTATCCCAATTTTCAAGCAGATTCAGCCTTTGCTTTCGTTAAACAACAAGTGGATTTCGGCCCTCGGGTACCCGGTACTCCAGGACACGCGGCTACCAAAGCCTGGATGGTAGAAACCTTGAAAAAATACGGCTGGACCATTCAAGTTCAAGATTTTCAGGCCCATACTTACGACAAGTTGACCTGGGACCTCAGCAATGTAATTGCATCCATCAATCCACAAGCGAGTAAGCGGATCCTTTTGGCAGCACATTGGGATACCCGACGCATTGCAGATAAGGACAAAACACGCACCTCGGAACCCATCGATGGAGCGAATGACGGCGCCTCAGGAGTGGCCGTGCTCTTGGAGATTGCTCGGAGCATTTCCAGCCAGCCCCTTTCTGCCGAGGTAGGGATTGATCTGATCTTCTTTGACGGGGAGGACGACGGGGAACCCGAATATGCCGCCAGCAGAGACAATACCAAAATCTGGTGGTGCCACGGCTCCCAGTACTGGTCCAAAAACAAACACATTCCCAACTATTCCGCCTATTATGGGATTTTGGTGGACTTGGTGGGAGGAAAAAATGCCCGTTTCTACCGGGAAGGCTATTCGCGAAGGTTTGCCAGCGGCATCCTTTCCAAAGTTTGGGGCAATGCAGCCCTCCTAGGCCATGGCTCCTATTTTATCCAGCAAGATGCCCCAGAAATCTTGGATGACCATGTTTTTGTAAATGAATGGGCAGGAATTCCAATGATTGATATCATTGATTTCTCTCCAGATTTAGGCTTTGGCGCCTACCACCATACACACCAGGATGCCTTAGCAGGAATTGATAGCCGCAGCTTGAAGGTGGTTGGCGAAACAATTTTGGCAACTATTTATCAAGAATAGCAGCATTTGTTAAAATCTTTGCTTTATTCGTAATCGAAGAGGATTACATTTGATAAAAATTTAAAAAAATAGGCCGGATGAAAAAGGGGAGACAGGTTACGATGAAGGAAATCGCCAAGAAGCTTGGGGTATCCGTCTCTACTGTTTCCAGAGCCCTTCAGGACTCCCCCGAGCTGCATATCGAAACCAAGCGGAAAATTGTAGAGGCAGCCAAGGAGATGAACTACCGGCCCAACTTGCTAGCGCAAAGTTTGCGCATCAGCAGATCCAAGACCCTAGGCGTCATTGTACCCGAAATCACCTCACACTTTTTTGCTTCCTGCATCAGCGGCATCCAAGACGTTGCCACCACCCGAGGCTACAACGTGATGATTTGCCAAAGCAACGAGTCACTTGCCCAAGAAAAAGCCAATATTCAAACCTTAGTTTCGAGCCAAGTGGATGGCCTCTTGATTTCCTTAAGTCGCGAGACCAACACCTACGAACACTTACACGAACTCTACGATCGAGAAATCAACTTCGTCTTGTTTGACCGTGTACAGGAAGACATTCCCGTTTCCAAGGTCACCTTCAATGATGTGAGTGGCGCCTATCAGGTCGTCAAACACTTGTTGGAAAACGGTTCCCGCAGGATCGTTTACGTATCTGGACCTGAAGACCTCTACATTTCCAAAAAAAGAAAGGAAGGCTACCTTCGCGCCCTGGCAGAATTTGGTGTTGCCGAAGATCCATCCCTCATTTTAATATCCGACCTCACCCTAGAAGGCAACCTTCAGGTAGCTCAACATATTCTTCGCATGGATCCCCGTCCAGAAGCTGTTTTTTGCATGATTGATCCTGTAGCTGTGGATGTTTTGACCGAGTGGAAAAAGTTAGGCATTCGCATCCCAGAGGATATTGCACTGGCTGGATTCACGAATAACCCTTCTTCCGCTGTGGTAGAACCGCCCTTGACCACCGTCGCCCAGCCAGGCTACGAAATGGGAAAGCTGGCCGTGAGCCATTTGCTCGATCAATTGGATGGAATGGCATCGGAAGACCCCATCTCCATCGTATTGGATACGACCCTGGTGGTTCGTAAATCTTCCCAGCATTTTCCAGTTAAAAAATAGGTGCGCTATTTTTGCTAAATTTCACTAGCCAGCCCTCCTCTTCCAAATGAAATCACAGATTACACAAGCCTTCCAACGCCATTTTGAAGCCGAGCCCCTTGTAGTCTTTGCTCCAGGAAGGATCAACTTGATTGGAGAGCACACCGACTACCAAGAAGGATTTGTATTCCCTGCAGCAGTTACGCAAGGGATTTGGGTGGGAATAGCCAAAAATAACTTGACAGTATGCAGGGCCTATTCTCTAGATTTTGAGCAGGAGTTTTGTTTTGAGCTGAATAGCATGTCTCCTAAAAAAGGACACTGGGCTACCTACATCATGGGCATCTGCACCCTACTGCACCAAGCAGGTTATCCCTTGGAAAACTTTGATCTTGTGATCGGAGGAAACATTCCAGTTGGAGGCGGGCTTTCCTCCTCTGCTGCACTCTCCGTTTCCCTCGGCCTAGCGCTATCCGAATTATTTGCCTTTGGTATCCCAAAGAAAAACCTAGCCATCTACGCACAAAAATCAGAACAGCTCTTTGCTCGGGTGAATTGTGGCATCATGGACCCTTATGCATCAGCCTTTGGAAAGCAGGGGCAAGCCATGCTTCTAGATTGCAGAAATTTGGAACATCAAGTCATACCAGTAGACCTTGGGGACTATGGATTACTGTTAATCCACTCCAAAGTTTCCCATTCCCTGGCCTCTTCTGCTTACAACCAACGGCGCGCAGCCTGTGAGGAGAGCGTAGTTATTTTACAGCAGTCCTATCCGGAGATCAAGACACTTCGAGACTTGGCAGTGAGCGATTTACCCACCATCAAAAGTCTATTGCCTGAAGCCCTGTTTCCCAAGGCAAAGCATGTGATTTCAGAATGTGCGCGCGTCCACCAAACAGCAGAAGCCCTTCAACTGGGAAATCTTTCCGAAGTGGGCAGGTTATTGAATGCTTCCCATCACAGTTTACGAGACGACTTTGAGGTAAGCTGTGCGGAACTTGATTTTCTTGCTAAGCAAACCGAAAATACCCAAGCAGTATTGGGAGCAAGAATGATGGGCGGAGGCTTTGGCGGCTGCCTGCTTACCCTCGTGAAGCAGCAAGAAAGCCAGATTTTTAAGGATCAAATTCAAGCCGCTTATGAAAAAGAATTTCAACTTACTCCAGCATTTATAGAAGTAGCAATTGGTGATGGCGCACGAAAAATATGAAATCCCTACTTTCATCGATAAAATCGACCGCTTAATCTATTATCTCTCGCAAAATGAGTCCCTTACCTTAATTAACTTATTCTTTTTTGTTATTTTCGACAAATTAATTCAACCTCGATGAAGTACCCAAAAAACCTACGAAGCCTAGTGCTACTGCTCGTTCTAGTTGGAGCAGTTCTTTCCTCCTGCTCCAAAAAGCGTGAGGGCAAACCTAAAGTGCTTGTTTTTAGTAAAACAGCAGGTTATTACCACGAATCTATCCCTCAGGGTATTGCTGCGATCCAAAAGCTGGGCGCTGAAAATGGATTTGACGTGGACACCACCAAAAATGCAGAACTCATCAATGAGGAAAACCTAGCACAATATGCGACGGTGATCTTTTTGAGTACTACTGGAGACGTCCTCAACCACTACCAAGAGGCAGATTTTGAACGATACGTTCAGTCTGGCGGAGGTTTTGTAGGCATCCACGCTGCTGCAGATACAGAATACGATTGGGGCTGGTATGGCCGCTTAGTAGGAGGATATTTCTCAGACCATCCGGGGATCAAAGATCCTCACCCAAATGTTCAACCGGGAAAAGTGACCAAAACAGGGGAAAAACACCCTTCCACAGAAACACTTCCTGATAGCTGGACTCGTACAGACGAGTGGTACAGCTACAAAAAAGTAAATCCAAACACCAAAAAGCTACTTCTTTTAGATGAAGCTTCCTACAAAGGAGGATTGGATATGGGTGAACACCCAATCGCTTGGTACCATGATTTTGATGGTGGTAGAGCATTCTACACAGGTGGTGGACATACCAACGAATCCTATGAAGAGGCCGACTTTTTGAAGCACCTTTTGGCTGGTATTCAATACACCATCGGTGAAAACTTGGAACTGGATTACGACGATGCTAAATCCCAGCGTACTCCAGAAGAAAACCGATTCACCAAGGCAGTTCTTTCCATGGGCCAGTTTACCGAGCCTACGGAGATGACCATCCTACCGAACTTAGATATCCTTGTAGCACAACGTAGAGGAGAGATTCTACAATACAACCAAGCTACTGGTGAACTTAAAGAAATTATAAAGCTAGACGTCTACTGGAAAACAGAGGTAAAAGGCGTCAATGCAGAAGAAGGATTGATGGGTATTCAAAAGGACCCGGACTACGCCACCAACAACTGGGTGTATGCATTTTATGCACCAACAGGTGACAAGGAAATCAACCGACTTTCTCGATTCAAGTACAAAGACGGCAAGTGGGACATGGCTTCCGAACAAATCATTTTGGATGTCTATTCTCAGCGCAACATTTGCTGCCATACCGGAGGATCCATTGCATTTGACAAGGATGGAAACCTATTCCTATCTACAGGAGACAACTCTACTCCATTCAACCAACCTGGCTCCCAATTCACGCTCAATGGTTATGCCCCAGTGGATAGCCGTGAAGGCAATAAGCAATGGGATGCTAGAAGAAGTTCAGGCAACGCAAACGACCTAAGAGGAAAGATCCTCAGAATCAAAGTTGCTGAGGATGGTACCTATACCATTCCAGAAGGAAACTTGTATCCAAAAGGCACCGAAGGTACTCGTCCTGAAATCTATGCACAAGGACTTCGAAACCCGTATCGAATCTCTGTGGATCAGAAAAACGGCTTCCTCTATTGGGGTGAAGTTGGCCCTGATGCCAACAACGATTCCTTAGCCATCAAGGGCCCTAGAGGCTACGATGAAGTCAACCAAGCTCGAAAGGCAGGACACTTTGGATGGCCTTACATCATTGGAAATAATTTTGCCTACACGGAGTTTAACTACGAAACAGGTCAACCTGGTCCTTCGTTTGATATAGCAGGCCCAACCAACAATTCACCAAATAATACCGGTTTGAAAAAGCTTCCAGCATCGGAACCTGCATTCATCTGGTATCCCTATGCCGCCTCTCCAGACTTCCCTCAACTAGGTACAGGTGGTAGAAATGCGATGGCTGGACCAGTTTACTATGCGGATCAGTATCCAAAAGATTCACGCATGCCTGAGTATTACAATGGCAAGCTCTTCATCTACGATTGGATCAGAGGCTGGATCAAAGTGGTGACCATGCAAGAGAATGGGGATTACGATAAAATGGAACCCTTCATGGGAGGAACCAAGTTTAACGCTTTGATGGATATGGAAATGGGCCCAGACGGGAAGATTTACATTCTTGAATATGGCAATGGTTGGTTTGCCAAAAACCCAGATGCAGGCCTCTTCCGAATTGACTACAATGGCGGCAACCGCCCTCCAGTGGTAACTGAAGTTAAGGTGGACAAAACCTCTGGCAAAAGCCCACTTCAGGTAACCCTTACTGCAACTGCTTCAGATCCTGAAAACGATGCGCTAACCTATACTTGGGACTTAGGTGGAGGGGTAACCAAAACCACAACTGAACCTACTTTGACGCATACCTTCACCACTGTGGGTGAGTTTGAAATCACAGCGACTGCCGCCGATCCGGCTGGATTGAAGGGTCAAGGACCTTTGGTGGCAGTGTACTCAGGTAATGTCGCTCCAGTAGTGAGCATTGCAGTTCAAGGCAACCAATCCTTCTACTTCCCAGGCAAAAAAGTAAGTTACGCTGTATCTGTTTCGGATGAAGACCATCCTGAAGCGGCAAAGGATCTATCAAGTTTGTACGTAGCCGTAGATTACCTACAGGGCATTGACCAGGCAGAAGCCGATATGGGACATAAAATCATGAGCGAAGCCATGACAGGCAAAGCTTTGGTTCAGTCACTTACGTGCAAGACCTGTCACAATGAAACTGAAAAGTCAATAGGCCCTGCCTACGCTGATGTCGCTAAAAAATACCGCGAGCGAAACCGAGACTACCTGGTCAATAAGATCAAAAATGGTGGTGGAGGCGTATGGGGCGAGACAGCCATGCCGGCCAACCCAGACTTAAAGAATTCTGAGGTAAATGCCTTGGTGACCTACATCCTATCTCTAAGACAGGAAAGCAAACCAAGCCTGGGTGCAACAGGAAGCCTTGACCCTACTTTGGGTAAGCCAGCCACACCTACTGGATCCTTTGTAATCTCTGCTTCTTACACGGATAAGGGTGGAGCAAATATCAAACCGCTCACGGGTTCAAGTTCCCTAGTCCTTCAGTCAAACTCAGTGGATTTGGCTCAGGCAGGAACTTTCGCAGGCTATGCCAAGATGGTATTTGATGGAAAGACCTTGTTGACCATTCCAAATACCAAGGGATCTTTCGCGTTGCAAGGAATTGACATCACCGGAATCGGATCGATTACCTTCATGACCGCTTCACAGGAACCTATTAAATCCCCTATTGACTTTGAGGTCCGTTTGGATAGTCCAACAGGTGAAGTGGTAGGTCGCGGCACACATGCTCCTAGTGCAGGAATGAAGTTGCCAAACATGCCGATCTTGATGCATCAAGGAAATGTGGTTCTTACAGCTGCTGGAGATGGTAAAAAGCACACCTTATACATCGTCAGCGATGCCAAGGGAGCCGAACTAGGTACCTTCATTATGATGGGCATCACTTTCAATGCGAAGTAAGCAATAGACTAAACTCATTAAACAAAAAAACCACTCCGGAAATTCGGAGTGGTTTTTTTGTTTACAAGCAATGGAAAAAAGAAACTAGTTGCAAACAGATTGTGTAGGCCGCCAGATTACTTTTTGATTCGATACATCATTGATCGATGCATTCGTGATCACATTTCCCTCGCAATCCAGAATTTGAGGGACAAATCTGCAAAAAGGGCAACAGTTTAGAAAAGTAAAGACAGTTGCTCCTTTGTAGGTTCCTTGAACGAGGTAAAAATACTCAGCCAAATTCGTGGCGGCGGATGTTTTGATTGATTCCTTGAGCCAAGGCAGATCTTCCACTGGATTGGCAACAGCACAGCCAGCAGGGCTCTCCTGATCCTGACAAGAGAAGAGGAATGTTAACAATAGAAAGGGTAAAATTCGAGTCATGGTTTCGGTAAGTTCTAGCAAAACAATTAAACCAAGCTAGGAATCGCTACACCAACACCTGGAAAATTTTAAGTTTGACCACTCAAATGCGCCTGAGGTGTATAAACTACATCTTCTAGAACGAACCAAATAAAACTGCCGATTTGAAATTGGTTTACTTCATCGGAGAAAAAGGCAGTGCGGTATAAAAAAGCGCATCAATCTTCTCGACAATCTTACCTGGAGCCTCAGAAGCATCGCGTACTTTAATCCACTCAGGATCGGCTACGAATCGCCCAAATGCGGCCTTAAATTCGTCCATGGTTTGATGCCCAATAAAGTAAACCAACTTAGGTTGTGTGCCGTCTTTTTCTACCGTAATCCAATAGGGATAGTTGGAGAGGCCTTGCTTTTCGAATAAGGCTTGCGTGTGGTCTCTGAATCGAGTTTGGATAGCATCCAATTTTCCAGGAAGAAGGTGGTAGGTGCGCAATTGAAAAATGCCGCTTGGACGAGAGATTTTCCGAGAATTAAGACCCTGGGCCCATACCATAAATACTTGATCTACTTTTTGGACTATCTTGCCATTCGCTTCAGAGGCAGCGGCTACCGCCTTCCATTCGGGATCATTGGCAAAATTGTTCCATCGAATATCCCGCTCAGACGCGGATGGATAGCCAATAATAAAGGTGAGCTGCTTATCAGGTTGATCTGCTGAAAGGAAGTAAGAAACACTTTCAATCCCATGTTTGGCAAATAGGGTTCGGGTATGGTTTTGAAAACGTTGAATAAGATCTGGCATCTTGCCCTCATTCACCGTGTAGGTGCGCATTTCAAAGTAGGAGCTCGTGATTGTTTGCTGTGCTTTTACCAAAATAGTACTGGAAATAAAGAGTAGGAGAAAGAAGAGAATACGCATGGATTTTAAAGTTAAGTGTGGGAATTTTGAAGGGTTTGTATCAGTTTTTTTTCCAAGCTCGGTAAAGTGCTGGACTCAAGACAAGGGCAATGGTGAGCAAACCGAAGGTTTCTCGGTTTTCTTCCATCTGAGGCGTTTTCATGGTGAGGTCTTTTTGTGCCCATTCGGCAGCAATCCAGTCTCCTACCCCGCCTGGGAAGAAATATAGGGCTCCAAGTAGGCAAAATACAACGACTAAGGTGAGGGGTAATTTGGGAAAAATTCCACGTACGGCAAATAGTGAGAAAATCACTGCGACCCCATAGATGCTCACCCATACTTCTGGGTCGGGATCGTTGATTTGCCAATAAGCAAAAATTGCAAAGAGGAACACCCAAAGCCCGTAGAAATAAGAAATAGGTTTCATAGGAAGCGCAATTCAAGTAGACTGAAATTTAAAGAAAATCTAAGACTATTCCATCTTTACTTATTTGAGAGATGTCTTACCTATTTTTTCACAAAGATTAAATTCACTTATTTGGAAAAATTTTTCCGAAAACTCATGGTTCACCTTTGCCTATCCCAATCCACCGCTGATCTCGAAGGGATTTTATCCCTTCAACGCGAAAATCTATCGACCCTACTTTCGCAGGAAGAGAAAGACGAGCAAGGATTTGTAACGATTCAGCACAACCTAGAGCAATTGCAGGCTATGCATGCAATCGCCCCCCATGTGCTTGCGAAGGAGAATGATCAGGTGGTAGGTTATGTGTTGGCGATGACTTTGGCTTCTCGAGAGCTGGTTCCTTTGTTGATTCCACTTTTTGAAAATTTTGACCAATCAGAAATTGGTGGCAAAAAAGTAACCGATTACAATCCCATGTCCATAGGTCAAGTATGTGTAGGAAAGTCCCAACGTGGAACAGGATTGTTTGATAAAATGTATACCGCATATCGGGAGCAGTATGCTTCAACCTATGACTTTGCGATTACCTCCGTTGCTTTGAGCAATCACCGCTCTTTGGCAGCTCATCGACGGATAGGATTTAAAATCCTACATACTTTTCAGGATAGCTTGAATCCCTGGGCGATCGTGTGTTGGGATTGGAATAAGAAGTTTTCATTTGACTAAAAAATTCTTCGAACCCAACATCCTATTCTGTAGTCCTCCAAAGAGGTCTAAAAACAGAAACGGGAAGCATTTCTTACGAAAGCTTCCCGGTTGGTCGACAGATCCCCGTAGTTCACTATCTCCCTCAAGCTACAGTTTAAGACTTTTCCCAGTTGCCCAGGTCAAATTCATAGAATGATGCCGCCCTTTCGGACTTGTCCTGTTTTGTTAGATTTCCATTCCATTTCTGTGGTTACCCCTCACAAACACTTGTAGGCAAGTGCTCCTTCATGGCGGAACTCCCGAAGCTATCTTGACGATAGACTCCCAGGCCGATCTATTGTAGCACTTCTGCGGTTTCCCGTTGCAAACCATCCCAGTTAGGTGACAGTTCCTTTGTGCCCGATGTTTGTACAAACTTTCCCGAAAGAAACTCTGTCTTGATTAATCCGTTTTTTGCAATTCTGGGGTTGCCCCTCTCAATCTAGAAATTTCTTTCTTGATCCTTCTTGCCTGGAACTTTGATTCTTTCCGAAGAAGTACTCAAATTCAAGCCTATCGTTTTTGGCATTTCTGCGGTTTCCCGTCTCAGAAACTTACCCTAAGGTTAGCTCCCCTTTATGCCCGATCTCAAACTTTCAATCAACGAACCGAAATCGTACTTTCGGTCTTTTTTTCTCTTACTTGATGAATTAAAGTTGGCTGATTAAAAAAAATATTCCAATTATTTTATCAAAAACTTCTCTACAATTTTTACCATGAAATTGCCTGTAAACGAACAGGTTATACACCTTTTCTAGTGGCTTATCCACCAGCGGTTTTCGTGCTTCATACACAGCTATACTTGTTATTTTCGAAGCATGCTCCTTGGAACTGATTTAGGCAAAAACAACCCTTGAAACCCAAACCGACTTACTAGTTAAACAAGGAGCCAAGGGTAGAAATAAAAAAAGGGAGCAATTCTTTCGAATGCTCCCCCATGTTTACAGAAAACTCAAACCCGTGTCAACTTGATCGGATACGACTTTCCCGCATTCCACTGACAGACGTAGATATTTTCATCTTGATCAATGCAGACATCGTGACAATGCTGGAAAATAGGTTCGTCCTGAAGCATGACCTGCAAAACCCCATTGTGGTAATGAGGCTCCGAGCCACCTGGATTGGAGACTACCTTATTATCCTTATTCAAAATGGTCACAAAACCCGAATTATCCGTTTGCTCTAAGTACCGCAACCGAGACCAGCAAACCCCTGCATACAAATTCTCTCCATGGATCACCGGTCGACACACGTAGGCCCCTGGAAGAAAGATGGTTTCGAGGTAGTTCCCATCCATTGTAAACCGCTTGAATGAATTATGCCCTCTAGAAGTACAAATCAAGGTAGGTTCACCACCCGCTCGCTGATCCACAGCAATTCCATGCGCAGTACTAAACTGCCCGTCTTCCTTTCCAGCACCGCCAAATTTTCGGATAAAATTTCCTCGGCTATCGTACTGCAAAAAATATTGGGAACCGTAGCCATCCGCCACATACAAATCCCCATTGGGAGCCACAGCAGTTTCAGTAGGAACCCAGCGCATTTTGTCTGTGTAAATTCCTTCCGTTAGCGGTGAAGGAATTTCGGTGATAACTTTGCCATCTAGGCTTGTTTTGAGCACCCTTCCGCCATTGTCCACCACCCAAAGATATTCTGCGTCCCCCTCATCCACTAAGCTCAAGCCATGGGCAGCAGTGAGTCCCAAAGTCCAGGTATCGAGCAACTTCCCCGATTGGCTGTAAATGATCACATTGTTTTTGGGCTCGTCGGTAAGTAAAATCATACGCCCCTTTCGATCCATTACCATTTCATGGCAGTTGATCACCGGAACTTTTGCCGGATCTAGGTTCCCCCAGTTGGGATCTACGGTGTATTTAAAATCGCCATGTCCCAAGACTTTTTTCTGGGAGGCAAGCAGGGATAAATTGGGTTGTACAGTCATGGCCAAACCTAAAATGCTCGTGTTTTGTATAAATTTTCTTCGTGAATGCATGGTGCTAAAAGCTAGATCAATGTAGTGATTTTGAATGGAGCATCCCCCCCATCCATAAATAGGAAAATCCAATTCCTGCAATTCCTTCTAGGAATCTAAAAAATTAAAACCAAAGGCCCGCAAAAAAAATAAATAAAAATCTCCCTTGGCTGTAGCGAATCCTCGATGAAGCGCGTTTTGAAAATAATTAACTTTGTTTTACCTAAATCAACTACCCTATGAAACTTTTCCATCTTAAAATCGCACTAGTCCTATTGGCAAGTACTTTGCTTTTTTCATGTACCGACGAGGTAAACGCAACCTACACGTTTCGAACGATGATGCCCGTCTTTCTAGAAATGAAGGATGTCCGAGCCAAGTCTCTTGCTCCAATTCCTGCTCAGGAAATAGAGAATCCGGGAAAGATTTACATTTACAACAACTATTTACTCATCAACGAGCCCAGCAAGGGGATTCACATCTACGACAATAAAAATCCATCCAACCCGATCAATCTAAGTTTTATCCCGATTGAAGGCAATGTGGACTTGGCAATCAATAGCAACATCCTCTACGCAGACAATTACGTGGATTTGCTTGCCTTTGACCTAACTAACATTCAAAATATCCGCCTAGTCAAGCGGGTGGAAGATGTGTTTACCCACCTCTACCAGCACAGTACCGGAAAAATTATCACCTTCAAGGATACCGTACTCACAAGTGAAAGCCCACAAATGGCATTTGAAACCATGTGGATGGTTCGTCCCAACATGAGCCTACAAGCCAACATGGCTAAGGCGTCTCAAAGCTATGGCACCGGCGGATCCATGGCCCGATTTACACTGATGGACGGGCACCTGTTTGCCGTAGATCAAAACACCCTCCGTGTATTTGATGTCGAAAGCCCAGCTGAACCCAAGTTCCTCAAGCCCTTAGATC
The DNA here is from genome assembly GCA_945901615.1 of Spirosoma fluviale. Lineage (GTDB taxonomy): Bacteria > Bacteroidota > Bacteroidia > Cytophagales > Cyclobacteriaceae > Algoriphagus. Next base: position 17,766 of record CAMDLI010000034.1, read on the forward strand.
TGGGCTGGGGCATTGAAACCATCTTTCCGTTTGATCAGAAACTATTCATTGGTTCCAACCGAGGCTTGCACATCTACGATGCCTCCAATCCCGCTGCCCCTAAACGCATGGCTGTTTACGAACATGTTCTGTCCTGTGATCCAGTGGTAGTCAACGAAGACTATGCATTTGTGACGCTGCGCAGTGGGAATTTTTGTGTCAATGGGGTAAATGAACTCCATGTTTTGGATATCAAGGATCCTTACCAACCCAAACTCCTAAAAGCTTACCCCATGCTCAACCCCCACGGATTGGGATTGGCAGAAAACTACCTCTATGTGGCGGAAGGCAAGCATGGACTCAAAAGTTTCAACGCTTCGGATGTCCTCACCATCGATAAAAATCAATTGGAATTTCTTCAATCCATGAAGTCCGTAGACCTGATCCCTGGACCTAAATCTTTAATCGTCATCGGACCAGATGGAGTATGTCAATACGACTACAGCAACCCAGCCAAACTTAGGAAGCTAAGCTGCATCCAAGTAAGCAATCCAATTGAAGTAAGTTAAGATGATGTACAGCAAGTTGATTTTAGTGTTTCTTATCTCTTGGTGCAGCGTGCAACTCGCAGCTGCCCAAG